>NZ_CP160403.1:936428-1248571 GCF_040782645.1 Streptomyces sp. HUAS ZL42
TCTGGTTCTCCAGCCCGGTCAGGCGGATGTCCGCTCCGGGGGCGAGAAGGGTCTTGAGCGCGAAGACCGGGTCCAGGGTGTTGTTCCAGTTGGCCACGCCGCCCTGGAGCAGGCCGCACATGGACAGTGATCCGCTGACGCGGTCCGGATGGCGTTCGGCGATCATCGAGGTGACGAGCCCGCCGTAGGAGGTGCCCCAGGCGATGGTGTGCCGGGCCGGGCCGAAGCGCGAGGTGAAGGTGTCGAGCGTGGCGAGCTGGTCCGGCACCGCGTCGGTCACCGCCCAGCCGTTGCTCGCGTACGAGGAGCCGATGAGCGCGTAACCCTCCTTCAGCAGAAGGGACTTGGTGGGCTCGTCGGGGGCGTTGCGCGCGGGGTTGGGCGCACCGAGCGGGGTGTAGCCGTGGCTGTACAGCAGGACCGTGCCGTTCCAGGAGTCCGGCTTGTCCATCACGTAGGTCGCGCCGGACGGCAGCGTGCCTTCGACGTGCGTGTCGGTCCCGGCCGCGGCGGCGGACGGGGTGAGCGGTGCGGCGAGCAGGAGTGCCGCCAGGGCGACGAATGTATGTCTGCGGATGCGGGACTTCACGAAGCGGACTCCTTTGTCCTGGTGACGGCGGCGGAGCGGTGCTCTGCAGCGAGCGACGGGGACACCGTCACTCCCCATGGAGGGTCCGGCCGGAGAGCGGGATCGAGCCTTCGCGGTCTCTTTCGTCCGGGGGAATGACACCGCGAAGGTAGGCGTGTAGATTGCGGCCGTCAAGAAGATGCACAACATCTCGATTCGATGGGCGCCGCGGTCCGCGAACCGCTCGGAACGCCACCAAGGCCCCATCACCCTTGAGCCTCCCGCGATCCACCCGACCCCCATGGGTCCCGCGCGAGGTGCCACCCCACAACCCGCGCCGACGGAGTCATCGGACACCCCACTCAAAAGTTATGTGGCACCTCATTGACGACTTTCCAGGCAAGCGCATAACGTCCGCCCAACTCCCTCAATTCAGCATACAAGTGCGCAAAGCGAATCATTCTCACTCACGTTCTCGTCAGGAGGAGCCCCATGCGACGGCGCATTCTCGGGCTTGCGATAGCAGTGGTCACGGCCGCCGGTGCGGCCGGATGTGGGTCATCGTCCGCTGACGCCGGCGGTTCATCGGCCTCGGGGAGCGGCAAGACCACCGAGGTCAAGGTCGGCATCGTCCCGATCGGCGATGTGGCACCGCTCTATCTGGGCCAGAAGAAGGGCTTCTTCAGCAGCCGCGGCATCGATCTGAAGATGGAGAGCGCCCAGGGCGGCGCCGCGATCATCCCCGGTGTCGTGAGCGGGCAGTTCCAGTTCGGGTTCAGCAACACCACCTCGCTGATGATCGCCCAGACCAAGGGAGTTCCGGTGACATCGGTGGCCAACGGCTCGGCCACCACCGGCAACACCCAGACCGACGTCAGCGGCGTGGCGGTCAAGAAGGACAGCTCGATCAAGTCGGCCAAGGACCTCGCCGGGAAAACGGTGGCGGTCAACACCCTGCAGAACATCGGTGACACCACCGTGCGCGAGGCGGTCCGCAAGGACGGCGGCGACCCTTCCAAGGTCAAGTTCGTCGAGCTGGCCTTCGACCAGATGCCGGCCGCCCTCGACAACGGCCAGGTGGACGCGGCCTGGATGGGCGAGCCGGCCCTGACCATCGCCAAGTCCCAAGGCGCCCGGGTCATCACGTCGCCGTTCGCGGAGACCGACCCCAAGCTCACGCTGGCGATCTACTTCACCTCGGCCCAGGTGGCGCAGAAGAACCCCGATCTGGTGAAGAAGTTCGCCGAGGCGATGACCGAGTCGCTCACGTACGCCACCGCACACCCCGACGAGGCACGCCAGATCCTCACCACCTACACCAAGATCAACGGTGACGTGCTGAAGAACCTGACGCTGCCGTCCTGGCCCGCCGAGTACAACATGGCCTCTCTGGAGAAGCTGGCCTCGCTCGGTGAGCAGGACGGCCTCTTCGGCGGCAAGAAGCCCGACCTGAAGGCGCTGTTCAAGTGACACCGTCGGCCATCGCGTCCGTGAAGACGAACTCCGCCGGGACCGCCACCGGTCCCGGCGGGGCCTCCGCCCGGCGCGGCCCGGGCGCCACCGCCGCACTGCGCGGCCTCGCCGGCCTGGCCGGTCTCGTGGTGGTCCTGGAGGTGCTGCCCCACACCGGCGTGGTCTCGCCCGCCTACCTTCCACCCGCCTCGCAGACGGGTCGCACCCTGTGGCTCCTGCTCGGCGAGAACACGTTCTGGACGGCCCTCGGCGACACCCTGACCGGATGGGGCCTGGGCCTGGCCATCGCGGTCGTGGCCGGTGTGGTGGTCGGTGTGGTGATCGGCTCCATCCCGGTGCTGCGCGCGGTAACCGCCTCCACCATCGAGTTCCTGCGCCCCATCCCGTCGGTGGCGCTGATCCCGGTGGCCGTGCTGCTCTACGGCACCGATCTGCAGTCGACGCTGCTGCTGGTCGTGTACGCCTCCTTCTGGCAGGTGCTCGTCCAAGTGCTGGCCGGCACGCAGGACGTCGACCCGGTCGCGGACGACACCGCCCGCAGCTATCTGCTCGGCAGGTGGGGACGGGTGCGCTACGTCCTGTGGCCCACCGCCCTGCCGTATGCGATGACGGGTGTACGGCTGGCGTCCGCCGTGGCGCTGGTCCTCGCGGTCACCGCGGAACTCGTCATCGGCTCACCCGGCCTGGGTCACGAGATCGCCGTCGCGCAGAACTCCGGTGCCGTGCCACGGGTGTACGCCCTCGTGCTGGTCACCGGTCTGCTCGGAGTCGCGATCAACCTGGTGGCACGGGCCGTCGAGCGGCGGGCGCTGCACTGGCACCAGTCCCAGCGCAGGGAGGGATGACCTGATGACCGTCCTCACAGTGGGCCGACGGATTCTGCTCGTGCTGGGTCTGCCCGCCGTTCTGTTCGCCGTGTGGTGGTTCGCCACCGCCGGCAGCACCGACTTCTACGTCCCACCGCTCTCCGCCATCCTGGACAAGTTCGGGGAGGTCTGGGTGGGCGACCGGCTGGTGGCCGACGTCCTGCCCAGCCTGCTCCGGCTGACCGTGGGCTACCTCCTCGCCGTCGTCATCGGCGTCGGAGTCGGCCTGCTGGTCGGCACGCACCGCGTCGTGAGGGACGTCCTGGAGCCGGTGCTGGAGCTCTTCCGCGCCATCCCGCCACCGGTACTGGTCCCCGTGATCATGCTGTTCGCGGGCATCGGCGACACCATGAAGGTCATCGTCGTCGCCAGCGGCTGCGTCTGGCCGATCCTGCTCAACACGGTCGAGGGCGTCCGCGCCGTCGACGAGGTACTCGGCGACACCTGCCGCTCCTACGGCATCACCGGTCCGTCCCGTCTGTGGCACCTCGTGCTGCGCTCGGCCAGCCCGCAGATCGTCACCGGCATGCGGCAGTCGCTGTCGATCGGCATCATCCTCATGGTCATCAGCGAGATGTTCGCGGCCAGCAACGGGCTCGGCTTCACCATCGTGCAGTTCCAGCGCACCTTCGCCATCCCCGAGATGTGGAGCGGCGTCCTGCTGCTCGGCCTGCTCGGTTTCGTCCTGTCCTTGCTCTTCCGCCTCGCCGAGAACCGCGTCCTGGCCTGGTACCACGGCCTGCGCCGCGCCCAGCGCAACACCTGACCGGCCGTACCGGTCCGCCCCATGAAGGAGACGTCGATGCTCGACGTACGCAACCTGCAGAAGACCTACACAGGCCGCAACCGCACCGTCGAGGCGCTGCGCAGTCTCAGCTTCCACATCGACGCCGGCGAACTGGTGTGCCTCGTAGGCCCGTCCGGCTGCGGCAAGACGACCCTGCTGAAGTGCATGGCCGGACTGCTCACCCCCACCGGCGGCGAGGTGATGCTGGACGGCCGCCCGGTCGGCGGGCCCCCGCCCGGCATGGCGGTGGTCTTCCAGGAGTACGGCCGCTCGCTGTTCGCCTGGATGAACGTGCGCGACAACGTCGCCCTCCCGCTGCGCCGCAAGAAGCTCGGCAAGGCGCGGGAGAAGGAGCTCGTCGACCACGCCCTGGAGGTGGTCGGCCTGGCCGACGCCCACCACGCCTACCCCTGGCAGCTGTCCGGCGGCATGCAGCAACGCGTCGCCATCGCCCGCGCCGTCGCCTACGAGCCGAAGGTGCTGCTCATGGACGAGCCCTTCGCGGCCGTCGACGCCCAGACCCGCGCCGATCTGGAGGACCTCATCCGACGCCTCTGGCACGAACTGGGCGTCACCGTCCTGTTCGTCACCCACGACATCGACGAAGCCGTCTACCTCGGCCAGCGCACGATCATCCTGTCGAAGTCGCCGACCGTGGTGCAGGAGGATCTGGTCATCGATCTGCCCGACCAGCGCGACCAGTTGCACACCCGCTCAAGCGCCCGCTTCGGCGAACTGCGCGCGCACGTCTACGAACAGATCCAGCGCGCCAAACACCACAGCGGCGACACGGCAGCCGGCGCCGGTGAGCCGACCCCAGCGGACACGGCCCGGGAGCTGGAGAGGGCCGCCCCCGCACCCGGGCCGACGCAGCCGTAAGTCCGTATCTCACAAACGTGGCTGGGCGCTGCCGTTCGTCACGGTGAGCTGCCACAACGTGGCCGAGGGGTCGAGGCTCGACGCGTGGCAGCTGACCTTGACCAGCAACATGGACACGTGCAGGGACGCCTCCCGGCGCTCCGTCTCTCCCTCCCCGCCCCGCAGCCGTGTCTCCCGCGCGTCCAGTTCCCGGGCCTGCTGCCGCTGGTACCAGAGCCCGGCGGCCGTCAGCGCCAGTCCCGACACCGATCACCGCGCCGATGACCCCGAACGCGGCCTCCGCCATGAACGTCAACTGTGTGAGCTCATAAGGCCGTTGTCCATCGAACAGCGGTCGACCAGGTTGAGTGAGACCGTGGGTAGGCCATCAACCCCACGTGCAGACCAGGGAGACTTGCCCCTCTCCGACCAGGGCGCGTACCGGACGGGCCTGTGGCACCATTCTCGTCGTGGCAGCTGGGGGAACGAGTCTCGCACCGTATCTGATCACCGCGTCCGCGACGCTCGCAGGCGTCCTGATCACCGCGGCGTTCGCGGAGTTCCGGGAGCAACGGCGGTCCCGCGAGGATCGGCAGCGCGAGCGAGACCGGGTCACCGAGGAACGCTGGAAGTGGCTTCGCCAGGAGCGGCGCCAGGCCTACGCGGCGCTGGTGCACCTCGGCTTCCAAGCTGCCGCCACGCTTCTGGAGGCAGCCTCCCGACTGCACGACCGGAAGGACCCCGAAGGGGCACTCGAACTGTGGACCCGGCTCGACGAGCTGGAAGACGCGATCCACGCCCAGGTGGCGGACGTGCAGCTGGTCGGCAGTGAGGCCGTCCTTACGGCGGCGCACGGGCTGCGCCGATCCGCGCGGCGGACCGCGAGCCTGCTGAGTCAGAGCGTCGACGCCGCCAAGAAGAACCGGCTCGACAACGGCAACACAAACGACGGCCTGTCGGAGCGAATCCGCATCCTGTACGGGGCAACGAACGACCTGGTGGACGCGGCCACTGCGGACCTGCGCGTGTCCCCTGAGGCCGACGACGAGGCGAGCACCTGACCTGGCTTGTTCTCGGCTCAAGGGCGAGCTTGAGACGGAGCCGCGCGTCACGCGGTCATCACGGTGTGTCAGACCCGCTGAGCGCGACGGCGAGCCGGCACTACGGTGGCGCCCTCACCCCTGGGGCGCCGTACACGTCGGACACGGAGCCCTGGCCGGTGCCGTCACTTACCTGCCCGCGACGGCCAGCTACGGCTCCGGCAGGGCGGCCAACGGCGACGGCGGCCTCGGGTTGCCGCACACCCTCGTCGGCGAGGACACGGCAAGGTCAGCGGGACGGTGATGGGCGAGCGCGTGACGCTGACGTCGACTTCGAGCTCGGCGACACGGGCTTCAACGGCACACTCACCGGGAGCACGCTGACGCTCGCGGTGCCTCAGCCCGACGGACACATCGAGGACTACGTCCTCGAGCCGCACGACGCCGCTCACTACAACGAGCGCGTCGTGGCGCTCCAGGCGAACTCGACGCAGTCATGGGACCCGTCCTGGTTCTTCGACCAGGGCGACCGTAAGCCTCACCGGCTCAAGCCGTGAGAACGACCGTCCAGGTCATCGCTCACGAAGCGGTGTTCAGCGTGGTGGGACACCCACAACGGCAGGTCCACCGGTCGCCGGGACGTCACCCACACCACGTGGCACACCGAGCGGCTCGGCCAGGCACCCACCAGGTGCCTCACAGGTCCCAGCTCATCCGTGAGGCCGTGCGTCTCGTCGGCGTGCACAACCCAGGTGCCGGGGCGGCGTGAGTCCGCTCCCCACCCTGTCGATGTCATCCGGCCAGGGTAGGCGAGAGGGGCGCGACGGTGACCACCGCCTGAGAGCGCGTGAGAGCGACGAAGTTCGGCCCACTCTTCGCCGCGGTGGCGGAAGTTTGCTCGTCACCGTGACGGTCGCGGCGCTGGCCGTCGTCGCCCGACGCACCGCGGCACGGGCATCGTCCGACGGACACGACGTGCTCCGAGCGCACTGACGGCTGGTGCCGTCGCCCTCCCCACGGGAGGGCGACGGCCCGTGGGATGTCGCCGTGCGGCGCACGGCCTCCCTGCCGGCGTCGGTCAGCTCGTCACACGGAAGGTGGCGTCGCTGCGTCCTGTCGCGGTGGTGATCGGGTCGAGCCGCAGTTGATAGGCGTAGTGGCGGATGTACCGGTCGGGGTAGTTGTAGGACTGGAACGACGACCATGAGGAGTCGGCGAGGCCGGCGACCTGGCGGAAGCTGGCGTCCTGGGCGAACTGGGTGGTGCCGTCGTTGTAGACCAGAGCGAAGTCGTAGTTGGAGTGCCGCAGGAAGTACCCGGGGAAGTTCACCGACTCGAAGGAGACGGTGCCGGAGCCGGCCAGGCCGGTCCTCAGCCGGAACTGGGCGTCCTCGGCGGGGCTGACGTTGGGGTCGATTCGCACGTCGAAGTTGGTGTGCCGCACGTACCGGTCCTGGAAGTTGTACGACTGGAGCCGGTTGATCGCCGTGTTGGGCCAGCGCGCGAGCACGCGGCTCTCCTCGGCGGCCGTCAGGTTCAGGATCCAGCCGTGGCGCTTCTTCGTGCCGCCCATGTTGTAGCTGCCCGACGCCTGCTTCTGGTAGGCCGCGGGATTGGACGGATCGGTGGTCAGGACCGGCATGTAACCGCCGCTTGTGGCGTACTGGTCGAGGTAGAGCGCCCACTGGTTGCTGCCGTTGACCTTCATCCACATCGGGCCCTCGACCTGCGAGCCGGTCAGGCCGATACCGGAGAGGTCACCGAGCCTGGTCCACGTCCCCAGGATCGAGTTGCTGCCTTCGAGGGTGATCTGCCCGTCGCCGGAGGCCCGCACGTAGCGGTAGTTACCCACTCCGGAGGGCACCTCGATGATCTGGGTGTCGATGATTTCCTGGGTGCCGGGGCGCTCGATGTAGGTCTGCGGGGTGGTGACGGTGCGGAAGTCGCTGGTGCGGGCGTAGAAGATGCGGTGCTTCGTCGCGCCGTTGAGGGGCACGTTCGTCGCCCAGTACAGGACGTAGTCGCCTGTCTGCGGGTCCCAGATCGCCTCGGGCGCCCAGGCGTTGCGGCCGTCGGGGATCGAGCCGGCGACGTTGAGCAGCCATGGCTGCGACCAGGTGACCAGGTCGGTGGATTCCCACACCACGAGGTTGCGGCTGCCGTTGTTGATGGCGGTGTCCCAGTTCTGCCCGCAGCCGATGCACAGGTCGGTCGCGATGATCCAGTACTTGTCACCGCCCGGGGCGCGGACCAGGGCGGGGTCGCGCACCCCGCGTGTGCCGACCGTGGAGCGCAGGACCATCCCGCCGCCGTTGAGGTCGTTCCAGTGCAGGCCGTCCGTGCTGTGTGAGAGGTACATCTGCTGGTTGGTCGACCCCTCTCCGGTGAAGTGCACCATCAGGTAACCGGGGTCGGCGGCGGCGGCCCGCTGTGGGGTGGTCAGGACTTGGGATGTGAAGAGCAGGCAGGCGGCGACCAGTATCGCCGCAAGCCGGGAGAAGACCGCGGACATGTGTGTTTCCTGTCTTTCTACGGGTGCCAGGATCGGGTGACGAGGTCTCACGTACGTGACCAGTGGAAGCTGGTGGCTGTGCCGCACGTACGCTGTTCGAGCAGGGCGAGGTCCGCGGTCGAGGCGCCGACGACGTTGACGCACTTGCCGCTGTGGCGGGCCCTGAGCTGGTGGTATCCGTCGACGGCGACCCATTCGAACTGCTGGTTCGCGCCGGAATGGCAGGGGTACTGGATGATGCCGGCGCCGTCAGCTGTGGATGCGCCGTTCACGTCCATGCACTTGCCGCTGTTGAGGCTCTCGATCTGGAAGTAGCCCCCGCCCACGTCGACGAAGCGCCACCGCTGCCAGGGCTTGCCGTTCCAGGCGTACTGGCCGATCTTCACGCCGTTGTCGGTGTTGGGTGCCTGAACGTCCATGACCTTGCCGCTGTTGCGGTTGGTCAGCCGGTAGTAGGTCACCGCCGGCTCGCCGGACGGCACGGTCAGCGCGGTGCCCGTGGCCACCGGGACGCCGAGGTTCGGCGATCCGTCGGCGTTCCAGGTGATCTTCTGGATCCGGGTGGTGCGGGTGGTGCCGCAGCCCTGGGTGGAGGAGGAGTTGGCGTGGTAGACGATCCAGTCCTCGGTGCCGTCCGGTGATTTGAAGAAGCCGTTGTGGCCGGGGCCGTACACGCCGGCCGCGTCGCTGCGCTGGAAGGCCGGCTCGGCGCTCTTGGTCCAGGAGCTCGCGTTCAGCGGGTCGCTGCCGGTGAGGGTGAGCAGTCCCAGCTTGTAGTCGGGGCCCTGGCAGGCGCTCGCCGAGTAGCTGATGAACGTCTTTCCGCCGTGCTGCAAGGCGACCGGGCCCTCGTTCATCGGGGTGCCCTGCGTCTCCCAGGAGTAGGTCGGGGTGGAGATCTGCGTGCGGGATCCGGTCACGGTCCACGGATTGCTCAGCGCGACGATGTAGATGCTCGGGTTTGATCCGGCCCACTGCGGCGTCGGCACGCCCGACCAGATGAAGTACAGCCGGCCGTTGATGGTGACCACGCTGCCGTCGATGCCCCACCAGTCGTTCGCGCCGAAGATCATGCCCTTGTACGTGTACGGGCCGAGCGGATCGGTGCCGGCGCTCTCCAGCACGTGCACACGCTGGTCCTCGATGTCGCCCGTACCGGCGGAGTAGTAGATGTACCAGCGCTTGCCGTTGGGGCCGTCGAGCAGGTGCATCTCCGGAGCCCAGATGTAGTGGTCACGCCCGGCGGCGTGGCCGCTGAACACCGGCACCGGCGAGGCGGCCTTCAGCGCCTCGATCGTGGGCGCCTTGCGCATCGTCAGCGGTCCGCTGTACGGCGTCGTCATCAGGTAGTAGTTGCCGTTGTAGTAGGTCATGTAGGGGTCGGCGCCGGAACCGTTGAGCGGGTTCGTGAACGTCGTCGTGGCCGCCTGCGCCGCGGGCGCGACCACCACCGTCCCGACCGTCACACCTCCGACGACGGCGAGAGCCGTTGCCATGGCCCGCAGTCGGCGGACCAGAGAGGAACGCCCCGGCACGCGCCGCCAAGAGCGGCGGCGCAGCCTTTCCACACCGGCGGGCATGGGAGAAATGCTCATGACAGAGACATCCTTGGTCGTGTCGTGGAGCGGGACCGGAAGGTGGTGAGCGGAACAGATGCGGCGGATGCGGGTTTGCGGCTACGCGCCTCACATCGATGTCGCATCCCGTCGACTGCATGTGAGGCGCGTGAACACTACGGGTCATTGTTCGAAATTTAGGACGTCGTTCGTAAATTCGGCCAGACGTTAGAGGGGTTCGTGAGGGGGCGTCAAGAGGGAGGGCCGAAGAAGACTGAGACGAGGAGCGCAACCTCCGGACAGAGACGGCCGCCGTGGGCCGACAGCCGCCCTGCCCGAAGAGCCGGGTGCCACTCAGGACTGGCTGTTGAGGAACCCGATCGCCACCGCGCCCCACCACCCGATCTGGGAAACCACGACGGAGACCGCCCCACGCACCAGCAGCCGTCTGTCCACCTCTCCTCCCACCTGCTCGGCAAGCTCTCGGTGGAGAGCGTGCACGTGCACACCGTTGAGAGCGACCAGGAGGACCAGCCCGAGCTTCACCCGGGTGACTGCCGACGCCACGTCAGGGCCGAGGACGGCACCACTGATCACCATTCCCGCCAGACCGGCCCAGACGAGTACCTGTAACGGGCCGGTGAACTCCAGGACTTGACGCAGGCTGCGCCGTCCCAGCAGCCAGAGCAGACCGTAGTAGTCGATGGTCTGCACAGTGCCGAACCCCAGGATCAGCGCTGCCAGGTGCACGAAGAGTGCCACGGTGCGCAGCGCGGGACCGGCCTCGAGGTGCACTGCCACCCACACGCCGGCCGCCCACACCAGACACACCAGCACATCGGCGGCACCTGTCATCCGGCCGCGCCCCGGTGCCCGGAACAGACCCGTGCCACGAAGAGTGCCACGGCGCGCCCGCCGCACTGATCAGTCCTCGGCCACCCAGCCGGCCATGATGCCCATGACGCCGCCGTGCGAGTGCGCGCTCTCGTACCTGCTGGTGATCTGCAGGATGTCACCCCGCCTGATGGTGCCGAGCGGATCGCCGCTGCACGGGGGCATGTCCGAGATCTCCGTGTTGCCGTGGAGGTCGATGAATTCGGGACTTCCCCCCTCCTCCGCCACGACGGTGCACAGCACCTTTCCCGTGGTGAGGTTCTCCGTACGCACGAAGCGGCCCGCGTGGTGCAGGTGGCCGCGCATGTGGACGAGTCTTCCGGAGATGGTGGAGCGCCACCGCCTGACCCTTTCACTGACTCCGTCCGGAGCGTCGTACGCACTGCCGAGACAGCCGCCGGCGTCCATCCAGATCGGCGTCACGGGCTCGAGCCGCGACCCTTCGGCGGGCTCATGGGTGAAGGTGAAGGTGATGTAGACCGTCTTGGGTTGTGGCGCGTGGTTCATGAGGTCGTAGAGCATGTTCCACCGCTCCCCCCGGCGCACCTTGATGCCGTATCCCGAGGGCAGGACGCTCTCCACTCGCTCGTTCCCGGAGGCGAACATCCGCTGGGGGCCGCGGCAGACGACATCACTCCTCGCGTGGGTGCCCAGCACCGCGTGGTGGAGCATCGGGCCGGTGTTGACGTTGGCGTTCGACCCGTCCGCATAGACCAGGTTCGGCTCGAAGCCCGTGATGAAGCAGTCCTCGCACGGTTTCTCGATGTTGAACGCGAGGCGGTTGCCGGTCTCGCCGTGGTCGTGGCCGGACGCGGCGGGGAGGGTGAAGGGCCCGTAGCGGACGGTCGTTGTCGTCCGGGCATCGGCCATTCGGGTCACCGCAGGCGCGGACGGCGGCTCGGCGGCGGGAACCGGGGCGGCAGTTGTGACCATCAGTGCCGCACCGACCCCCAAAGCGGTCACGACCACAGGGGCCCTGAGGGGCAGACTCCGATAGGACATGTCTCTCTCCCGTTCGTCTGGCAGGAATTGGTTGCCGATCGAGAAAAAGGAACGATGCGAAAATCGGCGCAAGACCGAAAGGAAAGACATTCAGCAGCTTTGCTGCGACGCATCGGTAGAGTGGCGCGCGCCAATTGCGGAGTCAACGCACCTGGGATACAGGCAGATTGAGGAAATGCATTCGTGCTGCTCTGACCAGCGCCTTCCGCCGGATCCTGGAGCCGGTGACCAGGGCAGGACCGGTGACTTCACCGATTCGCAGCCGGTATCACCGCCGGTGCGGAATCATTCGGCAGGCCCCAGCCCTGCGAACAGGACACGCATCAGCGAGGTCCAGTCGCCGTGGTCCGGGCCTTCCGCCTTCACGGCGGCGAGCACGTCCACTCCCAGCGACACGCACAACACAAGGCGGGCGCAGGCCGCCGCATCGATCAGCGGCCCGAAGGAGCCGTCCTGCTGGGCGAGTTCCACCAGGTCTCTCAGCTTGGTCTCGACCCGGCCCAAGGCGGCGTGCACCCTGCGGGCGACCTCGGCGTCCCGCCTCGCGGCCGTGAGGGCTTCGCTGACCAGGGGCGCCCACGTCTGCTGACGCGGATCGGAGAGATCCGTGACGATCAACGCGAGGACATCGGCGGGTTGAGCACCACTGCTCAGCGCCTGACCAAGTCGGTGCGAGGCGGCGGCAAGGCCGTGGTCGACCGCCTCGGCGAGCAGTTCGGCCTTGTTGCGGAAGTTGCCGTAAATCGCCCCGGTGGACAGGCCGGCTCGGCGGGCTATGTCCTGCACCCGTGTGCGGTCGTAACCCTGCTCACCGAATTCCTGGACAGCGGCCTCGACCAAGCGTTCACGAATCACGGACCTGGACGGCCTCGCGAAGGAATCAGGCTCTGCCACGCCCCCAGCCTAGCCGCGTCGTGCGGACGCTCCGCCCGGTCCATGGCCATCGCTCGCCCCTGTTGCCCCGCACGACCACGGTGCGGGCTCGGCCGCCTCTCTTGCGCTTCCGCCCGCGAATAATGACTATTCTTGACTCAGGATCAGTCCATCCAGGAGGCGTACGTCATGACGTACGGCACCGAGCACAGCATCATCGGCAGACAGGCCGAGCGCCGGCAGCTCGGAGCATGGATCGAGGCCTGCCGACGTGCGAGAAGGGGTGGCGCACTGCTGCTGACGGGGGATCAGGGAATCGGCAAGACGACGCTGATCCGGCAGGCGGCGCACCTCGCGCAGGGGTTCCACACCGTACGCGCCGACGGAGTGCGGGCGGAACAGGACCTGGGTTACGCGGCGATACAGCGACTGGTCCGCCCCTTGGCCGTCGGCGTACGGCGTCTCCCGCCCCACTTGGCCGAGGCGCTGGAGCGGATACATCTCGGTCTGCCGCCGCCCCACGACGGATCACTGATCGCCGTCGGGGTCCTGGCCCTTCTCTCCCGGAGCTCCGCCCGGCGCCCGGTGCTCATCAGCCTCGACGACCTGCAGTGGACCGACAGCGAGTCACGACACGTCCTGGGTCTTGTGGCCCGCAGGATCAGCACCGAACGGGTCCTGATCCTGGCTGCTGCGGACGGGGAGGCAGCCGAGCTGATGCCGGGTGTACCCGAACTCCGTCTCACGGGCCTGAGCGACCGCGACTGCCTGCGATTGATCGCGCGGCGCAACCTGTCGGCGGTGGCGCCTGCAGTGAGCGAGGTACTCGTCCACGCTGCCGACGGCAATCCGCTGGTCCTTCTGGAGCTCCTGCGGACGCTCAGTCCCGGTCAGCTGGCGGAGCTGCCACGGCTGCCCGACCCACTCCCGCTGGGGCCGCGGCTCACCCGACTGAGGCTCGCGCCCTTGCGAGGGCTTTCCGACGACTGCCGCCGGCTGCTCATACTCCTGGCCACGGAACCGCGCCTGGATCCCCCCACGCTGTACCGGGTGGCCCAACTGGCGGCAATCGACCCCACGGCGTTGAAGAGCGCCGAGGCGGCGGGGCTGATCACCCTGTCGAGGACGACCGTAACCTTCTGCGACGCCGCCCTCGCCCGGGCCATCCGTCACAGCCCCGATCTGGCCGAACGGCACTGGGCGCACGAACTGCTGGCGCGTGCGTTCGCCGCCGACCACGACGACCGTCGCGGCTGGCACGAGGCCGCCCTGTCGACGGAGGCAGACGCGGCTCTGGCCGACGAACTGGAGCGCCAGGCCGCCAGGGCGCGCCGGGACGGCGAGCCGTGCCACGCCGCCGTACTCATGGAACGTGCCGCGGAGCTGACCGTCGAGGACGCTCCGCGGGCCGGTCGCCTCGTCGCCGCCGCCAGCTGCAGCAGCATGGCCGGGCGACTGCGGCACGCCGACCGGCTGCTGGAGCGAGCAGAGGTGCTCGGCGGCGCAGAACACCCATCCCTGCGAGGGGACATCGCCTTTCTGCAGGGCGTCCTCTCGCTTCGCCAGGGCACACCGGACGCCGCCTTCGACGCACTGCTGACCGCCGCGGACGTCCTGGCGGACGGCAACACCCGCCTTGCCGCCAAGGCACTGGCCGCGGCGGGAGAGGCCGGTCTCTCCACAGGAAACGAGGACTTACCGCAACAGGCGGCCGAGCGGGCGCAGGCGCTGCTCGGTGGCCCCGCAGTCCCGGACGAGCCCGACGCGCGGCTCGCCACGCACTGCCTCCTCGGAGTCGCCGAGTCGTTACGCGGGCTGCCGACCGCCGCTCCCCGGCTGCGCAGGAGCCTCGCAGAGGCCGCCCAGGCGACGGACCCCCTCCTGCTCACCTGGGCAGCCCACGGAGCCCTGTTCGTCGCCGACGACTCCCACGCCCGTGCGCTGGCGGCACGTGCGGTGGCGCTGGCCCGCAGGGCAGGTGACACCCCGACGGTCGCGCATGCCATGCAGTACCTCGCCTACACCGAGTGCTGGCTGAGCGGACCGGAGTCTGCGCGGCGCGTCGCGACCGAGGCGCTGCGACTGGCCCGCGGGACGGGTCAGCTCACGTGCGTTCGCAACCTGATGGGGATCCTGATGCTCGCCGCGGGGCTCGCCGGTGACACCGAGACCTGCGAGGAGTACGCGGACCGGGTCGTCGACCAGGCGGGGGAGCACGGAAACGGGCTCGCCTGCGCTCTGGGTCTGTGGGGCCTGGCTCATGTGGATCTCGCCTCGGGACACTGGGAGGAGGCGACTGCGAAACTCCGCCGGCTGAGCCGTATGAAGCCGCGGCACCCCGGTGTCGCTCTCCAGGCGGCTCCCGCTTATGTGGAGGCCGCCGTCCGTGCCGGATTCCGCGTGCGGGCGGAGCGGACCACCGCGGCGTTCGCACGGTGGGCGGAAGGGGTCGGCCGCGGCTGGCCGATCGCACTGGTGGCCCAGTGCCGCGCGGTCCTGGCAGAGGAAGACCCCGAGGACTGCTTCCGGCTCGCTCTGCGCCTGCACGAGCCCCGTGACCGCCCCTTGGAGCAGGCGCGCACCGCCCTCCTCTACGGCGAGTACCTCAAGCACGAACGCCGGCGGGCGGAGTCCCGTGTCCAGTTCCGGGAGGCCGCGGAGATCTTCCGCAGGCACGGGGCCAGACTCTGGCTCGCGCGTGCCCGTGCCGAGCTGCGCGCCAGCGGTGACAGCGCGACTTCCCGGACCGGAGGCAGATCCCTGCCTGCCGATCCTGTGGGCACGGACGGCCTGACCGCCCGTCAGCTCGAGATCGTCCGGATGGTCGCGGCGGGCGCGACCAACAAGGAAGTGGCAGCGCGGCTCTGCCTGAGCCCGCGCACCGTCGACTATCACCTTCGCCGTGTCTTCCAGCAGTTGCACATCACGTCGCGCGTCGAACTCATCCGCAGGTTCGGCGGCGCGTCGGTCCGGGGTCGGTGACGCACCATGGCCGTGTCCTGCCGTTCCTGGCAGTCACGCCGAACTCGTCATGCCGACGGCCGCCTCGGTGGTCGTCACACCGCGTCCGACCACTCCCGGATGAGCCGCACGGTGCGCTCGGGTCGTTCCTCGTGCAAGTAGCGCCCGACGCCCGGCCAGTGCTCCACCCGCGAGCCGGTCACGTGCAGAGTCGAATTCTCCCAGTCCGCAGCCTCGGCCGACGTCCACACCGTCAGTGCCGGGCGGGTACGGCGGCGCAGGTACGCCAGCCCGCACACCGCGCATTTGCCAAGGCGGCCGAGCAATGGGACCTCGACCGAGTACTGCGGGACTTCGTCGACGCCGCCCGGCGCTGCCTGGTCCGCAGGGCTCGACGGCATCGAGCTCATGGCCTACGGGCGCTTCCTGGACTCGTTCTGGACGCCTTTCTGGAACCACCGTGACGACGAGTACGGAGGCTCCCACGAAAACCGGATGCGGTTCCCGCTCCAGGTCATTCGAGCCGTCCGCGAAGCGGTCGGTCCGGAGTTCGTCATCGGCGCGCGCAAGTGACCTCGAACTCCGGGCGGCCGGCCGCGACCTGGTCGCGCCGCGGCTCCACGGCGTCGTCCGGCACGGACAGCGGGGGGACGGAGAAGACGTGTTCGCCGGAGATGCCGAGCGTGTGGCGGCTGGTCGCGAGGATACGCAGGTCGCGAGCAGCGGAGAGAAGGCTGTCCGCGAGTTCGGCGCAGGCGTCGACGAGGTGCTCGCAGTTGTCGAGAACGATCAGGCACTGGCGCTCGGCCAGATGGTCCGCGAGTTGCTCCAGGAGGGGGTGGGAGGACAGGTCGGGGATGCCGAGGGCGGAGGCGGTGACACCCGCCACGGCCGCCGGATCCTGCACCGGTGCCAGGTCCACCAGCCACACCCCGCCGGCGAAGCCCTTGCGGGAGGCGGCGGCCGCCTCGAGCGCCAGCCGAGTCTTGCCCACCCCGCCCACACCGGTGAGCGTCAGCAGCCGAGCGGTACCGAGGCGGCGGCGGACCTCCGCCATCTCCCGCCGCCTGCCCACGAACGTGGTGAAGGCCGCCGGGAGATTTCCTCCTCGTCCGGTCGAGCTGCTCACCCGTGAAACACTAAGGAAACCTGTCAATCGACGGCAAGCCCTGGGCGCCCGATCGGCATGGATTCAGTGGTCCGTCCGAGCCGCTTCCCTCCGCCCCAGGTCAGTGCGATTGCGAGGGCTTCGCAGCGCGCTGGGATTGTCGTATCCGTGCGCAGCAAGGTAAGCGGCCGCGTCTTCGTTCTCGGCGAGCCACGCCTCGCAGACCCGGTAGGGCTGGACGGCGTCCTTGGTCTGAAGGTCGGCGACGGCGACGATGTCACGGGTGCATGCGTCGCGTCCGTGCGGTGTACAGATCCAGTCCTCGGTCTGTCCTACAGCCGAGTCCAGGCGGACCAGAGCGGTGATTGGCGACTTCATGTGGGCCATGGCGCAAAACTAGCGCGCTCAGTCGGCCTCCGCGCAGGAACGCTTGACGAAACATCAGCTCCGCAACCCGCAATGTCGTCCACGCAGTCCTGAACGTCCTCGGGAGCGACGGTGTTGAGTCGCCAGGCGACGAGGCCGTCGATGTCCCGGTTCGACGGTGCGATCCTGGCGGTGAAAGGGGCACCCGCGGGAATGTTGAACTGGTCCGCCTCTCGGTCGCCGCACTCCATCTCCCATTCGTTCTGCGCCTCGCCCCGGACCAGGGTCAGGGTGAGCGTGTGCGGCGCGGGGGTCTGGCAGGCGATGTCGAACGTATAGGGCCTGTCGCCCTTTGCCGTGATGGTCTTGTCCAGCCCTTGCGCCAGGGCTGCCGTGCCCGAGTCCTCGCGGGAGCCTCCCTCGGCTTCAACGGCGTTCAAGGCGCGCGTGGCGCGCTTTATCGCCGCTTCCTGGTCCTCCTTCCCCTCCCAGGTAGGGGTCCGCGATATGGACGGGGTGTCCCCGCTCTTCGGCTCTTTCGGCTCCTGCGTCTGCGCCGTGCAGCCGCCGGTCAGGGCCACGAGGATGAGACCGAGGACGAGAGTGTGGCGTTCGCGCATGGGGCTCCGGTCGAGTGTGGGGACGCGGCGCGGTCTCCGGAGTGGGGGCGCCACGCGCCGAGGAGTGCAATCGAGTGTCGCGGCGGTGCAGTTCGCTGCCGCCACGCCTGAGGCGGCGGACCACGGCACGTGGAAACGCCTGAGCTCTTCACCTCCTTGGGTCCACGATACGACCGGCGCTCCTTCACGCGATCACCACATCTATACTCCGAGCGTGTTGCCGAGGACGGGTGGCGCGAAGGTCTGCGCCAGACACGACCGTTCCTGTAGATCACCGGCGCTCATCCCGTCGTCGGCACGTGGAGCCCGCGGCAGTCCCGTCGAACCAGCAAGGAGCACGCGGTGAGTCTGCCGTCGCGCATCGGTCCCTACACTCCCCTGCGCGCCATCGGTGAAGGGGGTATGGGCACGCTCCACTTCGCCTACCACCCCGGCACCGGCGAACCGACGGCAGTGAAGACGATCAGGCCGGAGTTCGCCTCCGACGCCCACCATCGTGCCCGGTTCACCCGCGAAGTCGCCCTCCTGCGCAAGGTGTCGGGCCCGTACCTGGTCCGGCTGATCGACGCCGACCCGGACGCGTATCTTCCCTGGCTGGCGATGCCCTACGTACCCGGCAACACACTGCAACGGCAGGTCCAGGTCCATGGCCCGCTGCGCGGCAACAACCTGCTCACCTTCGCCGCCGCCGTCGCGCACGCCCTCGCCTGCATACACGCGGCGGGCGTGGCTCACCGTGATCTCAAACCGCAGAACGTCATCCTCGCCGCCGACGGTCCACGCATCGTCGATTTCGGTATCGCCCACCATCCCGACGCCACCGCCATCACCAGGCTCCGGCAGCCCGGCACCGAGGGATGGATGGCACCCGAGCAGCTTCTCCACGGCAGCAGCGGTCCCGAGTGCGACATCTTCACCTGGGGCATCCTGGTGGCCTACGCGGCTGCGGGCACCCATCCGTACGGGCCCTCCATGGGGCGTGACAGCCGCATCCTGCACGGCCGGCCGGACCTGTCGTCCCTGCCCGAGCCGCTGCGCGAGCCGGTGACCGCCGCCTTGAACCACACCGCCGAACTGCGCCCCTCGGCCGCGCAGCTCGCCGAGCAGGTCGCTCAACTGCTGGGAGAGAAGAGCACGGTGGCATTCCCGACGGTCTCCTACACCCGACCGTACGGGGACCCCGACGAATGGCCCACAGTGAACCTTCAGGACTCCGAGTGGGACGTTCCGAGCGCCGACACCGACCTGACTGAGATCGTTCCCTTCGTTGCGTCCGGAAACTGGCGGAGCGGCCAGTCGGCTCACCAAGCGCTGGAGGAGGGAGAAGCCGCGCTGGCGTCGCTCGACACGGCGATCACCGGGTCCCGGGCAGCCGGCCCCGAACGGCAGCAGGCACGCGCAGCCTTGGACAGGGCCCGCACCGAACTGGACGACCTACGGGCCGAGTTCAACCGCGGCGGCTGGCTCGATCACGGTGACCTGACACGAACGATCGATGAAGCCACGGAAAAGGTCAACGACGTCGTCAGGGACCCGGCTCAGCCGTCGGTCTCCGACGCCGACCGACCTCGACCGGAGTCCGCAGCCGACCCCGGCCCACTTCGGCCTCGGCCCGCGACCGCCCGACCGCGCCCACGCCCGCGCAAAGGCAGGATCCTGATGGGGGCGCTGCTCGGAG
The DNA here is from genome assembly GCF_040782645.1 of Streptomyces sp. HUAS ZL42. Lineage (GTDB taxonomy): Bacteria > Actinomycetota > Actinomycetes > Streptomycetales > Streptomycetaceae > Streptomyces. Next base: position 955,591 of record NZ_CP160403.1, read on the forward strand.
GATTGGTGACAACGTGTGCGGTTGCCCTTGCCGCCAACGACCATGACAAGTCGACCGCAAAACCCCCCACTTCCTCACCGGCCGCCACTCGGGCAGCCGACCAACCGGCCGCCGCCGGTTCACCGCCCACGAGCGCGAGCGCAGGCCCGTCGCTGAGCCCCACCGTCACGCCCACCTCAACACCGTCGATCACCACCCTCTTCGGCGGGCTGCAGGTCACCATGCCCGCTTCCTGGGACGCCACCCAAGTGCCCCAGGACAGCCTCAACTTCGACGACGGCATGGACAGCAGATACGCGATGGACCTCTCGCCGGTCGACTCGGCGGACAACGCCGGGCTCGCCATCGAATGGGCGCCGGGGATGAACTCCATCAAAGGCGGCGCCAACGGCACGGAGAACTCCGACTTCGGCATGTTCGCCAAGCGCTTCTCCACCGGAGGAGCCGACCCCGCCGCCGGCGGCACAGCCGTGATCGACATGGATGTGCGCGAGCAGACCGTCACAAGGGTCGAACCCGTCAAGGTCATGACGATCGCAGGCACACAGGCGCAGTCGTGGACCGTGCACACGGATGTCCTGCCCGACTACAACCGCACCCGCACCGCCGTGCACAGGGTCTGGTTCCTGTCCCGCCCCCATTACGTGCTCTACACCTACGGCACACTGACCGAAGCGCAGAACGCCCAGGTCGACGACGTCATCGCTTCCCTGCGTATCACCCCGGTCGACATGCCCCTGGACTGCGCCGACGCCATCCTCTACCTGGACGCCGCGGCACGCGGCTCCACTCCGGACGGAGAAGACCCCTCCCAGAGTTGCCTCGACCTCACCGTGAACGCGACCGAGGGCAGCGACCAGTCCGCCGCACTGGATCCGGGAACCATGCGAACCAGCACGGAGGCCGAGTGCCTGGCAATCGTCAACGAGTACAACCCCACATACCTCCTGAACGGTGGCGCCCTCGAATACGCCACCGCCCGCCGCCGATGCGATGTGCCTCGCCACGCCTCACCATGACGCGCGGCGACCGACGCGGGTACGGATGATGCGGACGGGGCGAGGAGGACCCCGCGATGTCCGGTCTGGGCGACTGGCACGGCACTGACCGCGGTTGGCTTCACAACGTCCTGGAGGGCGGCACAGCGGCCGAACGTCGAGCACAGTTGACCAGTGCCGGCCGTACGGCCCTGCAGGGTCGTCCAATGCTGGAGATGGTCGACGGCGAGGTCGACCTCGGACTGTCCGGCGGCCCAGTGCTGACCTCGACTCGTGCACGACGTCTGAAGGACGAGGCGGCGGAACCTTTGGACCGCATCCGCTCCTCAGCTTGAATCGGCCGAAGCAACCTACCGTGGGAGAGGCACCTCACGAGAGGCGCTGTGATGGCGCATGAGGTAGTTCACCACTCCCGCGATCTGCCCGATGGCGTCTTGGACGGCGCGATCGCCGAGGTGGCTCACCGCCAACGATTCGTTGCTGTCGAAGTTGAGTGTTCCGTACGCCACGTGGTCTGAGTCGATGAGCGGGTAGGCAAGCACGCAGCGCGTCTCCCTCCAGATCCCTGGCACCCGGCTGCCGTCCCGACCGAGGTCGCGGTTCGAATCATCGAGGTCAGCCGCGCGCACCGACCGCGTTACGAACGCCTCGCCCGCGACCCCGAAGTCGATAGGTTTCGAGAGGTTGAACTCTGGGTCAGTACGGATGTTGGCCCCAACTACCGAGGTACGGACCCCCCCTCTTGCGATCCGCAATCGCGACCAGACTTCGATAAACGGGTCCTGGATTCTGGGCGCGAAGCAGGCCGTTGACGCCCTCAAGCAACACCTCGGTAAGCTGCTCGCCCTCTGCCTGTTGACGGATGCGTCGTGACTGAGTGCCTGCCTCGGCGAGAACTGCCTGGGCGACGAGCGCCAGCAGCCCTCCAAGCGCAAGGAAGTTGACGCTACCCAGGTCGGACAGCCTGTCGACAAAGGCCGCGAAGCCGGAGCCGCTGGCGGGCGGGGAAGTGGTCGCAATACCCGTGTAAATGCTGAACAGCAGCGCAGACGCAGTGGCCGCTATCACGCTCAACCAACGCTCGTTTGACGCGGCCCACCGTGCAGTTGTCCTCATAGCTCCTCGATTCTCAGATAGCAGTCCGGATCAGACCTACCTGTGGATCGATGCGACCGCATCGCGCGCCTCGCGGTAGATTCGTTCAGGGAGGCTCGTCCCGTCAATCACGCGGATCGGTAGATCGAGAGCGGAGGCACAATGCCGCATCTCTGTCAAGTAGCGCCGACTGCGTCGAATCCGTTCGACTAGTGTCGTCTCTGAATCGTCAGGCCGCCGGGACAGTGCGCCTCCGCAAGTGGCGCAGCGATCGGGGTCAGACGCTGCGGCATGGGCCGGCCTTCTCGGCAATTCGCTGGGATCACGCTCGCAAGTCTGACATACGCGACGATTTGATCCGCGCTCCAAGAGCACTTCGTCCGGAGTGTCGATAAGCAGGACAGTGAGACGTGCCCCTGCGTCAGCGGTGAACCTGTAAAGGTCCAGCAATTGCAGTACATCCCAGGGTAGATTCTCGAGGAGTACGTTATCTCGGCTCCTTACAGCGTCCACGGCTAGACGGACCGCGAAAGCCAGAGCGTAGTCCGACGACCATCCCAGATGGTCGACTGGTCCGAAGAGATCGGCCAGCCCGGGTCGCCACTGGATTGCTCCTCTGATAGCGTCCCGTGGTCGAATAATGGCCGCAGCGAACTCGTCGCTCAGCTTTGCGGCCAACGTGGACTTCCCAACGTTGGGCGGACCGAGAAGGCTGATGAACAAGCGACCGGGCGTCTCCATCTATGGTTCCTCGCCTGGCTCTGCCGATGTACTGTCGAAAGTCAACCGCGTCAAGGAACGTAGGTTGATTCCTGCGGCCGCGTACACACCCATCGTGTTGAGCCCGGTCAACGAATCTTCGTCGTAGCCGAGCTTCGCTGCCACTGAAATGACGGCGTCGCGGGACTCCGCCTCAATTTCAAGATACGGTGTCAGCAGGGGCCATTCGTCGATTTCGACCTCTGCTCCGTCCAAGACGAACGAGGTGCGACGATTTTCTTGGTAAGACTTAGGAATGAACCCGAGCAACCCGAGTATCACGTTCGCAGTATCGAAGTCGCTGACGCTGATTTCAAATTCCTCAGTACCATCGATGCCGTCATGAAGGATTCGCTTGACCGAAATCGTGGCGTCATCGCCGATTGAGCGCAACCGCATCCATGTGGTTTCGTCGCCTGGGACGATGTCGTAAACGTACCGTCGAAGGAGTGCGGTTTCCCGCACCTGCCGACCGCCGCGCGCGAGGATTCGCTCGCTCATCGCAGCGGGGTCGATATTGAGGATTTTCGCCTCGAATTCCGTAGGCATCAGCGTGGCTTAAGGCTCCTGCTTCTCGGATAATGTTGCACCAACGTCTCACGGGGAGAATGGGGCACCCTTGGCTACATGTCATTGCCCGCTGATGGCGGCGCGCAGCATTTCAGCGGCATCCTGCGGCGGTATTACCGGCCGCAGCCCTACACTCCTTGGCGCTTCTTCAGCCGCGACCACAACCAGGGGCTGGTATGGGCCGACACTCCGTCTGTCAGCGACGAGGAAGGTAATCGTCGGTGATTTCACAACCGCACTCCTATGGAGGAGTCGCGGACCAAGTCGGTAGACCAGCGGAGCCGGTACGCGTCGCCGACGCACTTCGGTGATACTGCAATTGCCCTCCTGAGTGAAATCGTTACCTTCTGCCGTGTAGGTGACGCGCACGAACGCGACTTCACCGTCCGGCGAGTTGGCCGCAGTGAAATTTGTCTCCTCCAGCTCACCGATCAGAACTGCACTGGCCATGTTCCAGCCGTGATCGTGCAGGTTCCCGAGACCGTCCCTACGCGGCTCAGGGTGGTTCCACAGGTGGAGTCGGAACTCGACCTCGTGGGGCGCTCCTCCGAGCGCGGACACGTCGACGTGCAGGAAGCCGACTGGGTGCCTGCGCACGACGAGTTCACCTTTCTCGACACGCTCCGCGATCCGGAAGACGAGGTCGTTCACGTCGATCTCCGCCGGATGCCCGTCAGGTGTTCGCGCCACTAAGTCGGCGGTGGCGGCAACCACGTCGTCAATCGTCATAGCGCGCCACCGAGACATTCCTGGGCCGGCGATGCCCCAATCCGATGATCACTCCTACCACTCCCCACCCGTCACAGTCCAACCTTGTCTTCAAGGGCAGTCGGTGCGTGACGCCGTAGTTCAGGACCGTGTTTGAGATCTGCCAGTCTCTGCGCCGAGGCGGTCGTTGAGCCTGACGTGAGTGGTTCAGACGGGTAGCCGTCGGACCTGACGGATGAACAGTGGCCATTGGCCGAACCGTTGCTGCCGCCAGTGCGGACGGGCCCGAAGGGCGGGCGGCGGGAGAAACATCCGCGACCCGGCTCAGCGCTTCCCTGTAAAGGAACTGCGCCCACACGGCATTACGCGCCTCGGCCGGCGGGTCGTCACCCCGGATCCGGTCGATGAGGGTCTCGATCAGCGCCGGTCGCCCCGGGTCCACGGCCGGCGCCGCGAGAACCGCCTGATACCAGGGCGTCCCCGCGTCGAGCGACCGACCCGACAGCATCACCCGCACCTCGCCGAGCAGCCGGAACTCCATCAGCACCTTCGGTGATCGAATCGCTACGGAAAGTTTCTCGCCAATGCTGCACGGGCCGCAAGGTCGCCGCAAGATGCGCAAGCAGGTCGTGGGGTGACCGTTTGGACATGCCTCACCAATCCGGTGGAACACACGTCCGCCAAGGGGACACCATGATCGGCCAGCACACTCAGCGGCGACACCACCTCTGGCACGGTGACTGCGACACCGCTATTACGTCAGCTACGCGCCAGTCCTCGACCCGCTCACCGGCGCGCCTTGGTACTACGACCTGCATCCAGCGGGATACGAGCCCGTGACACCGCCCGGGACCACGGCGCCTGCCCCCCTCGTGCCGATCCCCGGATCGGGTCAGCCCGAACCACTGACCGTCCTCGAGTACCTCGAGGACACCGCCCGCGCCCTGGAGATACCGCTCGACGACTCAGTAGGCACGCTCATTCAGCGGTCCTATCAGTCCGCGTTCGGCCGCACTCTGAACCGCTACGTCCTTGCTGACGTGCTGTTCTCTTCACCCAAGCCCGGTGGCGCCGAGTCCTGACGGGGGCGTCCGAGTCGGGTTCGGGCGCCGTGGAGCACTGGGCCCCGTGGGTAACGCGCAGCCGACGGGCCGGACTTTCCTTGATCCGCTTGGATGTCCCCCGGCGACTTCGCGACGCGAAGCCATGACGCAAAGGGGCGCAACCACCGTGGACTTGCTGAAGGACGCACTGGCAGACAACTCCTACCCCGGCCGCGGCGTGCTGTGGTGCACAACTGGCAACGGCACCATGCTCGGCGCCTACTTCCTCACCGGGCGCAGCCCCGCCTCCCAGGCCCGCACTCTGCACCTCACACCTGAAGGCGAGTTGATCGTCGCTCCCTCCGAGGCGCGCGAACACCCGCCTCCGGCACTACGTCGCCGCACGTCAGAGCGGTGCATGGCTGGTCTTCGGCAATGGGGAGCAAGTCTCCACGGTGGCCGGCCGACTGGCCTCCGGGCGGGATCCGCTCCTGGCCCTGGAGGGGCTGGACTACGAACCGGACCCGCCGATCTTCACTCCCCGTCTGACCGTGATCGCGGACAACCGCGAGGGCGGCGAGGCATGGTTCGGTGCCGCGCGACGCAGCACCGGGGACCGCAGCGCCACGAACCGGCTCACGCTGCACGTCAGCGCCCTGGCTCCCGGCGAGGGGGTGCTCATGACGACCTACCACTCGGACGGGCAGGAGATCGCCACCGGTGCCCCTTTCCTGGAAATCCGCACCACCGCCGAGACCCGCGGTGACCTCCTCGACGAGCTCTGGGCGGCGCTGTCGCCTCAACTCCGCATTGCAGCGGCTTTCTTCACACCCGGGGACTTGACGAATTCCGGCATCCGGCACGCCTCACGCACTCGCGTGTGATCTCCCTCCGGTGCTGAGCCCCCGAGCTCAGCACCGAGATTCTTGGCCGCGGGCACTCTCGAGCCCGTCGAGGATCAGGTCGAGCCCGAATTCGAACTCGTTGCCGTAGTCGTAGCCGGGGCGCAGCACGTGCTGGGTCGTCAGCTCGGCCAGATGCGGGTACTGGTCGGCCGGGGCCTCGGTCAGGATGGCCTGAGCCAGCTCGGCGGTCTCGGCGGGTGTGTCGAACGGCAGGCTGCTCTCTTGCAGCGCGAACCCGTAGATGTAGCTGTCGAGGGCCGAGTACGCATGCGCGGTCAGGGCAACGGAGAGGCCGGCCTTGCGGAGGCATCCGAGGACGGCGTCGTGATGCCGCAGTGTTGCCGGGCCGGGCGAGCGCCGGGACTCCATCAGACCGATCGCCCAGCGGTGCCGTGACAGGGCCCGGCGGACCGAGATCGCGCGCTGACGCATCGCCGTCTTCCAGTCGTCGTCACCGGAAGGCAGATCGATCTCTCCGAACACCACGTCGATCATGCCGTTGAGGAGATCTTCCTTGTTGGCCACGTGGGTGTAGAGCGACATCGCCTCGACCCCGACGGCCTCGCCGAGCTTGCGCATCGTCAGCGCCTCGAGCCCGGTCTCGTCGGCCAGGACGACAGCGGCGTGCAGCACTTTCTGGCGGCTGAGCGGGATGCGAGGTGCTCGATCGCGCGCGGTCCGCGGGGTCATGTGGGTCCTCCCGTCGTCGACCTTGACAACCTTACTGCGTAAGGGCGAACCTTACGTTGTAAGGAGCGCCCCAGGACCCGGAGTGTCGCCATGCAGCGCAAGCAGTTCGACCACCCCGCCCCGCCGGCCGCCGCGCCCGACGAGGCGAAGACCATGAAGTCGGTCGTCCAGGACCGGTACGGGCCGAGGCCCGAGGACGTTCTCCGGCTCGCGGAGATCGGCAGGCCCACGATTCGGCGTGACGAGGTCCTGGTGAAGGTGCGCGCGGCCGGCGTGGACCGGGGCACCTGGCATCTGATGGCCGGCCTGCCCTATCCCGTCCGGTTGGCGGGGTTCGGCCTCCGGCGGCCGAAGTACGCCAACCCGGGCCGCAGCCTCGCCGGAACGGTCGCGGCCGTCGGCGCCGAGGTAAGGGGCGTCGAGCCGGGAGACGAGGTGTTCGGCATCTGCAACGGCTCGTTCGCCGAGTACGCACGTGTCCGCACCGACAAGCTCTCCCCCAAGCCGGCGAACCTGTCCTTCGGCGAAGCTGCCGCCGTACCCGTCTCCGGCCTCACCGCGCTCCAGGCCGTTCGCGACCAGGCACGAGTCCGGGCCGGACAGAAGGTGCTGATCATCGGCGCGTCGGGAGGCGTGGGTACGTTCGCCGTGCAGATCGCGAAGGCATACGGAGCCGAAGTGACCGCCGTGTGCAGTACGCCGAAGACCGACATGGTCCGCGCGCTCGGCGCCGCCCATGTCATCGACTACACCCGGGAAGACTTCGCCGACGGCGCCAACCGGTATGACGTCATCCTCGACACCGGAGGCAACCGCCGGCTGTCCGATCTGCGCCGCGCCCTCACCCCGAGCGGACGGCTCGTCATCGTCGGGGGAGAGACCGACGGACGCTGGCTGGGAGGCACGGACCGCCAGATACGCGCTCAGCTGCTGTCTCCGTTCATCGGCCAGAAGCTTGGGACGTTCGTCTCATCGGAGAACGCCGAAGACCTCACAGCCCTGCGCGAACTCATCGAGTCCGGCAGGGTCGCACCCGCCGTCGACCGGACCTACCCGCTCGGCGAGGTCGCCGCCGCGATCCGCTACATGCTGGACGGGCAGACACGCGGAAAACTCGTGATCACCATTTAGCCCTCGCTTGCATCGGGTTGCCCCGGCATCGTCGCCGAGTCGTCGTGGGAGGCTCTGGTCTCGATCACCGCGGTCTGGCGCGAGGACCCGGAACTTCCGGATACGTCGCCGCACGCGGATGCTCATGCGTCTTGAAACCCCCGCGGAATTGTCCGTGATCAGTAACAGGCGGATCCCGCAGTGCCCTTCCGTCGTCCTGGCAGGTGCACGCAAGACCACCGGGACGACAAGGAACAGCACATGGCGCGGCATGGCGGGCGGGGATGGTACGGCCGGGTACTTGCGGCGGCGGTCGGGGTGACGGCGCTGGCAGCCGGCGCTTCCGTGTGGACAGCGCAGGCCGGGCCCATAGCCGGACAGCACACGGGGTCGGGCGCGTCGGCGCGACCTGCCGCACCGCACTCCGGCCGAGCACCGGTGACGGAGAGCATCGCCCATTCCTCGGACCAGGGTGCCCGCGGCGTCAACATCACCATCGACGACGGACCTGACCCCATCTGGACACCGCAGGTGTTGCAGGTGCTCCAGGACAACGGCGTGAAGGCCACCTTCTGCATGGTGGGCACGCAGGCCCAGGCCCACCCGGACCTGGTCAAGGCGGTGGTGGCGGCCGGTCACCGGTTGTGCGACCACTCCGTGTCGCACGACACCACCATGGACAAGAAGTCCGACACCTACCAGGCGCAGCAGATCCTGACCGCCGACCGCATGATCACCAAAGCCTCGGGAGGTGTCCAGCCGCTGTACTACCGGGCTCCCGGCGGTGCCTTCACGCCCTACAGCCGACACCTCGCCGCTTCCCACGGCATGCGCCCACTGGGCTGGAACGTCGACTCCAAGGACTTCGAGCGTCCCGGCGCCGACGCCATCATCGCGACCGTCAAGAACGAGCTGGCCAACGGCCCGACCCTCCTCTTCCATGACGCCGGCGGCGACCGCTCCCAGACCGTGGCGGCCCTGCGCGAGATCCTTCCCTGGCTGAAGCAGCAGGGATACACCTGCGGCTTCCCCGTGCGCTGAGCACCGACAGCGAGGTGCCGAAGGCGCGGGCCGGGAAACCGACTTCCGTCGGCACGATGTCCGGCAGACCCAGCAAGGCGCCTGGGCATCAAGCCCCGGTCCGACGGCTGGTGTTTCACGGACGGCGGGCGGGGGGCGGTGCAGCTGCGCCGCCCCCTGCCGTCACCGGCCGATCAGGCGGATGTACGGAACGGTCCGGTCACCTCGTAGGTGATGCCCCCGGAGGAGCTGCCGGACGTACCGCGCTGGCTGGAGAAGTACAGCCGGCTGCCGTCCGGGGAGAAGGCCGGGCCGGTGATCTCCGAGCTGGACTGGCCGGTGATGCGCAGGAAAGGGGCCACGATGTCGTTGGGGGTGATGATGCAGATCTCCATGTTGCCGCCGTCCTCGGCGACGAACAGGTCGCCCGAGGAACTGCCGGTGACGTTGTCCACGCCGGTCAGCGGTGCGGTGCCGTTGGTGACCAGACTGTCGTCGTAGGCCAGTTCGTAGGTGCTGTTCAGCAGGTTGAGCTGCCAGACGCGGTTGTCGCCCTTGGTGGTGAACCAGACGGTGTCGCTGGCGTAGTGGCAGCCCTCGCCGCCGTTGAAGATCTTGGCGCCGGCGACCTGGTCGCGGGTGTAGGTGGGTGAGCCGTCCGGGTCGGGCACGTTCGTCCAGCTGAAGGAGCCGGACGTGCCGGTGCCGGCGACCAGCACCTGGAGGGTGCCGGAGGACAGGTTGCCCCAGGTGGTCGGGATGAATCGGTAGAAGCAGCCGTCCGACTCGTCTTCGGTCAGGTAGATCACCCTGCGGACCGGGTCGGCGGCGGCCGCCTCGTGCTTGAAGCGGCCCATCGCGTCACGGCGTACGGCCGCCGTCACGCCCCACGGGTCGGTCTCGTAGACGTAGCCGCGGCTCACTTCCTCACAGGAGAGCCAGGTGTTCCACGGGGTGGCGCCTCCCGCGCAGTTGTTCCGCGTGTTGGAGAGGATGCGATAGGCGCCCGTGACCGTGCCCGAGGAGTTGAACTTGACGGCGCCCGCGCCGCCGCCGGTGCCGACCTCGGAGTTGGAGACGTAGATCCATCCCGTGCCGTCGGCGAAGCAGGCGCCGCCGTCGGGGGCGTTGTGCCAGGTGTAGGAGGTGCCGGGGACGGTCTGGCTGGAGCGGGCGACGACTCTGCTGGTGAAGCCGCTGGGCAGCATGATCCCGTTGGCGTCGGCTGCCGACAGGCCACCGTACGGGCTCGTGCCGTTCTGGGCGGGGGCCGCGTACGCGGCACCATGCATGAGCGTCCCGCCGAACACGGCAGCCGATGTGCCGATCACTGCACCGCGCAGGAAGTTGCGACGTTCCACAGCTACTCCTTCATCAACGAAGGGCGAACGATGACTGGTTGAGCACCGCCGACTGGTCACAGGGAACGTAGGGCTCGCAGACAGGGGAACGTAAGGCTCCTCTTGACCAACTCTTTGAGGCCAACTGGTGAGTAGATGACCTGCAGAAACGATTGGCGCGGCACCAAGTGAACGCCTACGGAATCGCCCACAAACCGCCGGATACCCGCTGTTCGAGGATCAACCAAAAAGATCCGGAAGTCACCTTTCAACGGCGGGCGATGGACTGTTCGATGAGGGCCACGGTGGCGCGGGGATCGTCGACCTCGATGACGAGGCGGTCGTAGTTTTCGGCGTCGGCGAGTTCGATGACGACTGCCTTGTCCGGGTTCTTCACGTCCCAGAAGAGGCGTTCACCGTTGCGGCGGTAGCGGCCGGCGGTGATCACCCCGGGGAAGTACGTGCCAACGACTCGGATGCCCTTCGGTTCGCGGGCGATACCGGGGTCGTGGGTGGCGCCACGCACGTGCGCGAGGGGGATTTCCAGGCGGCTCTTGAGCGTCCAGAGCTTGTCGAGGCCCTGGAATTCGGCGGTCAGCAGGCCGCGTTCACGGTCGATGGAGATCAGCGCCATGTCAGTGCTCCTTGGAGGTGGCCGGCTGAGCGCGCAGGCGCAGGCGACTACCGAGGACGGTGGAGGCGAGTTGAGGGGCGGCCTCACCGTGGGAGGGGCGTAGAGCGTCCTCCAGCGCGGCGATGCCTTCCGCGACCAGCGCGGCAACCTCCGGGTCGTGGGGGGCGCGTTCGGCGGCGGCGAGGAGGAGGAGTCCGGCGGCCGGTCCGTTGTCGTACGAGGCGACCGCCGCCGTCAGTGCCTGCGTGGGGTCGGTGAGGGTGGCGATGGCGGCGGTCGTCGGGTGGATCTCGTGGTCGAGGTGGTCGCGGAGGGCTCTCAGATGCAGGCCCCGTTTGGAGCCGAAGACTTTGTAGAGGCTGCCTCGGTGGATACCGGTGGCCGTGACCAGGTCGTCCACCGAGGTGCCCTCGTAGCCGTAGGCGGCGAAGAGGGCGGCCGCGGTACTGACGGCCTGGTCCGTGTCGAAGGCGCGCGGTCGTCCCATGTCCACGACCATACGCAGTTAAAGAACGATCGGTCAAGAACGAGCGTTCTCTTAACACCGCCGTCCTTGCATGCTTGCGACCGTCACGCGCGCGGGGCTTGGTCGGCGCCATGTCGGGGGCCGGTGAAATAGTCCGCGTCCTTGGGGCGCGCGGCGGCAGGACTGGTGGAGCGGGGAGCTGGTTCCAGGTGGGGTATGTACTTGGAGCAGTGGATATAGGCCTCTTCGACGCTCACACAGACCCACATCTCGGGGCTGCGCCCAGGCGCGACATCGGTGGGCAGGCCGGGATGGAGGGAGCGTAGGGCCGTGTCGGTGTAGAGCCGGGCTGCGCCGTTGACGTGAAGTCCCACGTGATCGTGCGTGAAGTCCACGAAAAGCATGCCGAGATGGGGGTTCTCCGTCATGTTTCCGGTGCTGGCGAGCACTCCGTTGCCGCGGAATTCTGGGTACGCGAGCGTATGGTCGTCGATCACGTGGACAAATCCCGGCGGCCCGGCGCGGAAGCTGGCATCGCATTCTCCATGGGAGTCCGCGGTGGCCAGGAATACCATTGCCTGGCGGCCGATGAAGTCCCGCATCTGGGGTGTGAGGTGGGAGCGGACCTGCTGATCGTAGAACCGGGCAGCGCGGTCGGCGGTGCCCAGTTGCTGCTGCAGCCGGTGCTCACCTGCTGATCCGAAGGGGGGCAGGGGGAAGGTCACGGGCGTTCTCCTGGCAGGACGGGCAAGCGCTTGGGCTCACGGAAACGGCAGGGACGGGCGTCTCGAACGGGTCGTGGTGGATGCGGTCGGGCGAGGTGCCGCCCGACGTGAGCATGTCATTTGCGCTGGCGACCATGGGGACCGGGCCGCCTGAGGTGGACGTCGTGAGGTCAGCCAGTGATACCGCTGGGCGATCCGGAGCATGTCGTCGACCCCGTACGGCTCGACGGGGGTTCGGGCGCCGGGGAACAGGTCGACCTGACGGGGCTCGCCGCGACGGTCGACCTCGCTGCAGGTGGCGGCGTCCAGAACCATGTCTCCCAGCGGAGGCCCCAGTTGGATCACGTCACCCACCGCGGCCCGGTGCGCCGGCGCGCCGCTGACGGAGCCGCCGGCCACCACGCGTACATGAAAGGTGAGGGTGCCGTCCGCACGGGGCGACCGAACCGCTTCGTCCTGCTCGTAGCGGGCCAAGGAGGCGAGGAGACACTCGCCCACGGCCGGGAAATGCGCAAGCGCCCGCAGCAGGCGGCCGCGCCGGGCGTCCATTCCCGGCGGGAACAGAGGACGGACCTCGGGGTTGCGGGCGAAGAGGATTGCATGGAAACAGAAGTAGCCCGCCTGCTCGTGAGCCGACAGGCGTGCCTGGACGACCTCAGGCTCCACGATGTGTTCCGCCGGCGTGGGCGCCGAGGGCTCCGGAGACGGGTGCGCGGATGCGCTGCGAGGCCGTTTGATCCGGAATATCAAGGGACCAGCGCTCCCCCACCCGTTGCACGAGATTGCTTCCCGCCGGCGGACCGCGGGCCGGCATCACTCATGGGGCCACGCCCCCGAATCCCGCTGCAGGCGGGGTCCTTACGGGACGTCCGCCTCGGGAGAGCGGCGATCGGGGCGTCGACATCGGCGAACATGTGTCCTCATCGGGCGGCAACGTTGAGACGGATCAAGCCGCTCCGGACGCTACATGACCGCACGGCGCGTGCAAGCCGCAACCTCTGGCACGGGAGCTGGAGTTCGACTCCTGGCAGACGTACTGACGCAGGCTCGAGCGGTGGCAGCAGGTCGGTGTCCGCGACGAACTGCACCGCATTGCGCGCGGTGCGCAGGGCGGGCAGGCGCCCGGGTGAGGCTCACAGGCTCTCACGTGGCCTGCGGCCACCCGCGCAGCAGTGCGGCGATCCTCGTGGAAGTGCAGGCCGGATCACGAAGGAGTTCGCGCAATGCGACGGCGTCTTCGCGGGTCGGCTTGACCGGGAGCCCGGAGGCTTCCAGGTACATGACGCCCGTCGCGGCGGCGACGGCCATGTTGGAGCGCTCCAGCCAGCGGCAGCGGCCGAGGATGTGCACCAGCGCGGCGGCACGGGCGTAGGGGCCGTCGTACACGGGCTGCTCCAGCAGTTCGGCGCGGTGGCATGCGACTGCCGCCACCGGCACGCCGTAGTCGTCGGGGGCGGGGTCGCCCGCGCCGGCGATCTCTGCGACCTGCAGGATCCAGGGGACGTCGATGTACAGGTCCATTACGCGGCGTGCGCCCCGGGAGCGGGACTGTCACCGTCCTCGACCTCGTCGAAGACGGCCTGATGCTCGTCGAGGAAGCGTCGTGCCGCGTCCAGGCCACGCTGGCGCAGTCCGCCGGCGTCGTCCATGACGAGGGCAGCGATGTAGTCGCCGAGAGGCAGGCCGCGGTCCTTCGCGCGGGCCTTGGCCAGCTCGGCGATCTCACTGTCCACGCGCGCACCCAGCTGAGTCTTCGCCATACCCTGATGGTAACAGCTGTTACCAACGACGGAAGTCCCTCGTTCAGCGAAGCCACGGGAGGGCGGGCCGGACGAAGCCGGAAGCCTCCGGCGTCGTCTTCGGAGGCGGCTTCCACACGGAACTTGGGCTTCGAACCGAAACGTCGGCCGGGTGATCGCTGGGGGCGTTGTCAGTGGTGGCGTGCAGGATTACGCCCATGACAACACCTGCAGCTGTGATCGTGGATGCCGCCGCCTACGCCCAGGCGGTCGAGGACGCGGTGAAGGCGTCGGCCGCCTACTACACGGGCGGCACCTCGCCGCTGGACGACGACGCCTACGACCGGCTCGTGCGAGGCATCGCAGCGTGGGAGGCCGATCACCCCGACCAGGTACTGCTCGACTCGCCGACCGGGAAGGTCGCAGGCGGCGCCGTGGAGGGCGATGTCCCGCATACCGTGGCGATGCTGAGCCTGGACAACGTGTTCTCGCCGGAGGAGTTCACCGCGTGGACCGCCTCGCTGGCCAGACGTATCGGCCACGACGTCACCCGGTTCAGTGTCGAGCCGAAGCTGGACGGGCTGGCGATAGCGGCCCGCTACACCCACGGCCGCCTGACACAGCTGATCACGCGGGGCGACGGCACGGCCGGGGAGGACGTCTCGCACGCCATCGGCACCATCGAGGGTCTGCCCGAGCAGCTGACCGAGCCGGTCACGATGGAGGTGCGCGGCGAAGTCCTGATGACCACCGCCCAGTTCGAGCACGCCAACGAGGTGCGCACCGCGCACGGCGGGCAGCCGTTCGCCAACCCCCGCAACGCCGCGGCGGGCACCCTGCGCGCCAAGGACCGTGCCTACACCGTGCCGATGACGTTCTTCGGCTATGGCCTGCTGCCCCTGGCGGACACCGAGTACGTGCTCGCCGCCCGGCTGGGTGAGAGCGCGCACAGCGACCTCATGGTCCAGGCCGCCGACCTCGGGGTGAACACAACCGCCGCGACCGCGGTGCCCGGCATCACCGCCCACACCGTGGAGGAGGTCCTGGCCCGCGTACAGGAGATCGCCGCCCTGCGGCCGGGGCTGCCGTTCGGGATCGACGGAATCGTCATCAAGGCCGATCTGGCCGCCGACCAGCAGGCCGCCGGATCGGGTTCACGGGCCCCCCGCTGGGCGATCGCCTACAAACTGCCCGCCGTCGAGAAGATCACCCGCCTGCTCGAGGTGGAGTGGAACGTGGGCCGCACCGGCATCATCGCCCCCCGCGCCGTCCTGGAACCGGTCGAGATCGACGGTTCCACCATCACGTACGCCACCCTCCACAACCCCGCCGACATCACCCGCCGCGACCTGCGCCTGGGCGACCACGTCATGGTCCATCGGGCCGGCGACGTCATCCCCCGCGTCGAAGCCCCCGTCGCCCACCTGCGCACCGGCGACGAACGGCCCATCGCCTTCCCCGAAGCGTGCCCGCGCTGCGGCTCCGCCATCGACACCAGCGAGCAGCGCTGGCGCTGTGAGAACGGCCGCAACTGCCACCTCGTGGCGTCCCTCTCCTACGCCGCCGGCCGCGACCAGCTCGACATCGAAGGCCTCGGCCACACCCGCGTCGTCCAACTCGTCGACACGGGCCTCGTCGCCGATCTCGCCGACCTGTTCACCCTCACCCGCGAGCAGCTCCTCGGCCTGGAACGGATGGGTGAGACCAGCACCGACAACCTCCTCGCCGCGATCGCCGCGGCCAAGAGCCGGCCGCTGTCACGTGTGCTGTGCGCCCTCGGTGTCCGCGGCACCGGCCGCTCCATGTCCCGCCGCATCGCCCGGCACTTCGCCACCATGGAGACCATCCGCGCCGCCGACGCCGAATCGATGCAGCAGGTCGAGGGCATCGGCACCGAGAAGGCCCCGTCCATCGTCGCCGAACTCGCCGAACTCGCCCCGCTCATCGACAAACTCGCGGCAGCCGGGGTGAACATGACCGAGCCCGGCGCCACGCCGCCCGCCACGGCGGACACCGGCGCCACCCCGCCCGCCACGGCGGACACCGGCGCCGACGGCAGCGCTGTGGCCGCGGAAGGCGCAGGCGGTCCGCTCGCCGGGATGGCGGTGGTGGTCACCGGCGCGATGACCGGTGCGCTGGAGAAGCTCAGCCGCAACGAGATGAACGAGCTGATCGAACGCGCCGGCGGCCGTGCCTCCTCCAGCGTCTCGAAGAAGACCACCCTGGTCGTCGCCGGAGAAGGCGCCGGGTCCAAGCGCGCCAAAGCCGAAACCCTCGGCATCCGGCTCGCCACCCCCGACGACTTTGCCGCCCTCGTCGCCGACTACCTCAACTGACCTTCCCGGCAAGGAAAGTGCGTCAGCTCACAGTCGCCGCTTGGACTGACGGGGAACAACCCGAGACGGTTGGCCGTTCCCCTACATGTGGCTGCGGAGGGGACAGTGTCTCCGGGCCTCACCCATAGCTCATGGGGACGATCGTCCGGCTGAAGCCCCATGAAGCCTCCCGCCGAGAGGCGACCGCCCTCCGCACCACCACCACACGGCCCCGGCTGGCCTCCCCCGTCCAGCCGGGGCTTTCACGTTCCTGCTGACCAGCAAGACGCCCCGCCCCTACCAGCCCGGCACGAGGAGCCTCCTCGGGTCGCCCTCCGCGCTGACGGGGTGTCTACCGCCTTTCGCCGGCGGGCGCGCCATGCCAACGCCATGCCGTCAGCCGTGGCCGACCCGGGATTTCCGCGCGGCCGGTGGCCCACAGGAGGGTGGGCCAGCGGTCGCTGTCTGTCGGGGCGTACGGGAAGAGCCGGGTCAGCACCCGGTGGCACACATCGGCGTCCGGCGTCCAGCCGAAGCCGAGACCCTCGGCGATATCGTGCATGTGCACCAACGTCTCCACAACCCCCATGGCGGCGAACCCCTCGGCGTCGGCTGCACCGAAGACGTGGTGCGACCTCACCGTCGGCGGCGTGGTCCGCACGATGGCCGTCAGCAGGGCGCCGCTGGCCTCCAGTACCTGCAACAGGCCGGCCGTACCGGCGTCACGGTCGGCGAAGACGACGTTCGCCGGACCGCCCGGCTTCTTCCGGCTCCAGACGAACGGCACGTGTGTGTCCAGCGGCGGGCTTTCAGGGCCCAGTTGGGCAGCGTAGGAGAACAGATCGTCGGCGAGGTGCTCGACGGTCTCCCAGCAACTCCACTCCAGGGAACCAGCCTTCGCATCCCAGTCCGGCGCTTCCACCCCGCGCAGGGTGGTCACCGCCAGGCGAACGGCGTACTCGACATCGGCCGCGGTGACGGAATCGCTCGATCCGTGCTCTTCAGGCATGGCGGGACCGTATCAATGATCACCCCGGTCGAAGATCGCATCGACGAGGACCGCCTGAGAACAGCAGATCGCAGCATCACAGTCGCAGGAGGTCGAACGAGACTTCCCGCCACAGGGCGCGCACGTCGGAGGTGCCGTCGTCGGCCAGGCAATCGCCCGGAACGGCCCAGACGTTCACAGTGGTGGTGTCGGCGGTGACCGGAGGCCAGCCCGGCTCACCGCAGGCTGCGAAGTCGGCCCATGCGCGAAGCATGCGCCGCGACAGGGCTCGGTCCTGTTCGTCGGGGGCGCCACCGATGAGGAAGGCGGCGCCGTCGGCGTCCAGGTTGCCGAAGACGAACGGTATGTCCGCGGTATGCCAGGGCCTGGCCTCGCCACTCGGAGTTACGCGCCGGCGGGCGAAACGGGAGAGATACGCTCGGCCGCCGGCTCTGGCGTGGCACTCGGCAAGCCGACTGCTGTACTCGCCGAATTGCGCGTCGCCGAAGAGCGCGAGGTAGCGGTCAAGCACCGGAGCATCGGGCATCAGAGCACGGTAGCCGGCGACCAGACGGGAAGGGAGACGGAGGGCCTTGGCGAAATCCACGAGTTCCGTCTCCGAAGTGACCTCCCGCACGCCTCCGATCTCGTGCAGGAACCAGCACTCCTCCACGGTGTGGCACACGAGGAGGTCCACGTCACGGGAGGCGCCGGCGGCCAGCGCGGAAAGGGGATCCACGGGCAGCACGTCACCGTCGACGACGGGCTGGAAGACCACCGGGTCGAATGCCTGAATCTCCGTTACGGGGTCGGCGGCGCACTGTCCGGCGACCTTGTCGGAAGCGGCCACCAGTTCCTGCGGCGAGGCGGAGAGCAGTCCGTCGCCGGTCGGCGCCACCCCGGCCTCGGCCGCGATCCTCGATGCGACCGCCTCAGCGACGTCGACGGTGAAGAAGGCATTGGGCACGCTGTGTGTGATGGCCCTCCGGAACAACCCGTGTGCCTGCTCCATGGCCATCAGGCAGGCAACCGATCCCGCTCCGGCGGAGTGCCCGGCGACCGTGACGTTGTCGGGATCGCCACCGAACGCGGCAATGTTCTCCCGAACCCAGCGCAGTGCGGCCGCTTGGTCGAGCAGTCCGCGGTTGTCGGGGAAGCCCGGCACATGGCCGAAGCCCTCGAAGCCGACCCGGTAGTTGCAGCTGACCACGACCACCCCGGCAAGGGCGAGCGCGGTGCCGTCGAAGTCGGGCTGGGCGGAGGAGCCGAAGGTGTAGGCGCCGCCGTGGATCCAGCACAGCACCGGCAGCGGGCCGCCGTCGGGCTGCTGATGCACCCACACATTGAGGGTGAGAATGTCTTCGTCTCCGGGGCGCCACAGCGGCGAACCGGGCAGTTCGGCGGACTGAGGCGCGATGGGCCCGAATTCCGTGCAGTCGCGTGATGCGCTCCAGCCCTGAACAGGCCGAGGCTCGCGGAAACGACTGGTGCCGAAGGGCGGAGCAGCGTACGGAATGCCGAGAACAGCTACCACGCCGCCGGCCGATCGTCTGCCGCGCACATATCCACTCGTCGTCCGGAACTCCGAGCCCGCCCATGACCGGTCACCCATGCGCCACCAACCTGCCACAGCTTCTTACGGCTTCGCGAGCGAGTTGTCGGTCCGCACACACGACGAACAAGGACAGACGTCTGGCCCGTCACCACGGGGGAAAGCGACGGGCCAGAACACCTCCACCATGCCACACCAGCGCGACAGGCGCCCGGATGTCGGAGTATCGATGCTCCGCAGGCCCTCCTGCTCTCTCGCAGCGGGTCGTCCCATCGGATCGGAGCGAGATACTGGCCCGACGGCATGCAGAGGTGGCCACCGCCACAGAGCTTTCGGCACGACTGCAGCACGTCTTCTGGATCGGTGGCGGGAGTGGTGCAGGCAAATGGACGATCGCCCGTCGACTCGCCGACCGCTACGGTTGGCGCGTCTACGCGACCGACGACGTGATGCGGGATCACGCGGGGCGGACCACCCCCGAGGAGGCACCCCTTCTGCACAGGTTCATGTCCATGGACGTGGACGTGGACGTGGACGAGCGATGGGTGAACCGGTGATGCGGACGAGTACACGTCCGCCAACCGTCCGGTCATGCGATAGGCCATGGCGAATCCGCAGCGCCCCGGCTGCGCACCACGGGCGAAGCCGCAGCCGCCGCCTGCCCTGCAGACCGTACCTGCACAGATCAACTACCCACTGCGCACAGGATGGTGAGCGCGCGGCCGCGTCCTGTTCGGAACCGGGTTCGGGTGAATGGCCCTCCCACCCAGGTCGGCCCGCGATCGGGAACGCAATGCACGCAAGTACGTCGGATCGTTGCCGTTCACGCCCTTGTCCGCCCAGTGATCACTGCGGCACGGTTGGCGCCGATGAGGCGAGGACGCCGCAAGGACATGGCACGACTCCGTCGGCGAACTGAGCGCATGGCTTCGGGGCAGGTCCGGTATGCGTTTCGGGTCGCCGTCCCTGTCGAGCGTCTTCACCACTGACATCGGCCCCCATCCGCGGGCCGGGAGAACGCGCGCGGCCACAAGCCCTCGTATGACGCGCTCTCCATATTCCGCGCCACTCCTTGCCGAGGAGTACTCATGGATTCCCGCACTCGCTTCCCCGATCAAGACCCTCCCGCGGCTGCCGCCCTCTACCTCAGTGCTCTCGACCACGAACGCCCCTACTCCACTGCCGAGTTGCGCCATGCCGTATCCCGCACCTTCACGGCTGTCACCCAACCGGCCGCGCTCCTTGACCTGTACCAACGGTCCGTTCAGGGGGCCCATACCGCCGCCGAGCTGGAAGTTCGCGCCAGACGAAGATCCTGGGCCCTGCACATGGCCCGGCACCTGGCCCTGAACGACGACCGGCCCCTTGCCGCGGCCGCGGCGCGGCCGGCCTGGGAAGAGTCGGTCACGGCCTTCTCCGAGCCGCCCCCGCGCATGCACGCGACGTCACCGTCCGATCAGGCAGGCCCGGGACACTCCCCCGCCACCAGCCGGACCACGACGCTGCGCGAACTGCGTGCCGCACGCCGCCGCCCCGCCGAGGTCGCCGCCGCGGTTGTCGGCGCCCAGATGGCCGGCGTCGTCGCGGCCAACGAGGCGCCCGGTCTCTTGGCGGTCTCGTGGGCGGGTCCGCTGAACATCGGGCTCACGCTGGTCCTGGTGCAACTGGTGATCACCGGTTTGGCGGTCCTGTGGCACACGCGGTACGCGCGGAACTCGCTGGACCCCATGGCCGAGCGTCACAGCACATCCTTCGCCCAGTTGGAGAGCCATCGGTGAACCACGTCCTCGCGCTTTCCGGTCCCGGCGGCGTCTTCCCCGTCCTCGTTGTCTTCGGCCTCTGTGTCGTCCTTACGCTGCTTCTCTCGATCGGCTCGATCCTCCCCGAAGAGGACGAGCTGAGCGGGTTCTACCTCGGCCAGCGGCGGCTGTCGTCGGCGATCAACGGGCTGGCGATCTTCGGTGCTTACATGTCCGCTGCGGGGATGCTGGGCAATCCCGGTCTGATCGCACTCACGGGTTACGACGGCATCGCCTACGTCCTGGCCCCGATGGTCGCCTGGTCCGTACTGGTGTTGCTGGTCGCCCAGCCGTACCACAGCACCTCACGGTTCACCATCGGCGAC
This sequence comes from Streptomyces sp. HUAS ZL42, assembly GCF_040782645.1. Classification (GTDB taxonomy): domain Bacteria; phylum Actinomycetota; class Actinomycetes; order Streptomycetales; family Streptomycetaceae; genus Streptomyces. The sequence continues at coordinate 976,373 of NZ_CP160403.1, forward strand.
TCCCTTGCACTGCGGCTGCACGCCCGGCCCGCACATCTGGCGGCAGGCATCACGAGCGTGGTCGTCTGTCTGCTGTATCTGACCGCTCAACTCGTCGGCGCCGGGGCGCTGTCGGCGACGGTCCTGGGTGTCGACGGCGACGGCGCCCAGCGGATCGTCGTCGCCGGCCTCGGTCTGCTGATGGTGCTCTACGTCCTGATCGGCGGTATGCGGGCGGCCACTCTCGTGCAGACCATCAAAGCCGTGGTTCTCCTCGCCACAGGTCTCCTGGTCGTGCTGATGGTTCTTTCGGAGTTCGGCTGGAGTCCGGGGCGTCTGCTGGATGCGGCCGTCCGGCGAAGCGGCTTCGGAGGCCCTTTCCTGGAGCCCGGCATTCGTTTCCACGACCGCACCAGCAAGACCGACCAGATCAGCCTGCAACTGGCGTTCGTCCTCGGAGGGGCCGCCCTGCCGCATGTCCTGATGCGTATCGGAGCGGTCTCCAGCGGGCGCAGAGCCCGCAAGTCCGCGGCCTGGGCGGCGGGCATGATCATCGTCTTCACCCTCTTCGAGGTGCTCACGGGCCTGGGCTCCGCAGCGCTGATCGGCACGGAGGCCATCGCCGCGGACGCCGCCTCCGGCAACACGGCCGTTCTTCTGCTGGCCGAGCACCTGGGCGGTTCGTTCCTGCTGACCGTGGTCTCCTGCGTCGCCTTTGTCACGATCGTGGCCGTCGTCGCCGCTCTCACGCTCACCGCGGCGGCCTCCCTGGCCCACGACGTCTACGGTGCGGTGATCATGCGGGGCAGGGCGTCCGAGAAGAGCGAACTCCTGGTGGCACGGCTGGGCGTGGGGCTGATCGGTGTGATCGCGATCGCGCTGTCGATGCTGGCCCAGCATCTCAACATCGCCTTCCTGGTCAGTCTCGCCTTCGCCATCGCGGCCTCCGCGATCCTGCCCGCGCTGCTGTTCAACCTGTGGTGGAAGGGCTTCACGACCAGGGGGGCGGTCTGGAGCATGTACGGCGGTCTGCTGGTCGCCGTACTGCTGACGACGCTGTCTCCGGCGGTCTCGGGGAACCCGGCAGCGCTGCTGCCCGGTAGGGACTTCGCGGTCTTTCCGCTGCGAAATCCCGGACTCCTCTCCATTCCCGTGGGATTCCTGCTCGGCTGGGCCGGTTCGCGATTCGACCGGCGCCAGCCGGGCGGGGCCGACTACGCGGAGACGGAGCTGCGTGTTCTCACCGGCGCAGGCACCGGACGTCGCGACGGTTGACCCGGTGGAGTCGAGCACGACTGGCCGGACAAGACGCCCTTTCAGCACATGGCTGTGCCGGGGACCGCCTGAATGTCTGCGGCCCGGCCGTCACAGAATGTCGGCGAGGCGGTCCACCTGGTTCGGGTCCAGGCCGTAGCAGTAGAGCATGACCTCGTCGGCGCCGAGGCCGGCGAAGGCGGCGATCACATCTCTGATCCGGGCAGGCGTGGTGAGCATCCCGGCGACCATTCGGTCGGCCATACCGGTGAAGGTGTAGTAGGCGTGCATGGCGGCCCGGGCGTCGTCGATCACACTGTGCGGGCCGAGCGCGACGTTGGCCTGCGCGACGATGCGGGGTTCGCCGTCGCGGCCGTATTCCTTCCAGAATGTGCGGACGGTGTCGAACAGGCCGCCTGCCCAGGAGGGCGCGGCGGCTGCGAGGAATCCGTCGCCCCAGCGTGCGACGCGTTCGAGCGCGGCGGGCTTGAAGCCACCGAAGAGCACTTCGGGGCCGCCGGGCCGGGCCGGTGCCGGCCCGATGGGGCCGGCACCGGCACCGTAAGGTTCGCCGGACCACAGGCGGCGCATCACCGCCATCTGCTCATCCAGACGCCGCCCTCGAGTGCGTTTGTCGGTGCCCGTGACGAGGTGGTCGTCGTCGCGCCCGCCGATGCCCAGGCCGAGGACCAGGCGGCCACCCGTCATCCGATCCACGGTGGCGGCCTGCTTGGCGAGCAGGGTGGTGTCGCGCAGCGGAGCGAGCAACACCTCGGTCTGGACCCGGATCCGGGAGGTGGCGCCCGCGAGAACGGCGAGGGCGACCAGGGGTTCGGGGTTGTCGTACACGAGCCGGTCGAGCAGACCGAGCGTGCTGAAGGGCCCGGCGTCGGCGCGCTGGGCCCAGGTGAGCAGGGTGGCAGGGTCGCCGATGGGCAGACCGATACCGACGTTCATGAAGGAGACCTCCGAATGGAAGGGTCGGCAAAACTGCTGCCGCCCCTCCGGCACCTCAGTGAGGTGGGACGCTTCCGTTCTGCGGCGTGCATCTGGGGAAGGTCGCATCGAAGTGATCTCACCGTAGGGCGAGGCGGCTTCGTGAACAAACCCTTTTCTGGGCCGCCTCTGACTCCCGCTCACCAGGGCCACCCCTCACGGCGGCCCGTACGTGCCTCGGCGGAGGCGGCGTCTTGGCGGGGCGCCTTCCCAACCGCTCCGGGGCACACTCGCACGGATCGTCACCACCTCGATGCGCAGCGTGGTCGCGGGTGGTTCACTGTCGGCATGCCCTTTGAACACTACGGCGTGCTCTCGGGAACCCTGTACCGGCACTATCGCGACCGGCCGGACAACCAGGGCCGCTGGTTCCACGTCAACGTGGAGGTGGATGCGCCGGATGGGCGCTACCACTGTGCCGTCGACGTCGACAGCCACAAGTCCAACGTGGGTGTGCAGTGGAAGGCGTTCACCCTGGACACCATCGATCTCGGGCCGGTCCATGCCTTTGCCCCCGGCTACCACGACCTCGCGTCCACGCCGGACTCCGGAGCCCTGGACTATCTGCGCCATCCGGCACTGGTGGACCGGTCCGGCGTCCTGTTCCAGCGCAGGCCACCCTCCTGGCTGCAGGACCTCCTCGACCTGGTCGGCTCGCGGCCGTGGCAGGCGGGCTCCAATGCCGACGCCGCCACCGCGTTGGAGGCGATCCTGGTAGCCGGGCAGCGCATCCTCGTCTTCGGCGAGCCGTTCGACAACGATCCCGAGGGGGACCTCGGGATGCACAACGTCCACCAGAACCAAGGCGACCCGGCCGGTTCCCAGTGGTGGGCGGAGAACGGGATCTGGCAGGACGGCGCGACGCTGACCCAGCGCTCCGACGGCCGGTACGACGTCTTCCTGAACAAGTTCTCCAGCCAGGCGGGCCACACGGACAGCGCGGGCCACCCCGTCGCGTGAACACCGCGGTCAGTGGTGGGTCCCGTGGCGTCGTTCCAGTCGCAACAGCGGGCTGTTGGGGACCAGACTTATTCGGATGCGTGGTCTGATCGGGCGGTGCGAGACGGGCTTCATCTTCCAGCCGGCGGCGATAGTTGACAGGGCGAGGGTGGCCTCGGTGAGGGCAAAGGTGTCGCCCATGCATTTGCGGGCGCCTTCGCTGAAGGGAATGTAGGTACCGCGAGCAGGGCGCGGTCGCCCAGCCCACCTGTCCGGATCGAACCGTTCCGGCTCGGGGTGGGCGCCGGGCTGGTGATGGACCATGTACGGGCTGTAGACGATGGTCCGGCCGGCGGGGATACGGCAACCGCCCAAGGTGGTGTCGGTGGTGGCGGCCCGGGTGAAGACCCAGCCGATCGGATACTTGCGCAGGGTTTCGTCGATGATCTGCCGGGTGTACGCCAGCCGGGGCAGATCGTCGGCTGTTGCGGCCCGGGCGCCCAGCACCGTGTCGACCTCGGTGTGCAGCCGCTGCTCGACATCGGGGTGACCGGCCAGGATGTGAAAGACCCACGCCAGCAGATTCGCGCTGGTCTCTGCCCCAGCGATGTAAAGGGTGGTGATCTGGTCGACGAGTTCGTCGTCGCTCAGAGCCGAGCCGTCCTCGTCGCGGGCGGCCAGCAACGCGGACAGCGCATCACCGCGGTCGGTACCGGCCTGTCGGCGGTCGGCGATGATGCGTGCGCTGAGCGCGCGCACACGCCTGCTCGCCTGCGCGAAACGTCGTTTGCTGCGCAGCGGAATCCAGTCCAGCGCCACCGGAGTGAGCATCCGCGGAATCATCAATGACATCAACTCGTCGACACTGTCGATGAATTCGCTGGTCGTGGTGTCGGACTCGCGGGTGGAGAACAAGCACTGGGTCAGGACTCGGGAGGTCAGCCGCGCCATCGCGCGGCGTACGTCGAGGATGTGCCCGTCGGCCCAGTCGGCTGTCTCCCTCACTGTCTGTTCGACCATCACCTCCGCATAGCCGGGAAACCGTGCGGGATGGAAGGCCGGCTGCACAAGGCGCCGCTGTCGGCGGTGATCGGCGCGCGGGCACGTCCCTACGCCGTTTCCGGTGAACGCACGCACCCGCTCGAAGAACGGGCCTCCTTTGTCGAAGTCCTTGTCGCTGAGCAGCATTTGGTGCACCAGCTCCGGATGGCACACCACACTCACCCGCATCGCGCCGATCGTGATGTCGACGATGTCTCCGTGGGCCGGCAGACCGGTCAAGAAGCCCAGCGGGTCCCGCATGAGTCGCGGCGCGTGCCCCAGCAACGGCCATGCGCCGGGGGCGGTCACCGCGGTGTAGGCGGTCGCGGTATCCGGCACGTCGGACGAGGCGGCCACGGTTTCCTCCAGTAGGCGTCTTTGGTGCTGGGAGCATGGGGCACTTGCGGTGCCGGTCGGCCGCCGGGCGGCGGGGACCACCTCCGACCGGGTTCAAAAGAGGTTCTGATCGGCTGGGTGGCACACGACCCGGCCGCCTGTGAACTCCCCGTTGAAGTCGTTTCCGTGGTAGCGAGGGTTGATCATCAGGAAGCGGAGGTTCCCGGCCTGGATGGACTCCAGCGCCCGGCAGTACTCGCGTACGGCGGGAGAGGCGCCCTCGGTGAACCAGGCGTCGCGGACCCGCAGATACTCGGCCTGCTGGTCATGGATCATGCCGACGGTGTAGTTGACGGCCTGTTGCCAGGTGTGTCCGTGGCCGAACCTCAGGACCGGGATCACGTTGAGCTGCCGCCGCAGGTGGTCGCGCCGGTAGGTGACTTCCTTGCGGAAGGAGTACAGGTCGTTGGCGAGCCCGCAGTGGAGGCTGATGGCGAGCCGCATCTGTTCCATGCGCGGATCGGTGATTTCATGCGGTGCCAGCGGGGTGGTCGTTTGGTCCAGGGCTCCGGCCATGAAGACCTGGATGGAATACGAATGGTCCCGCCAGGCCAGGTAGTCCGCGAGGCTGATGGTGGCGGCGGTGTCCGGGGTGTCGAAGCCGGCCTCCTCGCGAACGAAAGAACGAGTCATCTGCGCCATTGCCCGGCAGAACAGGTCACGGGCTGCCGGGGACATCAACTGCGTCAGCTCCAGGGTGACGAGTGCAGTGGCCTGGACCGCCTCGGAGAGCCCGAGCTCGGTGATGGCCTGGGCCGGGTCGGCGGAGTCGGTGATGATGTCCAGACAGTGCAGCAGTTCCTGCCAGGGTGCGGACCGTTCCTGGGCTGTGGCCCGGTCGCGGGTCATGCGCCGTTCGTTGATGTCGTCGATCATGACCCACGCCATGATCTTCCGATTCCATGCCGTCAAGGTGGTCCGGTCGATACGTGGGTAGACCAGCGGCCCCCACATGTGCAGCAGGGAGTTACGGATGTGCTGCCACCAGCCGGTCACGTGGGGATAATCGGCGAACGTGTCCTGCAGCCATCCGTACAGATCTTGTTCCAGGTCCTGGTCACAGTGCGGGTTGAGTTCCCAGGCGAAGGCCGAGGTGACGGCGGGTAAGTTGTAGGAGATCACGTCGGTGGTCGTGTCGGTCGCCGCGCCCCTTGCCAGGGGTGAGCGGGGCCGGGGCAGTGACCGCGGGACGATGTCGGGCATCGACAGCTCCGTTCGCGCGTGCGAGTGGTCCGTGGATTCCGTGAGCGGTCGGCTGGGCCAGGCGGTGAGGCGCTCGGTGGCGCGGGGGTGGGCGGCCACGGCAGGGTCCAGCGCGATGCGGAGCCGGCGGATGGTGTCCCCTGACGTCCCAGCTCCGGCAGCCGGCCGACCGCCGCCCGAAGGCCCGGTTCGAACCGGAGACAGCGCGTCGCCCCGAACGCCTGCCCCATCCGGCACGACCAGATTCTCCCCTTCATACGGCGACTCCGGCTCCCCCCTCAAGAACTCCTCAGCCGTGATCACGCCCACTCTGCCCCGGCAAGCCGCTGGTCGCCCTCGCAGCCAGGGCCCGACGGGGACGCCGAGAGCCGACACAAAGCCTTCGAACACCAGTCATATAACCAGCAGTTGGGCCGCAGCACCACGGCCGGATCGCAGAGCGCGCGAGATCCGCAAGGCTTGCCGAGGCCGTAACCACACAGAACCCCCAGGGGAACGCAGCCCCGGCGGCCCTAGGCGTAGCCCGGAGTCGGGGCGAGACCTGGGCGCGTCCCCTCACCCGCGCCGCCCCTGACGCGCACGAGCAGCCACGGCACCGAACCGCCGCGCTTGGCCCCTGCACCACACCGCCGACGAGCGGTATGCGGCAGTGGCCTGTCCTGTCGGACTGTGGTGCGGCATCAGCCGCTGCGGATCCACTGCCCAGGCCCGCGCGGCCAGTTGTTCCCACACCCGAGCCGCTGAGGAGACCGGCACGGGCCCCAACCTCGCCACAAGGACAGCTCCCACACCGAGGCTGAGACCCAAGCCCACGTACCCCCGCACGGGACGGCGATGGGACCGACTGAAGTTTCTCGACATGGCCGCACGTTACGGCCGCACATGCTCCACCATCATGCGTCCCCGTACTCAAAGATCCTCTAGGTATTCGGTGAGCCGCACCGCCGTGCTGTGAACCGGCCGCAAATGCCCGGTGCGTAGCGGCCGATCAGGCGTGGGGCGACGCGCTATTCGGCGAACGAGAAGTACAGGGTGAGCTCGTGGTCGCCCGTCGCCGTGGTGGGGCCGCTGCTCGGGCCGAGCGCTGCCGGCGCGTCGAACCAGGAGTACCCCTGGGCTCGTGGCTGGGGCAGGTGTCCGACGGGCGAGGGCCGTTCTGGGTGCCGGCAGTGCTGTCAGCCTGCGCCGCGGCCGTCGTCGGCCGGTTCGTCCCCGACGAGCCGAAGCGGCAACCGCCCTCCGTCCGGGCGGAGTTCGCCGCGCTGCGACAGTTCCGCGTCTGGCTGATGCTCGGCTTCACAGCCCTGATGCTGGGAGGTGTCCTGGCGACCTACAGCTGCTTCTCCCCTGCTCACCGATCGGGCCGGCGTTCCTGCCGGGGCCGTGCCCCTGGTCCTGGCCGGCTACGGCGTGGGCGCCCTGCTGGGCACCACGCTCGGCGGGCGCGTGGGCGACGAGCGGCCACTGGCCACCCTGGTCACGGCGGCCACCACGACCACGCTGATCCTCGTCCTGCTGGTGTTCTTCGCCACCACTCCGGTGGTCACCGTCGTCCTGCTGACCCTCCTGGGAGTGACCGGCTTCGCGGCGACCCCGGTGCTCGGCGCACTCGTCATGCGCTTCGCCGGCTCCGCACCCACCCTCGCCTCCGCACTGAGCAGCGCGCCGTCCAATGTGGGAGTGACGATCGGCTCCTGGGTGACAGGCATCACCCTGGCCTCGTTCCCGCGGCAGACCGGCCCCCCGCTGGTCGGCGCAGCGGCGGCCGCACTGGCCGCCGTACCACTGACCGCCCCCTTGTGCTGATGGGCGCCATCCGCTTCGAGAAACGCCCGCCTCACCCCGCTGAGCCGCAGCGTCCGTAAGGCCGTCGCACACCTTCCAAGCCAACCGGTTCACGGTGATGTCTCGGGCGCGTCCCCAGCGGCGTGGTCACTGCCCAGGAAGACACGGAGCCGACCCCGTGGGGGCCTGATGTCCGGTCCGGATCCCGGTCCCGCCCCGGGCCTCCGGGAAGACGGGCAGCAAACGGGCACACCCCGGTCGGCAAGCGGGCAGCAGCCTCCCGAGCCGCGAAGCCATCCACCGCATTGTCCAGGGGCTCCGCACTTTGGAAAACGGGCGCATTCGGTCATGAACTGCTCTACGACGAACCTGGTCAGTACGGGCAATCGCCTTGTAGAAATTTGGCCATCGGAGCCCGAACGGGACGGGCTCCGGAAATTCAGCCGGCGCGGGCACAACGCGCAGAGCCGTGAAACGGAGGTGTCGCCGTGGACGCCGAGGAACGAAGACGCGGAATTCTGGAAGCGGCACGCCGTTCCGGATCCGTGGATGTCGGAAAGCTCGCCGCCGACCTCGGAATCTCCAAGGAGACCGTGCGGCGCGATCTGAACCTCCTGGAGGCACACGGGCTGGTCCGCCGTACCCATGGCGGCGCCCATCCCGTGGAGAGCGCGGGCTTCGAGACCACGCTCGCCTTCCGAACCACCATGCACGTCCCCGAGAAGTCCCGGATCGCGGCCGCCGCGGCCGCACTGCTCGGGGACGCCGAGACCGTCTACCTCGACGAGGGCTACACCCCGCAGCTCATCGCCGCAGCCCTCCCCCGCGACCGGCCACTGACCGTGGTCACCGCCTCGCTCACCACCGCAGGTGCGCTGGCTTCCGCCGAGAACGTCACCGTGCTGCTGCTCGGCGGCCGGGTGCGTGGCGGGACGCTGGCCACGGTCGACCACTGGGCGACCCGCATGCTGTCCGACTTCGTCATCGACCTGGCGTACGTCGGCGCGAACGGGATCTCCCGCACGTACGGACTCACCACGCCCGATCCCGCGGTCAGCGAAGTAAAGGCCGAGGTCATGCGGGTCGCCAAACGCCGGGTATTCTCCGGCGTCCACACGAAATTCGGCGCCGTAAGTTTCTGCCGATTCGCCGACGTAACGGATTTTGAGGCCATCGTCACCGACACGGGGCTGCCCACATCCGAGGCCCACCGTTACTCGCGACTGGGTCCCCAGGTCATCCAGGCCTGAGCCGCAAGTTCATCTCCGTTCATCTCCACATCCCACCCCGCAAGGCCGGGGCCCTGGTTCCCCACGCTCTCGAACACCCCTGGAGTCAGTCATGCGCACACGAAGAGTGATCCACGTCCTCGCCACGGCCACGGCCGCGGGCTCGCTGCTGGTCGCCTGTAGCGGGGCGGGCGGCTCCTCGAGCTCCGGTGGCGGCGGCAAGAGCATCAACGTGCTGATGGTCGGCAATCCGCAGATGGAGGACATCGCGAAGCTCACGAAGGACACCTTCACCAAGGACACCGGCATCAAGGTCAACTTCACGGTCCTGCCCGAGAACGAGCTGCGCGACAAGGTCACCCAGGACGTCGCCACCCAGGCCGGCCAGTACGACGTCGCCACCATCGGCGCCTACGAGGTACCCATCTGGCAGGAGAACGGCTGGCTGCACGAGCTCGGCTCCTATGCCGACAAGGACGCGAGCTTCGACAAGGCCGACCTGCTCAAGCCGATGGTCACATCCCTGTCCGGCTCCGACGGCAAGCTGTACGCCCTGCCGTTCTACGGCGAGTCGTCCTTCCTCATGTACAACAAGGACGTCATGCAGGCCAAGGGCATCACGGTGCCCGAGCACCCCACCTGGCAGCAGATCGCCGACATCGCCGCCAAGGTCGACGGCGCCGAGCCCGGCATGCGGGGCATCTGCCTGCGCGGCCTGGCCGGCTGGGGCGAGCTGGGGGCGCCTCTGACGACCATGGTCAACACCTTCGGCGGCACCTGGTTCACCAAGGACTGGAAGGCGCAGGTCAACAGCCCGGCGTTCAAGCAGGCCACGAACTTCTACGTCGACCTGGTCCGCAAGCACGGTGAGGCGGGCGCGGCGCAGGCCGGGTTCACCGAGTGCCTGAACGCCATGAGCCAGAAGAAGGTCGCGATGTGGTACGACGCGACGAGCGCGGCCGGGTCGCTGGAGGACTCCTCCTCCAGCAAGATCGCCGGGCATGTCGGCTACGCCTACGCGCCGACCATGGCGACCAAGTCCAGTGGCTGGCTGTGGGCGTGGGCGTGGGCCATGCCCAAGACCACGAAGAACGCCGACGCCGCCTCGAAGTTCATGCTGTGGGCCTCCAGCAAGGAGTACGAGAAGCTGGTCGGCGAGAAGCTGGGCTGGTCGCGGGTTCCGGCCGGCAAGCGGGCGAGCACGTACCAGATCCCGCAGTACCAGAAGGCGGCCGCGTCGTTCGGTGACATCACCCTGAAGTCCATCGAGGGCGCCGACCCGGCCAACCCGGGCGTGCAGCCCCGGCCGACCGTGGGCGTGCAGTACGTGGCCATCCCCGAGTTCCAGGACCTGGGCACCAAGGTCACCCAGGAGATCTCCGCCGCCATCGCCGGCAAGGCAAGCGTGGACAAGGCACTCGACGACGGCCAGAAGCTCGCCGAGGACGTCGCCAAGAACTACCAGTGACCGTCACCGCCCGGCCGGCTCCGACGCCGGCCGGGCACCGATTCCCCACCCCGGCCGTCACCGGCAGAGGAACCTCTCATGACCACGCTCACCGCTCCCCCCAAGACAGCACCACCACCCAGTCGCCCGCGCCTTGCAACCAGCGTCAGCAAGTGGCGGCGCCGTGTCCCGCTGCTGCCGGCGCTGGTGTTCACCATCGTCGTCACTCAACTGCCCTTCGTGGCCACGCTCGTCATCTCCACCCTCCAGTGGAACGTTCTCAAGCCGGGCGAGAGGCACTTCGTCGGGCTGTCCAACTTCAAGTTCGTCTTCACCGACGAGCGGCTGCGCAACGCGGTGCTCAACACCGTCGTGCTCACCGCGTCGGTGGTGCTCATCAGCGTGGTCCTGGGCCTTGGTCTGGCAATGCTGCTCGACCGCCGGTTCATCGGTCGCGGGCTTGCGCGGACGATGCTCATCGCGCCGTTCCTCGTCATGCCGGTCGCGGCGGCGCTGCTGTGGAAGCACGCCCTCTACAACCCCGACTACGGCCTGCTCAACGGCACTCTCAACGCCGTGTATCGGCTGTTCGGGGCCGCCAACGGTCCGACGATCGACTGGGTGTCGTCGTACCCCATGCCCGCCGTCGTGATCTCGCTGGTGTGGCAGTGGACCCCGTTCATGATGCTCATCCTGCTGGCCGGACTGCAGGCCCAGCCCGGTGACGTCCTGGAGGCCGCGAAAGTCGACGGCGCGTCGGCCATGGCCACCTTCAGGCACATCACCCTGCCCCACCTGCGCCAGTACATCGAGCTGGGCATCCTGCTCGGCACGATCTACGTCGTGCAGACCTTCGACGCGGTCTACACGATCACCCAGGGCGGCCCCGGCTCGCAGACCACCAACCTGCCCTACGAGATCTATTTGACCATGTTCCGCAAGTACGAGTACGGCCAGGCGGCCGCCGCCGGAGTCGTCGTCGTGCTCGGCTCGATCGTGATCGCGACCTTCGCGCTGCGCACCATCGCGTCGCTGTTCCGCGAGGAGGTGTCCCGATGACCGCTCACGCAGCAGTCGCCGCGCCGGGCGCGAGGCTGAAGAAGCTCGTCCGCCGCCACGACGACCCCGGCGGTGCACCGCGACTGTCGCCTCTGTGGACGTTCGTCGCCTGGCTGGCCACCCTGGCGTTCTTCGCGCCGGTGGCGTGGATGGTGCTCACCTCCTTCCACCAGGAGGCGGACGCGGCCACCAACCCGCCGACCCCCTTCGCCCCGCTCACCCTCGACCAGTACGAACTGCTGTTCAGCCGGGACATCACCCCCTTCCTGCTCAACTCGGCCATGGCCAGCGTGATTTCGACGCTGCTGGTGCTCGCCCTTGCGGTACCGGCGGCCTACGCGCTGTCCATCAAGCCGGTCAAGAAGTGGACCGACGTGATGTTCTTCTTCCTGTCCACCAAGTTCCTGCCGGCCATCGCGGCCCTGCTGCCGGTGTACCTGATCGTCAAGGACGCCGGGATGCTGGACAACGTATGGACGCTGATCGTCCTCTACACCGCCATGAACCTCCCCATCGCGGTGTGGATGATGCGCTCCTTCCTCGCCGAGGTCCCCAAGGAGATCCTCGAGGCCGCCGAGGTCGACGGCGCCAACCTGCTCACCGTCCTGTGGCGCATCGTCGCCCCCGTCGCCATGCCCGGACTCGCCGCCACCTCGCTGATCTGCTTCATCTTCAGCTGGAACGAGTTCATGTTCGCCGTCAACCTCACCGCCACCCAGGCATCCACCGCACCGGTCTTCCTCGTCGGCTTCATCACCAGCGAGGGCCTGTTCCTCGCCCGGCTCTGCGCCGCCGCCACGTTGGTCTCCCTGCCGGTACTGATCGCCGGTTTCGCCGCCCAGGACAAGCTGGTCCGGGGCCTGTCCCTAGGAGCAGTCAAGTGAAAGCCGCTGTCATCGAAGCCCCCGGCAAGGTCACCGTCACGACGGTGCCCGACCCCGCTCCCGGGCCGCGCCAGGTCGTGGTCGATGTGGCGGCCTGCGGGCTGTGCGGGACCGATCTGCACATCCTGCAGGGTGAGTTCGCACCGACCCTGCCGGTCGTGCCGGGGCACGAGTTCGCCGGGGAGGTCGTGGGTCTCGGCAGCGAGGTGACCGAACTCGCGATCGGTGACCGGGTCGCTGTGGACCCCTCGCTGTACTGCAACGAGTGCCGGTACTGCCGGGCGGGACGCAACAACCTCTGCGACCGGTGGCAGGCGATCGGCGTGACCGTGGCCGGTGGCGCCGCCGAGTACGCCGTGGCGCCCGTGGCCAACTGCGTACGGCTGCCGGATCACGTGGACGTCCAGGACGCGGCGCTGATCGAGCCGCTGTCCTGCGCGGTGCGCGGCTACGACGTGCTCAGCAGCAGGCTCGGCTCCCATGTGCTGATCTACGGCAGCGGGACGATGGGCCTGATGATGCTGGAGCTGGCCAAGCGCACCGGTGCCGCCTCGGTGGATGTCGTCGACGTCAACCCGGAGCGGCTGGCGACGGCTCAGAAACTGGGCTGCTCCCAGGCCGGGCTCTCGGCCGACGAGTTGGGGCGACCGGGTGGCTGGGACGTCGTGGTCGACGCGACCGGCAACGCCGCGGCCATTCAGGACGGCCTGGAACGAGTCGCCAAGGCCGGAACATTTCTGCAGTTCGGGGTCTCCGACTACGCGACGACGGCCACCATCTCGCCGTACCGCATCTACAACCAGGAGATCACCATCACCGGCTCCATGGCCGTCCTGCACAGCTACGAGCGCGCGGCGGAACTGTTCGCCACCGGGGTACTCGACCCCCAGGTGTTCATCAGCCATCGGCTGCCCCTGACGGAGTACCCGCAGGCACTGGACCAGTTCGCAGCCGGCCAGGGACGGAAGATCGTCGTGCTGCCCTGACCTCGGCCTGGCGCTGCCGCACCACCAGGTCCTCCTGGCGCTCCGGATCGCGATGCGGGCCGGAGCGGTCAGGAGGCCCTGTGCGAGGCCCGATGGTGGGGGCGAGGGCCGTTCATTGATGCGTACGATCTTCCACTGCTGGTCGTCGACGTTCAGGTCGTTCCACTGGACCACGGCGGCGCCGTTGCTGGTGGAGGACTGGGCGACACCGGCGTTGAGGCCGCTGTTGACGTTCCTCAGTTCGTAGTAGCCGTTGCCCGCGTCGGTGAGGGTCCACTTCTGCGAGTCGGCGGTGGAGGACGTCTTCTGCACGACGGCGGCTCCGGCGGTGGTGGAGCCGTTACGGATGTCCAGGTTGAGGTTGCTGTTGACGTTCTTGATGGTCCAGGCCCCGCCTCCGGCGGACTGGAAGGTGAACAGCCGGCAGAAGCAGGCCGAGTTCGCCGTGGCCCGGTTCGGTGTCCGGCATCAGGACTGGCCGTTGCCGGCGATCCCCAGCGCAGTCCGCGTGGCCGTGGGTTCGTACTCCGGGGCGATGTCCGCCAGGCTCCGGGTCCCCCAGGCGCAACGCCTCCAGCAGCGCTTCGTGGTCCGTGCGCGCCCGGGCCCACGAGCTGGGCATGCCCAGCTGGGCCAGCCGGATGTAGCGCTCGCTGTGCTCGCCGAGCGACGCCAGCATGCGCTGCAGCTGCGGCCCCACGGCCTGGGTCGCGATGCCGTGGAACTCCTTGTGCGCGGGCCATTCGTCCGGCCGGTCCTGGCCCGCCAGTTCCTGCATGCGCTTCAGCGCTTCCCCCATACGCTCGAGGTCCCCGGACGCGAGCGACTTCACCGTCACGCTCACCGCGAGGGTCTCGAGCATGATGCGAGCCCCGTAGACGCCGTCCAGGTCCTCGGGGACGACTGTCCGCACCCTCGGCCGCTGATCGGGCCGCGCGTCGATGAGCCCCTCCTCCTGGAGCAGCCGGAACGCCTCACGCATCGGCGTACGGCTGACGCCCAGCCTCCGTGCCATCTCGGCCTGGGGCAGCACCGACCCCGGGGGCAGCTCACCGCTGAGGATCATGTCCCGCAGCCGACCGTGAACATCGAGGACCAGCCGGCGTCCGCCCGCGGCCTGCCGATCCTCTTCAGCGGCTTTCCCGAAGGCGGCATCATCGCCGCTTTCGCCGCCATCTTCGCGATTCCGCGCTTCGGCTGGCAGGCGATGTTCCTGATCGGCCTCCTCCCGCTCGTCCTGGTCGTGCCACTCGCCCTCAGGTTCCTGCCCGAGTCGATCGCCTTCCTCGTGGCGAAGCGGCGCCACACCGAGGCGGAGAGGACGGCCGACCGCTGGAACATCGCCCTGGACGAGACGAAGACGGCCGCACCGGAGTCGGGCACACCCCGGTCCGGGGACAGCTCGGGCGGCATGTCGTCGGTCAAGGCCCTTTTCTCGCGCGCCCACGTCGTGGCGACTCTGTGCTTCCTGCTGATGACGTGCCTGTGCCTGTTCATGATCTACGGCTTCAACACCTGGCTTCCGGAGATCATGCATCGCGCCGGCTACTCCTCTGGCTCCGCACTGGGCTTCCTGCTCGTGTTCAACCTCGGGGCCGTCGTCGGCACACTCGCCATCTCTCCGGCAGCCGACCGACTCGGCTCCAAGCCGATCATCACCACGACACTTCTGGTATCCAGCGTGTCAGTGATCCTGCTCAGCCTGCGGCTGCCCACGACGGTGCTGTACGCCGCCGTCGCGTTGGGTGGCGTCGGGGCGATGGGGACGCAGACGTTCGTCCTGGCCCATGTCTCCGAGCACTATCCCGTTCGCATGGGCGCCACGGCGATGGGCTGGACGCTGGGCTTCGGCCGTCCGGGCTCGATGCTCGCCCCGCCGTTGCTCGGGCTCATCATCGGAGCCGGGCCGGCGTTCCAGTGGAACTTCTACGCACTCGCCGTACCCGGCGTCATCGGCGCCGTACTGATCGGGCTGGTTCCCCGCGCACCGGAAACGGAAGCTCGGGCCGAGCACGGGGGTGCGGGCGGGACCGCACGTCCCCTCGCGGAGCAGACGTGAGTCACCGGCGGGCACTCCCTTGACGGACCGTGCGCGAGGGCAGGGGCCTCCTGGCAGCTCGGACTGCGCGACGCACCGAGTGCCCGAAGGCCCTGCTGCCCTGCTCAGCGCCTCACACATTTCTCGATGACCGCCGCGACCTGTTCCGTCGCCGCCGAGCGCCGGCCTGCTCGGCGCGCCAGCCCCAGTTCGACGGTTTCGGCCTCGACGAGCGGCAGGTACGTCACACCGTCGACGCGCAGACTCTGCACCGACTCCGGGACCAGGGCGACGCCATGACCCGCGGCGACGAACACGACCAGAGTCGCCGTCTCGCCGACCTCGACCAGAGCGGAGGGTTCGAAGCCGGCACGGGCGCAAGCCGCAAGGACACGGCCGTGCATGGAGGAACGGTCGCGGGAGGGATGGACGACGATCGGCTCGTCCGCGAGGGCTGCGAGAGGGATCTCGCGGCGGCCCGCCAGCGGATGCCCGGTGGGCAGGACGGCCACCAGGCGTTCGGACCGGAGGGCGGTGACCTCGACGGCGGCGTCCACCGGAGTGCCGCTCCGCAACAGGGCGAGGTCGTAGGTGCCCTGGAGCAGGCCTTCGACCAGCTCGGGGTTCAGCAGCTCGCCGCGCAGCTCCAGGGACACGCCCGGCAGTTGCGCCCGTACCGTACGAGCGATCTGCGGCAGGACGTCGTAGGTGGCGGTTCCGACGAACCCGACGGACACGCGTCCGGCCCGGCCGGTGGCGAGCAGTGCCATCTGGTCCTCCGCCCGCTCCACTTCGGCCAGGATCGACCGCGCGTGGGGGACCAGATGACGGCCGGCCTCGGTGAGCTCCACGCGGCGTGTGGACCGGGTGAAGAGCGGCGTCCCGAGCTGTCGCTCCAGCTGTTTGAGCTGCTGGGAGAGGGCCGACTGGGCCACGTGCAGACGCTGGGCGGCGCGGCCGAAGTGGCGTTCCTCGACGAGAGCGAGGAAGTAGCGGACATGCCGGAGTTCCATGACCACATCTTATCTGTGTCAGTGATTAATCAAGCAGAACTGAATATTGGACGAGAACAATCCCGGAACCTACGTTGGGACCATGGTTGCAAGCTTCGTTTACACCGCAGTGAGAACGCCTTTCGGGCGGTTCGGTGGAGCGCTCGCCGAGGTCCGGCCCGACGACCTCGCCGCCGTCGCCCTCTCAGGAGCCCTGGCCAAGGCGCCGTCGCTGGACCCCGCGCTGATCGAAGACGTGGTCTGGGGCAACGCCAACGGCGCGGGCGAGGACAACCGGAACGTCGGTCGCATGGCGGTCCTTCTGGCGGGGCTGCCGACGTCGGTGCCGGCCACGACCGTCAACCGGCTGTGCGGCTCCTCGCTCGACGCGGCGATCATCGGCTCGCGCGCCGTCGAGAGCGGTGACGCCGACATCGTCCTCACCGGCGGGGTGGAGTCGATGACGCGTGCGCCGTGGGTCCTGCCCAAGCCGTCACGCGCCTTCCCCGCCGGCAACGTGACCGCCGTGTCGACCACCCTGGGATGGCGGCTGGTCAACGAACGCATGCCGAAGGAATGGACCGTCTCCCTGGGCGAGGCGAACGAGCAGCTGGCCGAGCGGTTCACCATCTCCCGGGAGAGACAGGACGAGTTCGCCGCCCGCTCGCACCAGCTCGCGGACGACGCCTGGAACTCCGGTTTCTACGACGACCTGGTGGTTCCCGTCGTACAGGACGGCGAGGCACTGCTCGCCCGCGACGAGGGCATCCGGCCCGGCTCCACGCCGCAGAAGCTGGCCGGCCTCAAGCCGGCGTTCCGCCCCGACGGAGTCATCACCGCCGGGAACGCCTCACCACTGAACGACGGTGCCTCTGCCGTGCTGATCGGCTCGGAGCAGGCGGCGTCCCGCATCGGCCTCGCACCGCTGGCTCGCATAGCGGGCCGCGGTGCATCGGCACTGGAACCGCAGATGTTCGGATTCGCGCCGGTCGAGGCGGCCGAGCGGGCGCTGAAGCGGGCCGGGATCTCCTGGTCGGAGGTGTCGGCGGTCGAACTCAACGAGGCTTTCGCCGTTCAGTCGTTGGCCTGCGTGGATGCCTGGAAGATCGATCCGGCCATCGTGAACGCCAAGGGCGGTGCGATCGCGATCGGCCATCCGCTCGGCGCCTCCGGCGGCCGCATCCTGAGCACCCTCGCCGCCCGGCTGCGCGAGTCGGGGCAGCGGTGGGGCGTCGCCGCGATCTGTATCGGTGTCGGACAGGCCCTGGCGGTCGTCCTGGAGAACGTTGCGGAGCAGGCCCGATGACTGTTCAGGTGTGCGCGGATGCGGACGAGGCCGTGGCGGGGATCAAGGACGGCTCAACGGTGCTGGTCGGAGGGTTCGGCATGGCCGGCATGCCCGTCGAGTTGATCGACGCGCTCATCCGGCAGGGTGCGACCGATCTGACCGTGGTGTCGAACAACGCCGGCAACGGCGACACGGGGCTGGCCGCGCTGCTGGCCAAGGGACGGGTGCGCAGGATCGTGTGCTCCTTCCCCCGCCAGTCCGACTCGTGGGTCTTCGACCGGCTCTACCGCGAGGGTCGGATCGAGCTCGAGGTCGTGCCACAGGGCACCCTCGCCGAACGGATGCGCGCGGCCGGTGCCGGCATCGGTGCGTTCTTCTCGCCCACGGGCGTCGGCACCCCCCTGGCGGAGGGGAAGGAGACCCGGGAGATAAACGGCCGCACCTACGTCCTGGAGTACCCGATCAAGGGTGACGTGGCGCTGATCGGCGCCCACAGAGCCGACCGGATGGGCAACCTCGTCTACCGCAAGACCGCCCGCAACTTCGGACCGGTCATGGCCACCGCCGCGACGACGGTCGTGGCACAGGTCCGCGAGATCGTCGAGATCGGAGAGATCGACCCGGAGGCCGTCGTGACGCCGAGCATCTACGTCGACCGTGTCGTTCAGGCGGGAGCGGCAGCATGAACTCGATTACCGCACTGGTGGAGAACCTCGGCCGGGGGCCGCTGGGCAAGGACGAGATGGCCGCCATGGTGGCGCGCGACATCCCGCACGGCTCCTACGTCAACCTGGGCATCGGCCAGCCGACGCTGGTCGCCGATCACCTGGCGGCGGGATCCGGGGTGGTGCTGCACACCGAGAACGGCATGCTCAACATGGGCCCCGCAGCCAAGCCCGGTCAAGTGGACCCCGATCTCACCAACGCGGGGAAGATCGCGGTCACGGAGCTGCCGGGAGCGGCCTACTTCCATCACGCCGACTCCTTCGCGATGATGCGCGGCGGCCACCTCGACATCTGCGTGCTCGGCGCCTTCCAGGTCTCGGCCGTCGGTGACCTGGCGAACTGGCACACCGGCGCGCCCGACGCGATCCCTGCTGTCGGCGGCGCCATGGACCTCGCGATCGGCGCCAAGAAGGTCTTCGTCATGATGACGCTCTTCGCGAAGGACGGCTCGCCCAAACTGGTGCCGGAATGCAGTTACCCGCTGACCGGGCTGGGGTGCGTCGACCGCGTCTACACCGACCTCGCGACGTTCCGTGTCGGCCCCGAAGGCGCCACGGTGCTCGAAACCTTCGGGATCACCTACGACGAGCTCGTGGCCCGTCTCGACGTACCTCTGGCACCGGCGATCGCATAGAGGAGTCTGCCGCCCGATTTTCCGCATGACGCTCGGCGATCAGTGACTGGGGGAGGCCCCCTCCCCCGGTCACTGATCCAGGAGCCGGCGCAGCCAGCGCAGCCGGGCGGCGCGGGCATCCACGGACAGCGCGGCCCGCGGCACCAGACCGTCGAACCCGTGGTAGCCGCCCGGCCATTCGGTCGTCATGAGCGCGAGCAGGTCGTTGAGCTGCTCCCTCGCCGCTGGGATGCCGTCCGGGACAGCCGTGGTCGGCGCCTGGCCGCCGACTTCCCCAAGCGCGGCGGCCAGCTCCGGATCGAAGGGCGGAGGGGGTGTGGTCATCGGGGCCTCGTCGGGGATCGGTCGTCACACCTGCGTGCGGCCCGCTGTGGAAGTGCGGCGGCATCGCGGAACGGTGGGACCGGGGCAACGTGGTCGTGGAGCGCCGGGCGAAGACGTCCTCATACGTCGACGAGCATTCCGGGGTCCCCCGTCCGGGCACGGCGTACCCCTTCGCAGGGCGGAACAGCCCGTCGGGCGGATTCCCGGACGTGGATCCGAAGCGCGTCCTGGACGGGGTCGCCCGGGATCTCCTTCCCGTCCAGCGTGTCGACGATCCGGCGGGCCAGTCCCCGCGCGATGACGTCGGTGTCGCGGACGACCGTGGTCAGCGGTGGCCGGGCCAGGGCCCCGCCGGGGATGTCGTCGACGCCGATCACGGCGAGGTCGTGCGGCGCGCGCAGCCCGAGGGACGGCAAGGCGCCCAGCACGGCCAGGGCGATGTCGTCGTTGAACGCGCAGATGCCCGTCACCGGCGGGTCGGCGGCGAGCCAGGCCTTCACCGCCTCCGCGGCGCCGTTCGGCTCGAGGGGGACGGTGCGGACCTCCGGTTCCGGGAGGCCGCGTTCGGCGCAGACCTTGCGCACCCCGTCCAGGCGCGGCCGGGCCAGGACACCGAGCCTCGTCAGGTCCGGGTAGGCGTAGCCGAGCCGGCGGTGTGATTCGGCGAGGTGGCGGGCCTGCATCGCGCCGATCGGCTCCTCGGACACCTGGTACTGATCCACATGGCCAACGCCGGCGTCGTCAACGCCACCGGCGATGCCGCCCCCGACGCCTGGCGACGCGTCGTCGCCCTGCTGATCCAGTCCTTGGAGACCCCGGCCCGCGGCCCCCTGCCCGCCTCACCCGAGCACGACGCCCTCCACAGGGCCATGCTCCGCGGGCATCACGTCGCCGGAGCGCGGACCCGAGCAGCTGACCTCCTTGTGGCCGCACCGGTCCATGCCGTCCAGGCGCAAGGTGCCCTGGACGGCATCGACGTAGCCGCGCCCCGTCAGCCGACGCGGATCTCAGCGAGCTGGAGACGGTACTTGGACGTCTCGTCGGAAGCGGGTGCCCCAAGCCTCGTGGCGCGCAGGCGCAGGTAGCGGCCGGTGGCAGAGGTGAGCGTGTACGTCTGGGCGGCTCCACTGGGGTTGCTCTGTCCGGTGACGGTACGGGCGGTGGTGTACGTGCTCGCGCCCTCCGCACGGGTCTGCAGGGCGAAGTCGACGGGGAAGCCGGCCGTGCCGCCCCCGGCCGCCGCAGTGTCGGTGCGCGGGTGAAGGACGACGGAGCCGATGGCCCGGTCGGCGCCCAGGTCGACCTCGATCCACACGGGCGTGCCGCTGACGTCGGCGGAGGAAAAGTCGATGCTGGTGAAGCCCTTGGCGCCGGTCACACTGGTGAGGGTGCCGTCCAGGACCCGGGTCTTGCCCCAGTCACCGTTCTCCAGTGTGTAGTTGCTGGTGACGGTGGTCGCGGCGGTGGGGACGGTGAGTTCGGCGAGCTGGAGGCGGTACTTGGTCGTCTCGTCCGAAGCGGGAGTCCCGAGCCTGGTGGCCTGCACACGGACGTAGCGGGCGGTCGTCGTCCTGAAACCGTACGTCTGCACCAGTCCGCTGGGATTCGGCTGGCCGCTGACGGTACGTACGGTGGTGTAGGTGCTGGATCCGTCGGGGCGGGTCTGGATCGTGAAGTCGACGGGGAAGCCGGCCGTGCCACCGCCCGCTGCCGGGGTGTCGGTGCGCGGGAAAAGGCGCACGGCGTCGAGATCGGTGTCCACGCCCAGGTCGATCTCCACCCACACGGGGTTCGCGCTGACATCGGCGGAGGTGAACTCGTTGCTGGTGTAGCCCCTGGCGCCGGTCACGCTGGTCAGCGTGCCGTCGGTGAGCCGGCTCCGGCCCCAGTTGCTGTTCTCCAGGCTGTTGTTGCTGGAAACGGGCTTGCCCAGGGCGAGGTTGTCGAGACGGCCCGTGCCGGTGGCCGTGAACGTCCAGGTGCCCGGCTGGACCGTGAAGTAGACGTACGAGGAGTCCCTGCTCACGTACGTCAGGCCGCTGACGCTGCCGGTGGCGGAGCCGTTCGTGTAGACGGTGGTGCCGTTGGCGTTGATGACCGGCTGGGCGCCGCCGTAGGTGGGCACACCCACACGAGCGGTCGTCCCGCCCGGCGAGGTGAGCGTCAGAGTCACGTTGCCGCCGTCACGTGTGATGCCGAGGCGGATGTCGCCCTTGACCGTGGGCACGACGGTGTTGATCTTCGTGAGCGTGCCTGTCTGAGGTACGACGTCGTACGTCGTCCAACCCGGCTGCGTGGGACGGACACCGGCGGCGTAGGCGGACAGCGCGTACAGCGGGCCGCCGTTCCATGCATGGTTGTCGGTGCCGTCGGCCTTGGCCCACAGCTCCCACAGCGTGTAGCAGGCGGGGTCGGCGACCTGGGCGGCGTAGCGGTTGCGCATCCGCTCCTCGGCGACGGTGGCCGCGCCCATCAGATACAGCGCCTCGATGACGTAGAACTCCATGTAGGGGCTGGCGTTGAGGTGAGTGCGCAGCACCTCGGTCACCGCGCGGTAGCGGGAGGCGGGAGCCAGGCCCGCGACGACGGCGAGGGCGCCTGCGCGGTCGTCGGTGTCCCTGGTGTAGCCGGGCGAGCGGTACTCGTTCCTGGAGGCGTTCCACAGCACGCGGTCGAAGTTGGCCTTGATGCTGTCGCGCCTGGCCTGCCATCCGGCCGTGTCGCCGCTGTTGCCGCTGAGGTCGGCCAGCTTGGCGGCGGTGTCCAGGGCCAGGTAGTACCAGCAGTTGTCCAGAACGCGGGCGTCGATGTTGCTGCCCCAGTCCTCCCAGTCCCAGTCCCCGGCGCGGTGGTTGACCAGGCCGTCGCTGTCCAGGCTCCACAGGTTCAGGTACTTCTTCACCGCCGGGTAGGCGCCGGTGACGGCGCTCGCGTTGCCGGTGTAGAGGTAGTACGTCCAGAACGACCACACCGAGGCGAGCATCTGCACGGGCAGTTCGGCGGTCCAGATCGTCGCCGGAACCGGTGAGTACAGCGCTCCGCTGTCCTTCTGCCAGGCGGCCAGCTGGGCGATGGCCTTCTTGCCGAGTGCGTGGGAGCGGGTGTCGAAGGTGTAGAAGCCCTCCTTGAGCTGGTTGACGACATCACCCCACCACTGGGCCCGCTCACGGGTGGGGCAGTCCATGTAGTTGTCGCGCATGTTGACGTACATCGTGCGCGCAGCCTTGGTCCACAGGGTGTCCAGGAAAGCGTCACTGCTGCTGAACGAGCCCGCGAAGTCGGTGTCATAGCCCGACTCCCGGTACTTCAGGTCGAGGATGGTGACACCCGCCGGGATCGTGTACCGCACAGCCGTACCGCTCATCCACGCCAGGGGCTCGAACTCCTGGACACCGCCGGTGCAGACGTAGGTGGCGCGCATGTTGTACTGAGTTCCCGGCTCGATCCCGGTCAGACCCGCGCCGTCGTCGTAGTGATCGGTGTGGATGCCGATCACCGCACCGGCCGGCGCGTCCACCTTCAGGAACGGGGTCACCTGGATGTTGGACGGCAAGGTGGCCGAGATCGCGGTGGAGCCCTGACCCGTGGACGGCAGTGAGGCGGCGTTGGTGTAGGACTTCAGACCGGAGTAGCGGAACAGCGGGATCGGCCGCTCGGCGAGGGCGTTCCAGGGCGCGGCGCCTGCGGCACCGTAATCGGTCGGCGCCGTCCAGCCGCCGTCGTTGAAGCCCGGGGAGCGCCAGCCCGACACGACGGCGGCGGCTCGGGCGTCGTAGTAGATGTTCGACTCGGGCAGCCGGAAGTTCACCTGCGTACCGCTGGTGTTGTTCGAGTAGCCCGGGTGGACGGTGTGCTTCCAACTGGTGTCGCTGATCAGCCGGGTGGTCGACGAGCCGACCTGGATGTCGGACTGGAACAGGAGCCCGCCCCTGCCGCTGCTGCTGTGCGAGAAACCCTGCTTGCCGAAGTACCACACCAGCAGGGCCACCGTGTTGCTGCCGCTGGTCAGGTAGGGGGCGAGGTCGATCTCGTCGTAGTAGGTGTCCGTGCGGTTGGGGCCGCGCTTGAGCTGACCGTCGAAGACCACCAGCGTGCCGTTCACCCAGAGCCAGTACTTGGAGTCCGCCGCGATCTGCGTCACGGCCTTGGACGGCGCGGAGCCCAGGGTGAACGATCTGCGGAAAGCCACCCACTGGTTGGTCGTGCTCGACGGCGCCCAGATCCACTTCGCACTCCAGGAGACGGCGGCCGAGGCCGTGGGGGCGAGCCCTGGCACGAGCATCGAACCAAGGGTGGGCGCGAGGGCGACGGCGATGGCGGAACGCAGGGCGGAGCGGCGTGAGATGAGCTGCATCGCGGGACCTTCTGAGGGAGGGGGGGTGGGGTTGAATCGATTCAATTCGATCGATGCAGCGGAGATACTTGACCCTCCACACAATCGCTGTCAATGGCCTGGACACAGGAAACCCACAAGTTTCGTGCCATCGGGTGGGCCCTGAGGCCTCACAACGGTACGGCTCAGTTCAAGCCGAACAGCGACCGGGCGTTGCCGTGCGCTATCCGTCGAGGCTGGTCCGTTGATCTGCGGAACCCATGCTGTCCTCCGCGGTCTTGGAATCCGGCTAGCCTTCCGGCCAGGATCACCTAGTGCTGTGACCGCGAAGGTTCACCGGGTTCGCTGGCCGCTGCGACCGCTGGACTGGTTGGATTACGGCCGACAATGAGGTATTCGGTCCGGGGCGTGCAAGGTTCCCCCGCGATCCTGCGTCGGGAGGGCAGATGCAGCGCGGCGAGGTCTGGTTGGCGGACTTTGACGAGCGGCGGCCGGTAGTACTGCTGTCAGGAGACGAAGCGTCCGGGTTCCGAGCGATGCAGGTCGTCGCTCCTGCGGGGACCGAGATCAGCGGTGTGGCCGTCGAGGTGGCAGTGGGGGCGCCCGAGGGGCTGCCTCTCGAGGGCGTCCTTCGAGTGGCGCTGCCACGTCCCGGTCTTATCCCGTGCACTTGGCTGGTCACGCTGGCCCAGGAAGATCTGACCGAGCAGGTGGGAGTCTTGTCGTCAGCGAAGCTCGGCGAGATCGAGGATGCCCTCCGTGCCGGTGGACTCGAGCAGGCGGCGCACCAGGCTGCTTGATCAGGCAACGAGCGGGGGTCGGCCTCCCCAGCGAAGGCCCTTCTCGCTGCGGATGCGGGCGCGTTCCTTGCGCTGGGCGGCCAGGACGTCAGGGTGGCGCGCATTCTTGTTCCGCCAGCGCAGGAAGGCGTGCAGGGCCCGGGTCTGGATCGAGTGGTTCGGATGATGCGAGTTGGCCAGGGTGAACTGCCGCAGCGGCCCGAAGTGGGCCTCGATGGGGTTCGCCCAGGATGCGTGGGTCGGGGTGAAGCACAGTTCGACCTTGTTCTTTGCCGCCCACCTGCGGATTCTCCAGTTCAGGTGGGCGGAGAGGTTGTCGAGGATCACGTAGATGGGGCCGCCGTCCGGGCGGGTGGCCCGGATCGATCGCAGGGCTGCCCAGGTGTGGTCGATGCCTTTGCGTCTGCGGTTGACGCCCCACAGTTTGTCGTCGCCGACCGAGTAGCAGCCGTGGAAGTAGGTGATCCCGTGGGTGCGGCGGAAGGTGGCCGGCAGCCGGTTCGGTTTGCCCTGCTTGGCCCAGCAGGATCCGGCGACGGGACGGATGCCGAGGGGGCCGAACTCGTCGAACGCGAACGTGCGGTCCGGTCTTTCGTTGATCGCGTACTCGATCCTGGCGAGCTCGGCATCGAAGGCCTGGTCCGGGGACTCCTTCCAGGTCTTCGTGCGCTCGAAGGAGATCCCCCGGCGGGGCAGCAGACAGCGCAGGGCTTCCCGGCCGATCAGCACTGGCCGGGAGACGTTGCGCCGCAGGTGGTCGGCGAGCTTTCGGACCGACCAGCGGGTGAAGGGCTTGCCCAGCAGGGTTGGGCGGGTGGCGGCCGTCTGGATGACGAAGTCCTCGTCGTCACGATTCAGCAGGCGGGGACGGCCTCCCGCCCACCGAGGGTCCAGGCATGCGAGCCCGATCTCGTTGAAGCGGTGGATCACGTCGCGGACGGTGTCCTCATCCGCCTGGACCAACCGCGCGATCACCGGGACCGTGCTGCCGCCGGCCGAGGCCAGCACCATCATCGCCCCCCGAAACCGCACCGAACTGGTGCTGCCCCTCCGAACGATCTGCTGCAGCTTCTGCCCCTCCTGCTCGGTCAGCCCACGGACCCTGACCGGTAACGCCATCCCGCCTCCCCATGCCCACCCGCTGCCACCTCAACGCTCAATCACACTGTCGCGGCTCTGTAGAGAACCTCTGTAGAAGTACCGTAGAAACACGGATGCGGGGCGGGCTCTTGTGGCACAGAGTGGGGCAAGGCCTCGCCGGCGCGACGTGCACAGGCGGGGAAGAATCCGCCCCAGGTGAGGATGGCCGTGCTGTTGGGTTCCCCGTCGAAAGCAGCCTGGCTGAGGTCGGCTGAGGACCAGTCTCCTTCTCTTGAGCGAACGACTCGCCGCCTCACCGACCGCAAGAGGTCGTCGCAGGCTCGCTGTCCCGTTGAGCGCCGGAGCGTTCGAGGGCCGAGTTGACGCGGTCCCGGTCCGACAAGCCGCTCCGCAGTGCTGGTGACGATTCGTGAATAACGCTGATTCCGCCGTCCTGCGCGCATTGCAGGGCAATCACTGGGAAACCCTACCTACGTATCAGACATGGAGATGTACCCCAACCATGACGTCCCCTCAAGCCAGGGCCTTCCCCACGCGCCGGCAGGGCGCACACCTCATCGCGCTCGGTATGGCGGCGGCCGTCATACTCACCGCGTGCCGCTCGGGCTCCGACGAGCGTGCCGCGGTCGGCGATGCCGGAAAGCCAAAGGCCTCCGGTGCCCCCGCACCCACCGGAGTCGTGACCCGCCAACAGGCGGCGGAGATCGTTGACCACTATGAGGCCGTCAACAACAAGGCGAACAAGGTCCGGGACAAGAAGCTGCTGGCCACCGTCGAGGCCGGGCAGACCTACGAGCAGTCGCAGGCCTGCTACGAGCAGTGGAAGGCCTGGTCGGCGAAGGACCAGAAAGAATTCGGAAAAGCGTTCTTCTATAGGGACCGACAGTACTTGATTCCGGCTACCGGTACGGCCACATGGTTCGCGGTCAAGGCCACCAACTCCAACAGCACCGAGCAAGAAGTCCTGATGATCTTCGACAAATTCGGCAGCACCTACAAGATGGTGGCCTCTCTCTACGAGGGAGAGACACCGCTGCCCGAGGTCGCCACCGACAGCCAGGGTTTGGCCACGCCCGTCGACCCGGCCAAGCCCGTCGGAGCGCTTGCCCCCGACCAACTCGCTTTTGCCTATGAGGACTTGCTCGAAACCGGCGGCGCCAGGGAGGGCAAGGGGCTTGCCTCCACCCCGTCCACCGAAAAGGCGCTCCACGACCACAACCAGCGCCTCACGGGCAACCTGGCCCCCTACTCGATCTTGAAGTTCTATGGCATGGAACCGGTGCACAAGGATGTGTACGCGCTGAGGCTCGCCAACGGCGGCGCACTCGCGGTCTTTCCGAGCGCGTACGCCCATGTGCGGATGCTCAAGCCTCAGTACATGAGCAGTTTCCACATCAACCCGACCGAAGCGGAAGCGGTTTACGACCCCGCAGGCCGGGACTCGATCACCAACGAGGACCAGGGCCAGGGCCTCGCAGAGCTCACCCCGACAGGCAAGCCGAAGGTCATCGTCGTGCAGTTCACGATGGTGGACTCCCGCTGATCTGAGAAGGATGCGGATCCGATGAGGGTGTTGTCGCTGGGCTCCGTCGGCGTGACCTCCGCCGTGTCGGACTGACTCCACACCGTCCACCTGGCTCAGGCGAGCGCCGGCTGCCTCAGGCGGCGCCGCCGTGGGTGACCAGCCGCTCCAAGAGCTCTTCCACACCCGCCTGCAGGTCGGCCGGGGCGCTCTCGAGACCGGTCAGGTACCTGAGCAGCGCCTGCTGGAACAGGCCGTCGAAGATCGCGTACGCGACCGCGGAGGACACCGTGACGGGCGAGCCGACGAGTTCCGCGTACTGACTGACGATGCGCCAGATCATCTGTTCCAGGCTCTGATCGATCTCGAGGACGTCGTCGCGGAACGACTCCTCGAACAAGCCCTGGTTGCGAAGGTCGTACCAAAGCCGGTGCATCGTCGCGTCCTCACGCAACGTTCCGGCCATCGCGGCGCCGAAGCCGTGCTTGAGCTCCTCGGCCGAGCCGGCGGTGATGACGATCCGGTCGTACCGCGTGACGCACTCCGCCTTGTACTGCCGCACGCAGTAAGTGATCAGCTCCACCTTGTCGCGGAAGTAGTAGTGCAGGACGCCGTGGGAGAACTCGGAGTTCTGTGCGATCTCACGCAGGCTCGTACGGGCATAGCCGAGCTCCGACAGGGTCTGCAGCGCGGACGCGGCCAGCTGCGCCCGCCGCTCGCCGAACTTGTCGACCTGACGCCGGGAGATCCGATCCTGGTTCTTGCCCACGACCTGGGTCACAGCACCTCTCCCCGCCTGCCTCGGCCCTTACACCCGCCCGCACCGTACGGGCCCCACCAGGTTATCGCGGCCCACGACCGGCACCCAGCAAAATCTTGACAGTCGTCCAAGAAAGTTCTGACGACTGTCCAAGAAAGTCTTGACGAGTGTCAAGACTTCCAGGACGCTGGCGCTGCGTCCCACGGTCCCGGGCTGCTGGTCTGCGGCTGAGCGTGCGGCGCTGTCACGCGGTGCAGTCATCTCAACGAGGAGATGTTCCATGAGTGTGTACGACCTGACCGGACGCAGGGCCCTGGTGACGGGCGGTGCTCGCGGACTGGGTGCGGGGATGGCCGAGGCGCTTGCCCGGGCCGGCGCCGCCGTCGTCATCGGCGACATCCAGGAGGAGCTGGGCAAGGCGACGGCCGATGCGCTGCGGGAGTCCGGCGCCACCGCCGGGTTCGTCTCGCTCGACGTGACCGAGGACGCGAGCTGGGAATCGGCCGTCTCACAGACGATCGCCGAGTTGGGCGGTCTGGACATCGTCGTCAACAACGCCGGAGTCGAGATCTCCGGTCTGGTCGTCGACCTCGACCCCGCCGACGTCCGCCGGATGCTGGACGTGAACGTCCTCGGGACCGCGCTCGGCATCAAGCACGCGTTCCGCGCGATGCGGCCCGGCGGCCCGGCCGGCAACGGCGGTGCGGTCGTCAACATCGCGTCGGTCGCGGCCACCATCGCGTTCCCCGGCATCGCGGGCTACGCCGCGACGAAGTCGGCGGTCGACCGGCTCACCCGGGTGGCCGCGCTGGAATCCGGAAAGCTCGGCTACGGCGTACGCGTCAACTGTGTCTACCCCGGACTGGTACCGACCGAAATGGGCGCCCAACTCGCTGCCGACATGGTGACCCTCGGCCTGTGGCCCAGCGCGGAGGCAGCCGTCGGCGACGTCATCGGCCTGACCCCGCTCGGGCGACTCGGCGAGGTCGCCGACATGGCCGACGCAGTGGTCTTCCTCGCCTCCGACGGCGCCCGCTTCATCACCGGCGCCGGCCTGCCGGTCGACGGCGGCATGGGCATGTGACGGGTCCCTGGATTTCTCCCTCCTCCGAAAGGACGCATGACCATGAGCAATGACAAGCCCGTCGTCGTCTACGGCGCCTCCGGCTACACCGGCCGCCTCGTCTGCGAGTACCTGCGCGAGTACAACGTCCCCTTCATCGCCGCCGGACGCGACAAGGCGCGCATCCAGGAAGTCCTCGACAAGGTCCCCGGCATCGACACCGTGGACCACGAGGTCGTCGAGGTCGAGCACGCGGTCGGACCGCTGACCGAGCTGTTCCGCGGCGCCAGGGTCGTCTGCAACATGGTCGGCCCGTTCATCAAGTACGGGCCGGAGGTCGTGGCGGCAGCCCTCGCGGCCGGATGCCACTACCTCGACACCACCGGCGAGCAGGACTGGGTCCTCGACGCGCAGGCGCGATGGGGCGACCAGTACGCAGAGAAGGGGCTCCTGCTCTCCCCCGGTGTCGCGCAGATGTACACCACCGGGGAGATCGCGGCCAACATCTGCCTGGAGACCCCGGGACTGGACACCCTCGACATCCTCGTGCTGTGGAAGGGATTCCCGACGTACGCCTCGACGCAGACGATCTTCACCATCCTGAAGGCCGACTGGCACTACCTGGAGGAGAACCAGTACAAGAAGTGGGACCCGCTCACCGCCGTCGAGGTCGCCGTCCCCGGACAGCACGCGACGGCGCTGGCCCTGCCGTGGGGCGGCACTAGCCACCCGGTGTGGTTCAGGAACGACCCCAGGGTGGCGACGTGCAGGGTGCTCGGCGGGGTCATGGACCGCACCGTCATGCAGGGCGTCGTCGACACGGTGAAGATGGTCGAGTCGCAGATCAAGACCCTCCCGGCCGGCCAACAGGACGCCGCCCTCGCCCAGGTGGCCGCCTCGGTCCAGGCCGGCATGCCGCCCCGGGAGAACCCGCGGATCAACACCTCGCTGGACTCCGTCCACGCCTCGGGCCCGCTGGGCCGTGCCCACTGCGTGATCCACGGCAACAGCAACTACAAGCAGACCGGGCTGCTCCAGGCGTACGCCGCGTACTCACTGCTCCAGCAGCCGCCCCGCCGCGTCGGCCTGGCTTCGGCCTGCCAGGCCTTCGGCCACCGCGAACTGCTCGGCGTACTCAAGAGTTTCGGGCTCGTGCTCGACCCGGTACTCACCGTCCACAGCTGAAAGGTCCTGCCGTGCGTCTGACCGACTACCTCGACAAGGGCGCCTCGCTGGGGCCCGGAGCGCCCTGCCTCACCACAAGGGACCGCACCCTCACCTATGGCGAGGTCCAGGAACTCGCCTGGCGGGTGGCGCGAGCCCTGGACCGGTCAGGCGTACGACCGGGGGACAAAGTGGCGATCCTGTCCGCCAACGACCCCACCGCGTTCTCCTGCGTCTTCGGCATCTCCCGGGCGGGCGCCGTGTGGTGTCCGGTCAACCCCCGCAACGAAGCCGCCGAGAACCGCGACCTGCTGGACCTCTTCGACTGCACCTGCCTGATCTTCCAGGAGGCCTACGCCCCCCTGGTCGCGAAGATCCTCCCGGACCTGCCGAAGCTGACCACGCTGGTCTGCCTCGACGGATCACCGGACCTGGGCATCCCCTTCGCACGCTGGCTGGACGGCGTGAGCGCCGAGCCGTGGGAGGCATCGCCGGCCGACGACACCGTCATGCTCGTCGGCACCGGCGGCACCACCGGCAGCCCCAAGGGCGTCATGCTCACCGACCGGAACATCGAGACGATGTCGGCGCTGACGCTGATGAGTTACCCCTTCGGCAGCCGCCCGGTCTACCTGGCACTGGCCCCGCTGACCCATGCGGCCGGGGTGCTGTGCTTCCCCGTCATGAACCTCGGCGGCGAGATCGTCATCATGCCGGCCCCCGACCTCACCGACTTCCTCGCGCACGTCGAACGCCACCGCGTCACCCACACCTTCCTGCCCCCGACCCTGATCTACATGCTCCTCGGCCACCCCGGCCTGGCATCCACCGACCTGACGTCGCTGCGCTGCCTCTGGTACGGCGCGGCCCCCATGTCGGCGGCCCGGCTGGAGGAGGCCATCGACCGGATCGGCCCGGTATTGGCACAGCTCTTCGGTCAGTCCGAGGCGCCGATGATGATCTCGACGATGGCGCCCGAGGACCATTTCCACGCCGACGGCTCGCTCGCCGTCGAGCGCTTCACCTCCGCCGGGCGCCCCGCCCCGCTGGTGACCGTGGCCATCATGGACAGCGAAGGCCGACTACTGCCGACCGGCGAGCGCGGCGAGATCGTGGTGCGCGGCTCCCTGGTGATGGCCGGCTACTACAAGAACCCGTCAGCCACCGAGGAGGCCTCCCGGCACGGCTGGCACCACACCGGGGACATCGGCTACCTCGACGCCGACAACTACCTCTTCATCGTCGACCGCGCGAAAGACATGATCATCAGCGGTGGCTTCAACGTCTACTCCGCAGAAGTCGAGCAGGCGGTGATGGAACATCCGGCCGTCCAGGACTGTGCGGTCGTCGGACTGCCGGACGACAAGTGGGGCGAGCGGGTGACGGCGGTCGTGCAGCTGCACTCCCAACAGAGCGTCACCGACGACGACGTACGCGCCTTCGTGAGGGCCCGCATCGGCAGCGTCAAGGCCCCCAAGCAGGTCGAGGTGTGGCCGGACCTCCCCCGCTCCAAGGTCGGCAAGGTCCTCAAGAACGAGGTCAGATCCCGCTTGCTGCACGGGAGTTCGCAGATCTGACAAGGTGCGGGTGGCCGGGTCGGCGGTCGGCAGGTTGCCGGCGTCGGCTTCGAGCAGAGGCGTCCAGGTGCCCTGGCGAGGCGGGGACGAGGCAAGTCCGTTCGAGGAACCGGGACTTGCCTCGTCCGGAAACCGAGGCGGGTGTGCTGGGAGGGAGCAGCGGCCCGGACGCCGGGCCCTGTCGACTACCAGGCGGTGAATGCCAGGGTCATGGGATCGGGGGCGCCTGCGACATGCGGTGCTGTTCTCCTTGGCGCAGGGCGGACGGGCTGCGCGGGGTCGCGGATCGGATCGTTGACGTGCTCCCTGGCCTAAGGTCCAGGGATTCCGGCCTGGGTCGGCTGACCCTTCCGGGGGCTTCCTGCTTCACCGCGCTGTGCCGGGACTTTCGTCCTGGTCTTACCGGCGCTCCACAGGCGTTTGGCGTCTCCGCCCGTCCGGCGGCGACTTTTCGGCGTCCTTCGAAGAGGACGTTGCGGGCTGCGTTGTGGTCGCGGTCGTGCACGGTGCCGCATTCGCCGCACGTCCACGCCCGGACGGGCAGGGGCTTGGGGCCGTCCCGGAATCCGCAGGCCGAGCAGACCTGCGAGGACGGGAAAGCGCGGTCCACCTTGGCGAAGGTGCGGCCGTGCAGAGCCGCCTTGTACTCCAGCATGCCGACGAACGCGGACCATCCTGCATCGTGCACGGACTTGGCAAGCCGGGTACGGCCGAGGCCGGACACCGCGAGGTCCTCCACGTACACCGCTTGGTTGTCGCGAATGATCTGTGTGGATGCCTTGTGGTGGAAGTCCCGGCGCCGGTCGGCCACCTTGGCGTGCTGGCGTGCGACCTTGATGCGGGCCTTGGCCCGGTTCTTCGATCCCTTGGCCTTGCGGGACAGCTCCCGCTGAAGGCGCTTGAGTTTCTTCTCCGCCCGGCGCAGGAAGCGCGGGCTGACGATCTTGCTGCCGTCGGAGAGGACGGCGAAGGCGGACAGGCCGAGGTCGATACCGGACTGCGCTTCCACCTCTGGGAGGGTGTCCGGCTCGGTGTCCACGACGAAGCTGAGGAAGTACCGGCCGCAGCTGTCCTTGGTGACGGTCAGGGACGTGGGTGCGGCCGGAAGCCTGCGGGACCACGTGACCTTGAGGTCGCCGACCTTGGCCACGTACACCGTGCCGTCGTCCTTCAGGCAGAAGGCGTTGGTGTTCAGGCGGATCGACTGCCGGGTGTCCTTCTTCGACTTGTAGCGGGGAGGGCCGACCTTGCGGCCCTGCCGCTTGCCCGTGAGGCTGTCGAAGAAGTTTCTGTAGGCGGTGTCGAGGTCCCGCAGGGACTGTTGCAGGACGACCGCTGACACGTCGGCGAGCCAGGCGCGTTCCCCGGTGCGCTTGGCCTGGGTGATGCGAAACCGGGACAGCTCGGCCGACGTCACGTACGGCAGCCCTGCAGCGTGTGCTTCTTTGCGGTCGCGCAGGCAGTCGTTCCACACCACGCGGGCACAGCCGAACGCACTGGCCAGCGCGCGGCGCTGGGAGGCGTCCGGGTAGGCCCGGTAGTTGTAGCGGAGCTGCACACCCAAGATCCTACTACGATTGGTCTCATGGATGGGCAGGACGATTACAGGCGTGGAAGACATGTTGTTTCGGCGATGCATGTGCACTTGGTCTTCGTGACGAAGTACCGGCGCGGGGTGTTCAACGACGAGATGCTGACGCGCTGCGAAGAGATCATGCGCAAGGTCTGCGAGGACTTCGAAGCGGAGCTGAAGGAGTTCAACGGCGAACGCGATCACGTCCACCTCCTGGTGCACTACCCGCCCAAGGTCGCCGTCTCCAAGCTGGTGGGCAGCCTCAAGGGCGTCTCCGCCCGCCGGATACGGCAGGAGTTCACCGGCCGGATCAACCGTGCCATCATGCACGGGCACCTGTGGTCGCCCTCGTATTTCTCCGCATCGTGCGGCGGAGCACCCCTGGCAATCGTCCGCCAGTACATCGAGCAGCAACAACGTCCGCTCTAACGTGCACGTCAGAACAGCCTTGAGATGCATTCAGCCCCGGCGTGAACGCCGGGGCATTCTGCAAGAGTCCCGGTAACCGGTCCATGTTCGCAGGCGTGATCGTTCCGACGGCGCGAGGGTACGGCCCCGCGGCCTCGCCTCGGACATGCTCTTGTGCTCACGGGGCACGTTGGCAGGAGATCGTCGAGACGACGGCCACTCGTACGAACTCCGCACCTGTGATGGCATATTGGTGACCAGCATGCCGCGGCGGGAGGTCCCGTACCGCGCGACTCGTTGGGCGCGCGCGATCGGAGAGAGACGGATGCCGAGTGGACTCATCGCACTGGCACTCGGCGGTTTCGGCATCGGTCTGACGGAGTTTCTGATCGCCGGGCTGCTGCCGCAGGTGGCGTCGAGTTTCGCGGTGTCAGAGGCGGCCGCGGGCCGGCTGATCTCCGGGTATGCGTTGAGTGTCGCGATCGGCGCGATCGCGCTGACCGCGGCGACGGCGCGGCTGCCCCGCAAACAGGTCCTGGTCGGCCTGGTGGCCTTGTTCGTCATCGGCAACCTGTTGTCCGCTCTCGCGCCGAGCTATCCGGTGATGCTGCTCGGGCGGATCGTCGCGGCACTCTGTCACGGTTCGTTCTTCGGTATCGGCTCGCTGGTCGCCCGCAGTCTGGTCGCGCCGGAGAAGAAGTCCCGTGCGGTGGCGGTGATGTTCGCCGGGCTGACGGTTGCGAACGTCCTGGGCGTGCCGTTCGGCGCGCTGGTCGGTGAGCGCTGGGGCTGGAGAGCGGCCTTCTGGGCGGTCACCGCCGTCGGCGTACTCGCGCTGGCGGGAATCGTCACCCTCGTCCCCGGTTGGGCGGGCCGGACGCGGCCTCCGACGGTGACGGGCCGCTCCGATCCGATACCGGCCGTCGGTTTGCGGGCTCAGTTCCGTGCTTTCCGGTCCTGGCAGGTCTGGCTGACCCTGACGGCCACCGCACTCGGCTACGGCGGGATGTTCGGTGCGTTCAGCTACATCGCCTACACGTTCACCGAGGTCGGCGGCTTCTCCCCGGCGGATGTCGCCTGGTTGCTGATGGTGTACGGCGTCGGCCTGGTCGTCGGGAACCTGGTCGGAGGGCGCGCGGCCGACCGTGACCGCGACCGGGCTTTGATCCTCGCCCTGCTCGGACTGACCGTCACCTTGGCCGTGTTCGGTCTGCTGGCCGCCAGCCCCGCCGCCTCGGTGATACTCGTCTTCCTGATGGGGGTGTCCGGGTTCGCCGGCGTGCCCGGAATGATCACTCGCGTCACCGACTTCGCCCACGGGTCGGCACTGGCGGCAAGCGCCAACGTGTCCGCATCCAACATCGGCAACGCCCTTGGTGCCTGGCTCGGAGGCCTGGCCATCAGCGAGGGTCTCGGCTACGCCGCGCCGCTCTACGTCGGCGCAGGCATCGCCCTGGCCTCGGTCATCGTCATGGCCGTTGCCGCACACCGAGCCAGGTCTCTCCCCCTGCAGGCCGAACACTCCGTGTGAAGGGACACCATCCGGTTCCCGCTTGACCGGGCATGTGGCCGTATCCCACGCGGAGTCGCGCCGAGATCGGATGCCATGCGTCCACTGTCCCCCGATGGCCCGTCACACATAGGCGCGTACCGGCTGATCTGCCGGCTCGGGCCCGGCGGGATGCGGCGGGTTCGTCTCGGGCGGGTGCCGGGTGGGCGGATCGTGCCGGTCGAGTTGGTGCCGGGGGGACTGGCGCGGCAGGGTGCTCTCCCACCCCCCGCCACCGAGGCGCACGGCGAGGCGATGACGGAAGTCGTGCGCCACCGGAACAGCCAGGGTCGGCGTCGATGACCCGGCGCGCCCGCAAGGAGTTGCTGCGGTTTCTTCGAGCGTGGACCTGGGCGTTCTCAACCTGGGAGATCAGGTAACGGTCGACGTGCGGTGCCCCGTCCGGGTGGGCGAGGCAGACCACCTCACGCCTGCCCTGTCCCAGGCGGTGCGCCTACGCGGTGTGCTGCTCCGCCTCGCCGAAGCGGGCCAGCGTCAGCGCGCCGGCGATCGAGAGTGCGAACCCGGCCGCCGCGAGCGGCGCGAGCCCGTGCCGGGTGGTGTCGCCCAGCCAGACGATGCCGAAGATCGCGGGCCCGACCGTCTGGCCGATGACCATCGCGGCGGTGGCGGCGGTGACCGCACCCGACTGGAGGGCCCCGATCAGCAGCAGATAGCCGGAGAGCCCGGAGAGGACCACGGCGTACGCCGCCGGCTCGGCGAGGATGTGCGGCACGGCCAGGCCCGGCAGCAACCGGGCGGCGACGGCCACCACACCGAAACTGACCCCCGCCATACCGCCCAGCACCGCGGCACGGTGACCCACGCGGCCCCATCGGGTGCTCACCCCCCAGCCCAGCACCGCGAGCCCGACCGAGGCCGCCAGCACAGCAAGACGCATCGTGTCGTCGCCGTCCCCGCCCTTCTCACGGCCTGCCGCGATCGCCATCAGCGCCAGCCCGCAGCACACAGCGCCGACCGCCGCCCACTCCATCCGCCGCAGCCGGATGCGGAGCATGCCCGCCGCGACGACCGCGGTGACCGCCAGGGACCCGGCGACCGCCGCTTCCACCAGGAAGAGCGGGACCGAGCGCAGAGAGAGCAGTTCGGACACGAAGCCCAGCGTGTCGAGAGCGATCCCGACGAGGAACGGCCACTGCCATGTGGCCCGCACCGCCGCACCCGGCCCCCCGGCGGCCACCGCCCGCGCGCCGAGCGCCTGGAAGACGGTCGCCGTTCCCATCAGGACGCAGGCGCAGAGCGCGAGAAGCAGGCCAAGTGCCATGACCGCACGCTAATGGTCCGGGAGCGTGTCGCTCGGGAAGCGGACGGGGCGTGGCGCAGAGTGTTCAGCTCAGCGAAACTCGTGAACGACCTGGATCTTGCCGACGATGTGGGCGTTGAACTCGTCGAGCTCCTCAGCCGGTACCCACAGCTCGAGGATCGTCCGTCCGCCTGCCTGCTGGACGGGGTACCTCTGAAGGAACTCCGATTCGACCTCGAACCGGGTGACGAAGCCGGCGCCGTCGTGCTTGACGTTCCAGTCACGCGCGATCTTGATGGCGTAGTCCTCGTTGAGGACCGGGTAGAAGATCGGCTGCTCCGGGAGCCGGGGCGGCCAGGCACGCCAGTCCAACTCGCGCACCAGCTGGAGTTCCTTGGGGCCGGTGGGACGCCACAGGGTCGTTGTCGCTTGCTGGCTGGTCACGGGAATGGCTCTCTGGATCTGATGGCCGCCGAGCGGCCGGCCGGGAACCCCGACAGTACCGGCAGCCCCCTCACGACAGCCACGGAGTTTCGGGAGTGGGCCGCCCGGGCGCGGCCTGGTCGCACGGGCAGGCCGGCCTGGGGTGATTGACCTGATAGCTCGTCATCGTCCTGCGGGGACCACGTCGGTGGCTCGCCGGGTGACCAGGGTTCTGGGGCTGCTTGCCGCTGCGACGACGGCACTGCGGGTGGTGCTGTTGTCGCCTTTCGCACGGAAGGAGATTTCCGGCTCCCGGAGCGTGGGCGTCGCGGCGGGCATCGCGTCGATGGCGGGCCTCGGTCGGCGTCTTGATCGGCCTGGGTACCGGGACTGGCCCTCGGGTCGTTTCTTCGTAGTCGACGCCAGGAACGGGCTAGCGGAGCGTGTGCAGCACGTCGATCACGTCGCCCGCGCGGGTGTCGGGGTTGACGAACGCCATGCGAAGAACCGTTGCGCCGTTCCACTGGGTCGGCACGCACAGCATGGCGCCCGTCTCCGCGGCGCGCGCGGACCACCTCCCGTAGTCGTCGGCACTCCAGCCCGGCCGTTCGAAGAGGACGACGGACAACTCGGGTTCAATCACCAGGCGGAGATGGTCACTTGTGCGTATGGCATCGGTTACCTGCCGGGTGGTCGTCAGGGTCTGTTCCACGGCACGCGAGTACCGCTCGGTTCCATGGACGGCCAGGCTGAACCAGAACGGCAGACCGCGGGCGCGGCGGCTGAGGTGGAGGGCCAGGTCCGCGGGGTTGTGGGCGTCGCGGTCGATGGCGTCGAGGTAATGGGCCGACTGGCTGTGTGCGGCACGTGCGGGTGCGGGATCCCGGTAGAGCAGTGCGCAGCAGTCGTACGGCGCGAAGAGCCATTTGTGCGGATCGACGATGAAGCTGTCGGCGCGCTCGATGCCGTTGAAGCGGTGCCGCACCCCGGGAGCCGCCAGCCCGGCTCCGCCGTAGGCACCGTCGATGTGCAGCCACACGGCGTGACGCTCGCAGGCGTCGGCGATGTCGTCGAGGTCGTCGATCAGACCGGCATTCGTGGTCCCGGCGGTCGCCACCACGGCGAAGACGCCGGGGGTGGCGTCGAGAACCGCGCTCACGGCGGCTCCGGTGAGGTGCCCGCGCCGGTCCACGGGGGCGGTGACGACCTCGACGTCCATGGCGCGTGCCGCGGACGCGATCGAGGAGTGGGCGCTGTCGGCGCACACGATCTTCCAGCCGTTCGCCGGCCGGGGACGGGAGGTGGCGACGGAGGCGCGGGCCGCGACGAGAGCGGAGAGGTTGCCCATGGTGCCGCCGCTGACGAAGCACCCCGCCGCGGTGCCGGGCCATCCGAGCAGGCGCGTGAGCCACGCCAGCGCCTCGTTCTCGGCGTGAATGGCACCGGCCCCGGACTCCCAGGTTCCCGCGAAGATGTTCGCCGCGCCGGTGACGGCTTCGAAGGCGCGTGCGGCACGGGTGGGAGCCGCGGGGATGTACGCGAGGTTCGTCGGCCCGTTCTGGGCACGGGTGGCGGGTGCGAGGACCCGGTCGAACAGCTCGAGGGCTGCGGCGCCGCCGATTCCCCGGGGGGTGATGGCTGCGCCGGCCGCGTGGGCGAGGTCGGGAGCGGGGCGGGCGCCGGTCCTCGGATCGGGAGCCTCCTTGAGGCGCCGCCACGCGTAGTCCAGGGCAGCGGCCACCACCTCGCCCTCGTCACCCCACACAGGGCGATCCGCCGCAGGGACGCTGCCCGCTGAAATTCTGTCGCACTGAGCTTTCTGCATGGCTGGAACCTAAGAACACTCATCGAAATGCGCAATATCAAGCCCCAGACATGAGCAGAATGCTCAATATCGTTCGCGGGAGGCATGTCATACTGAGCATCATGCGAAACGTGGATGCCGTCGACGCCCGAATCCTCCTGGCACTCGACTCGGACCCCCAGGCCACGACAGTTGCCCTGGCCGACCGGCTGGGTCTTGCCCGTAACACGGTGCAGAGTCGGCTGAAGCGACTCGAGGAGAGCGGTCAACTCAGGGAACCCAGCCGGCGCGTGGACCCCGCGGCTCTCGGCTATCCACTGCTGGCCCTGATCACCATGTCGATCAGCCAGCGCGTGGGACAGTCCACACGTGAGGGGATCCTCCGCATTCCCGAAGTGGTCGAACTGCTCGTCACCACCGGTGACGCCGATCTGCTGGCCCGGGTCGTCGCCCGGGACACCGAGCACCTTCACCGCATCACAAACAGCTTGCTGGAAGTGCCCGGCGTCGTCCGGTCCAACACCGCCATCGTCCTGCAGGAGATGCAGCCGTTCAGCGTGCGGCCCTTGCTCGAGCGACACGCCGGCCCCTGAGGAGGGACACGGGCAGCGAAGCGGGCACGGTCCGAGCGAGCCCGGGCAGGATCACAGCCCCTGCCTTGGCCAAAAACGCCTCTGCCTGCGGAAATGCATTGTCGACACGGGCGCGTTCGGTCACGGAATGCATGACGTCTCCTGTGGTCATCGAGCCGCGACTGCCGGTAAAAAGTCGGCACCAACCCGAACGGACCGGGTTCTGCCACTGCACTGGAGTCAGCCGTGCCCATCCGAAGAATCGCCCGTGCGAGGAGACGCACTCGTGTTGTGCTCACCGCCGCGACCGCCGGGTCCATGCTGGTCGCGTGCGGCGGGGCCTTCGGTACGGACTCCGGGAACGAGGGCCGGACGATCAACGTGCTGATGGTGGGCAACCCGCAGATGGACGACATCGCGAAGCTCACGGAGAGCACCTTCACGAAGGACACCGGCATCAAGGTGAACTTCACGGTCCTGCCCGAGAACGAGCTGCGCGAAAAAGTCGCCCAGGACATCGCCACTCATGCCGGCCGGTACGACGTCGTCACCATCGGCGCCTACGAGGCGTGGATCTGGCACTTGAACAGGTGGCTGCGCAACCTGGACGGTGAGATCACGATGGACCGGGACTTCGACAGAAACGACCTGCTGGAGCCGGTGGTGCAGTCGCTGTCAGGCCTGGACGGCGATCCGTATGCCCTGCCGTTCTACGGCGAGTCGTCCTTTCTCATGTACCGCAAGGACGTTTTCGCGGACATGGGCCTGAAGATGCCCGAGCGCCCGACGTGGCGGCAGGTGGCCGACCTCGCCGCCAAGGCCGACGGCGCCAAGCCGGGGATGAGGGGAATCTGCCTGCGCGGTCTCCCAGGCTGGGGGGAGCTCGGGGCCCCACTGACGAGCATGGTCAACACCTTCGGTGGCACCTGGTTCACCAAGGACTGGAAGCCACAGGTCAACAGCGGCGGCTTTGAGAAGGCCACCAAATTCTACGTCGATCTCGTCCGCAACCACGGTGAGGCCGGTGCCGCGCAGGCCGGATTCACCGAGTGCCTGAACGCGATGCGCCAGGGCAAGGTCGCGATGTGGTATGACGCCACCAGCGCGGCCGGTGCGCTGGAGGACCCCGAAACCAGCAGGGTCGCGGGCAGGATCGGGTACGCGTACGCGCCCGTGGAGAAGACCAGGAACAGCGGCTGGCTGTGGGCGTGGGCATGGGCGATGCCGAAGACCACGCTGAAGTCCGGCCCGGCCTCGAAGTTCATGCTCTGGGCGTCCAGCAAGGAGTACGAGCAGCTGGTCGGTGAGAGGCTCGGCTGGTCGCGGGTGCCCGCAGGGAAGCGGGCCAGCACGTATCAGATCCCCGAATACCGTAAAGCGGCCGCCTCGTTCGGTGACATCACCCTGAAGTCCATCCAGCAGGCCGACCCGGCCAACCCCGGCACCCAGCCGCGGCCCACGGTCGGCATCCAGTACGTGGGCATCCCCGAGTTCGAGGACCTCGGCACCGAGGTGACACGGGAGATATCCGCCGCCATCGCCGGAAAGACCAGCGTGGACAAGGCACTCGAAGACGGCCAGAAGCTTGCGCAGGACGTCGCCAGAAACTACCCGTGACAGCGGCAGGGCGGGTTCGGCAGCCCAGGTGACGGCGTTCCGGTCGCGATGCGGGTCTCCCACAACGGGGGGTGCAGGTACTCGGTCCCGGTGTCCCTGACGGCGACGTTGTGGGCGGCCCACCACTGGGGGCGGGGTCGCCCCGCGCATCATCCCGGACGAACACCTCACACCGGCCTTGGCGTTCTGGCCGCCGGCCACCTTCATCATCAAAACGGGGCGCATCGCCCGGCTCAGGAAGCAGTGCGGGACCCTTCCTCACACGCTGAGCGCCGCCCGTACCGTCTGTTCGGCTCCCGTTCCGCCCTCGCCGGAGGAGGTCACCCGGCCCGCCTCCAGGACGTAGTAGTGCTGCGCGGCCCGCGCGGCGAAGGCGACGTGCTGTTCGACGAGGAGGACGGAGAGTCCACCGCGTCGGGCGAGGGCCAGGATCGTCTCCTCGATCTCCGCGACGACGGACGGCTGGATGCCCTCGGTCGGTTCGTCGAGCAGGAGCAGCCGTGGCCGGGTGACCAGGGCGCGGGCGATGGCGAGTTGCTGGCGCTGGCCACCGGAGAGCAGGCCGGCGCGGCGGCCGGACAGCTCGCGCAGAACGGGGAAGAGGTCCAGTGCCTCGGCGACGGCTTCCTGGCCGTCGCGGCGGCCGTCGGCGACGAGTTGGAGGTTCTCGGCGGTGGTGAGGTGCGGGAAGGACTGCTGGCCCTGTGGCACGTACGCCATCCCGCGGGCGACCCGCTGGTGCGGGGCGAGGCGGGAGATGTCCTCGCCGTCCAGCAGGACGGACCCGTCGGTGGGCCTGAGCAGTCCCATGGCCGCGCGCAGGAGGGTGCTCTTGCCTGCGCCGTTGTGGCCGAGGACGGCCGCGACACCGTCCTCGGGTACCGCGACGGTCACGTCGTGCAGCACGGTGGTGCGGTCGTAGCCCGCCCGGACGTTGTTGATCTCAAGCACTGGCGTCACGCCTCCTCGGTGACGGGTACGGCAGCGGGCTCGGGTTCGGAGGCGCGCCCGAGGTAGACCTCTTGGACCTTGGTGTCTGCCTGGACCTCGGCGACCGAGCCCTCGCTGAGGACCCGGCCGGCGTGCAGGACGGTGACGCTGCGGGCGAAGGAGCGCATGAAGTCCATGTCGTGTTCGATGACGACGACCGTGTGCTCCGCGCTGACGCGCTGCAACAGCTCGCCGGTTGCCTCGCGTTCGTCGTGGCTCATACCGGCGACGGGTTCGTCGAGCAGCAGCAGCCTCACGTCCTGGACGAGCAGCATTCCGATCTCCAGCCACTGTTTCTGCCCGTGGGCCAGCACCCCGGCGGGGCGGTCGCGCAGGTCGGTCAGGCCGGTGGTCTCCAGCGCTTTCGTGACCGGCTCCGGTACGCCCTTGCGGCGGCGGATCAGGGTGAGCGGCCCTCGGCCCGCGCCCGCCGCGATGTCGAGGTTCTGCAGGACGGTCAGCTCCTCGAACACGGTTGCGGTCTGGAAGGTGCGGCCGATGCCCATGCGGGCGATGCGGTGCACGGGCTTGCCCAGGAGTTCCTCTCCTCCGAAGAGGACCGATCCGGTGGCCTTCACCAGGCCGGTGACCGCGTCGACCAGGGTGGTCTTGCCCGCGCCGTTGGGGCCGATGAGGAAGCGCAGGTCGCCTGGGCCGATGTCGAGGTCGACGCCGTCGACGGCGATGAACCCGTCGAACGTCACGCGCAGATCGCGGACGGTCAGTCCCTCGCCGCTCATGCTGTCTCTCCAGTCGTACGGTTACGGGTGCGACGCCTGCTCAAGGCGCCGAGGGACGCCAGGCCGCCGGGCAGGAAGCCGACCGCCACGACGAACAACAGGCCTTGGAGGTAGGTCCACGCGGCAGGGAAGGCGTCCGACAGCGTGCTCTGCGCCCAGGCCACGGCGATCGCGCCGAGCACCGCGCCCACCAGCGAGGCCCGGCCGCCGACCGCCGCGCCGATGACGAAGCCGATGGACGGCACGATCCCGATCAGCGCAGGCGAGATGATCCCGACCGCCGGGACGAAGAGGGCGCCGGCCAGCCCCGCCATCCCCGCCGCGATCACATACGCCACGATCTTGACGTTGGCCGGGTCGTAGCCGAGGAAGCGCACCCGCTCCTCGGAGTCCCGTACCG
This sequence comes from Streptomyces sp. HUAS ZL42, assembly GCF_040782645.1. Classification (GTDB taxonomy): domain Bacteria; phylum Actinomycetota; class Actinomycetes; order Streptomycetales; family Streptomycetaceae; genus Streptomyces. Next base: position 1,019,233 of record NZ_CP160403.1, read on the forward strand.
CGATGAGCAGTTCGCCGTAGCGGCTGACGAACAGCTGGCGGGCGCCTGCCATCAGCAGCAGGAGTACGGCGGCGATGATGAAGTACACCGTCCGCTGGTTGACCGGGTCGTCGAGCGAGTAGCCGAAGAAGCCCTGGATGTCGGTGAGGCCGTTGGTGCCGCCGGTGGTGGCCTGCTGGCCGATCAGCCAGATGGACAGGGCGGCGGCCAGAGCCTGGCTCAGGATGGCGAAGTAGGCACCCTTCACCCGGCGTCGGAAGACAAGGAAGCCGAGCAGTGCGGCGACCGCCATGGGCAGCAGTACGGTCATGGCAAGCGCGAAGGCCGGGTCGGCGAAGGGCTTCCACCACCAGGGCAGCGCGTCGCCCGTGCCGTACAACTGCATGAAGTCGGGCAGCTTCTCGCCGTTCGCGGCGGCATCGGCGAGCTTGAGGTGCATGGCCATGGCGTAGCCGCCGAGGCCGAAGAAGACGCCCTGGCCCAGCACCATGAGTCCGCCCCGGCCCCAGGCGAGGCTTACGCCGACGGCGACGATCGCGTAGCACAGGTACTTGGCGAGCAGGGAGAGACGGAAGTCGGAGAGGACGAGCGGGGCGACGCCGAAGAGGAGGACGGCTCCGAGGGCGAACCCCATAGGCGCACGCAAGCGTTCCGACAGCGGGACGGACGCCGGGGTCACAGCGGTAGGGGTCGTTGTCGTCATGCCAGGCTCCGGGTGCGCAGTGTGTACAGGCCCTGGGGTCGCCACTGGAGGAAGGCGACGATCGCCACGAGCACGATGACCTTCGCGACGCTGACGGTCGTGGAGTACTCGAGGACGGACTGGAGCACACCGAGTGCGAAGGCGGTGATCACGCTGCCCTTGAGCTGCCCGATGCCGCCCACGACGACGACCAGGAAGGCGTCCACGATGTAGTTGGTGCCCATCGTCGGGCCGATCGGGCCGACCAGGGTGAGCCCGACGCCCGCGACGCCCGCCAGGCCGGAGCCGATGAAGAAGGTCATCCGGTCGACCTGGCCGGTGGCGATGCCTGACACCTCGGCGAGGTCCCGGTTCTGTACGACGGCCCGGATGCGGCGTCCCAACGGGGTGAGCCGCAGGATGAGTGTGAGGGCGAGGACGCAGAGCAGGGCGAGGCCGAGGATGAACAGCCGGCTGTTGGCGAGGGTGATGCCGCCGCCCGGCGAGATGTTGCCGGTGAGCAGGTCCGGGGCGTGGGTCTGCACGTTGGGGGCGCCGAAGATGTCACGGGCCAGCTGCTGGAGCATCAGGGAGACGCCCCACGTGACCAGCAGGGTGTCCAGCGGGCGCGTGTACAGGCGCCGGATGAGCAGCCACTCCAGGAGGGCCCCCATGGCTCCGGCGACGACGAAGGCCACCGGCAGGGCGACGAGCAGCGAGACCCCGGCGCTGCTGATGGACTTCTGCAGGACGTACGTCGTGTAGGCACCGGCCATGATGAACTCGCCGTGCGCCATGTTGATCACGCCCATCTGACCGAAGGTCAGGGTGAGGCCGAGCGCGATGAGCAGGAGGACGGCACCGATGCTGATGCCGGTGAAGGACTGGTTGAGGATGACCGTCATGAAGCGGCTCCGGGTCGGTCGGGGACGGTGGTGCGGGCGCGTGGCTGACCCGGCCTGTGAGGAGGCCGGGTCACACCACGAGAGGGCTCGGGATCAGGACAGGCCGGAGGCCCAGTCGTAGCCCTTCAGATACGGGTCGGGCTTGATCGGACCGCCCGAGTTCCACACCTCGGTGATCAGCCCGTCCGCGCCGACCTTGCCGATACGGGCCGTCTTGTGGACGTGCTGTGTCGCGCCGTCGACCGTGACCTTGCCTTCGGGTGCGTCGAAGGTGATGCCGTCGGAGGCCGCCTTGACCTTGGTGACGTCGAAGGAACCCGCCTTCTCGACCATCGCCTTCCACAGGTAGACCGAGATGTAGGCGGCCTCCATCGGGTCGCTGGTCGGCTTGTCCTTGCCGTACTCGGCCTGATAGGCCGCCACGAACTTCTCGTTCGCCGCACCGGGGGTCGTCTCGTAGTAGTTCCACGCCGTCAACTGGCCCTCCAGATACTGGGTTCCGATGCTCTTCACCTCCTCCTCGGCGATGGAGACCGACAGCACCGGCATGCTCTTCGCGGTGAGCCCGGAGGACTTGTACTCCTTGAAGAAGGCCACGTTGCTGTCGCCGTTGAGGGTGTTGAACACGGCGTCCGCGCCGGAGTCCTTGACCTTGTTGACGATGGTGCCGAACTCCGTCGAACCGAGCGGCGCGTAGTCCTCGCCGACCACCGTCATGCCCTTGGCCTTCGCGTACGCCTTGATGATCTTGTTGGCGGTGCGAGGAAAGACGTAGTCGCTTCCGACCAGGTAGAGCTTGGTCAGGCCCTGCTTCTTGAGGTAGTCGAGGGCGGGGACGATCTGCTGGTTGGTGGTGGCGCCGATGTAGAAGATGTACGGGGACTGCTCCAGGCCCTCGTACTGCACCGGGTAGAAGAGCGGCGACTTGTACCGCTCGAAGACCGGCTTGACGGCCTTCCGGCTGGCCGAGGTCCAGCAGCCGAAGGTGGCCGCGACCTTGTCGTCCTTGATCAGGGCCTCCGCCTTCTCCGCGAACGTCGGCCAGTCGGAGGCGCCGTCCTGGCTCACCGCCTTGAGCTTCTTGCCCAGCACACCACCGGCGGCGTTGATCTCCTTGATGGCGAGCAGCAGCGCGTTGTGGACCGTGACCTCACTGATGGCCATCGTGCCCGACAGCGAGTTGAGCAGACCGACCTTGACCGTGCTGCCGGAGGTGTCGGCCTTGGCGGCGGAGTCCGATGACGTGTCGCTGCCGGTCTTGGCGCCACAGGCGCTGAGGGCCGCGGAAGCGCCGACCGCGGAAATGCCGGCCAACAGGCCACGTCTGCTGATGCTGAGCCCGGACATACAAAACCTCCATTGCCCCGAAGGGCGGTGCGAAGAGAGCGGAAGGACTCTGGGGAGGGAATGGATGGAGCGCGCTTCAGAATCGGCGGCGTTGACGCACGGATGCCCCAGCCGTACCGGGGTGGCCGTCCGGGCTGGTCACTGAAGTGCGTCCACAGCCTGCGAGGGAACTGTTTCCGGTGCGTTGCGGCCCAGTTGAAGAACAGTTTCTGGTGGAAGTAAGAATGCCGGTCAAAAAGACGAAGCCGGGGTGAGATGCATAGTTGGCCTGGCACTTCAGCGACGGAAATTAATGCTTCCTGCGGAAAGGATCTGTTTTCTTCGGTTCCTCTTGGCAAGGGTGCGGTGGTCGACGGTAGGCTCAACGGCCGACCCCGCACGGGGAACCACGGCTTCGAGCGGAGGAGTGCGATGGCGAGGCGGCCCCAGGAACTGCTCCGTCTGCTGACGCGGGCCGAGCGTCTCTCCGTGCGCCGAGTCCAGTCCGTACTGGACGAGTTCGACTGTTCCGTGGAGGCTTGGCGGGTCCTCGACCTGCTCTCGGACGGGCAGGGGCACAACATGACGGCCCTCGCCGACCACGCCTTCCTGCCGGCTCCCAGCCTCACCAAGCTGATCGACCAACTCGTCGACCAGAACCTGGTTTACCGCCGCATCGACCCTGCCGACCGCCGCCGCGTCCTCGCCCATCTCACGCCACGGGGCATGGAGCGATGGCAGCAGTTGGTGCGCGAAGTGCGGGCCGACTGGGCCGAGTTGGAACATGTCCTCGCGGACGAGGACGGGGAGCGACTGCACGTCCTGCTGAACCGGCTGGCCGATGCGGTGAAAGGCACGGAGGCAGACCGGGTCACAACAGGTCGTGGGGGGCGTGCAGTTGAGCGAGGACGTTGAAGTCCAGCCCGTCCGCCTCCGCCAGGTAGATGCGCTGACGCACATGCCGGTCGTGGAGACGGAGCAGCCCGCGCGGTCCTTCGTACGAGACCGTCTCGGCGGCGGCTGCGATCGCGGAGACATCGAACGTGCGGGCCTGTTCGACGAGCGCCGCCAGGAGCAGCACACCTTCGTAGCAGGACTCTCCGAGGCTGCCCGGGGCAGGCGCCTCGATCCCGAACCGGGCGGCGTACTGAGCGTGGAAGTCGAGGGTGTCCTGGTTGGCCAGTGACGCGAAGAACCCGGCCGTACTGAACAGGTCGCCGGTCGCCTCGGGGCCGCTGGCCATCAGCATGTTCTCGTCCATCAGCGTACTCAGCCGCAGGCACCGCCGGTCGAGCCCGGAGGAGGCGAAGGCCCGGTTGAAGCGGACCGCGTCGCTGCCGACCAGCAGCATCAGCACGCCGTCCGCGTCCGCGTGCTCGATCCGCCGCAGCACAGCCTCGAAGTCCTCGGTATCCAGCGGGAGATACGACTCGCCGCAGACCCGGCCCCGGCTTGCGCGCGCGTAGCGGCGGGCGGCCCGGGCCGTGCGCCGGGGCCAGACGTAGTTGTTGCCGACGACGAACCAGCGGCGCACGCCGCGCGTCTCGGCGAGCAGCCGCATGGCCGGCAGCAGCTGCCACTCGGGAGTCTCGCTGGTCATGAAGACGCCCTCGGTGCGCTCGCCACCCTCGTACAGGGCTGTGTAGACGTACGGCACCCGGTGGGCGACCCGCGGCGCGAGGGCCTCGCGCACGGACGAGATGTGCCATCCGGTCACGCCGTGCACCGCTCCGGTCGCGACCAGCGCCTCCACGTCCCGCGCCACGGTCTGCGGGTCCCGGCCGCCGTCCACCTCGAGCAGCCGCAGCTCCCTGCCGAGGACGCCACCCGCCTTGTTGACCTCCTCGGCGGCCAGCCGTGCGCACGCCTCACAGGTGGGCCCGAAGATCCCGGCAGGCCCCTGCATCGGGTACACGAGCGCGACGTTCAGAACCGAATCGTCGGCCGTTACCCACTCGGGGGCGTGGAGGCGGAGCGGCCGGTGCATGGCCCCATGATTCCGGCACCGCCCTCGGTTCCCAAGCGACGGCATGGATCGAGACCGATTCGTAGACCGGGGGGCCGGCACCGCGAGCATCCCCGACGACCATGAAACCGCTCTCGCGCTCGTCGCTCAGGACGCCGTCGAACCTCGAAGCCGCTATTCAGGAGGCTGCTGCCGCGGGGATACCCAGGCCGCCTTCGACGTACTGGGCGCGGCCGAAGCCGAAGGACCAGTCGGCCGGGGTGTTCTCGACGTATCCGATGAAGACGTTCTCGCCGGGGGTTCCGATGGAGGGTCTCGCGCCGGGATTCGGGCACCGGGTCCTCGTCCGCGACGAGATCGTGGCGCTCGTCGCCTCCGGCCGACCGCAGGCACGACGGCCGGCACTGTCGCTGGACGAGCTCTCCGCCACCCCGCTGATCACCTACGGCCGCGACAGCGGTCTGTATCCCCGGCTGCGTACGGCCTTCCCGGAGACCGGCGTCCCCTTCCAGCCCGCCTACGCCACGAACCACGTCGCGCTGCAGCTGGAACTCGTCGCCGCCGGTGTCGGTATCGCCCTCGCGGCGGGAGCATCCGCGGCATCACGACGACTGCTGCCCGTCGTGACGAGCTACGACTCCGACGCGCCGATCGCCGAGGACGGCAGCCTCACCGGGAAGTTCTTCGCCGTACGGAAGGCGCTCGGCGCCCGTGAACCACTCCGCTCATCCGAACGGCTGCCGACGCTGCCACCGACCCGCGTCCCGCTCTCCCACCGCGCCGACCTGCTCGCCGGCCTGCGCGCCGTGCCGTCTCCCACCTCGGCCGCCCCGCACCCCGCGTCATTCGAACACCTCGGACTGGACGCGGGCATGGTTCTGCACACCGCACACCCGCGCATTCCGGCAGGCGAACACCGGCTGATCCTCACCGACGTACGAGACCGGGCAACGGTCTTCAGCGACGGCACCCTCCTCGGCGTCGCCGGCCCCGACACCCCGGAACTCCCCGTTCACGGAACCGGAGACGTCGTACGACTGGAGATCCTGGTCGAGAACCTCGGGCGCGTGGACTACGGCCCGGGCATCGGCCGGCACAAAGGCCTGCTCGGTCCCGTCCTCGTCGACCGGCGCATCGTGCAGGGCTGGGACAGCACGCCGGTCGCACTGCAGGAGTGGTCCGCCGCGGAGCTGGCCGGCGCGGTCGCCGCCGGTCCCACGACCACGCACGCCGGATTCGCCGCGGCGACGTTCCATGTCGACACGCCTGCGGACAACACCGTGACGGCCCTCGAACTGGAACGGCTCGGTGCAGTCCTGGAATTGCGGGATCGTCCCGAGCTGGGACCGCCGGAGGAGTACGTCGAGGAGTTCGACTGACGAAGTCCGCTCACCACCGAGATCAGACGACCGGTCGACACTCACCGGTTGACACTCCCTCAAATACTGTTAGTCAAAAGGGCGTTGACGGTCATGTTCCGGAAGTGAAAGGGCGCACACAACTCCTCCATGCGGTGTAGCTTCTACCCGTCAGTAGGGGCTTGAGCAAGGGTGGATGTGTGGTTGCCTCTCCGCAAACCGAAAAGTTCGCAGCCTGTCTTCGGATGCTGAAGGACCGCAGTGGCCGGGGCTACGACCGCCTCGGCAAGGAGGCGGGCGTCAGTGGTTCCAGTCTGCATCGGTACTGCTCCGGCCTCAGCGTCCCGACGGACTACCGGGTGGTGCACGCCTTCGCCAAGGTGTGCGGAGCCAGTGCGGAGGAGCTCCGCGAACTCCACCGGCTGTGGGCGCTGGCGGACACCGACCGGGACGTACCGGCCGTGACCGCCGAGGAGAACCCGGAACCAGAACCGGAGGAGCCTGCCGTGCCCGCGCAGGTGAGCCCCGGACCGGACGACGTCACCCCGCCGGAGATCACCCCCGACGAGGCCGAGAAGCCGCGACGCTCCCGCGTGCCCCAGAAGCTGTCCTCCCGTATCGCGATACTGACCGCCGTCGCCGCGGTGGCGCTGGTGGCCGGCTTCGTGTGGCTGCCCTTGGGGCGCCCCGCCGGTGCCTCACCGGCGGACGACGACAGACTGCTGTACTCCCCCGCGTGCCAGTCGGTGAGCATGGGCCAGCACGACGAGTGCGTGCGGGAGGTCCAGACCCTGTTGGCGCGGGCGAAGGGCAGGCTCGCCGTCGACGGGGACTTCGGGCCGGAGACCCTGCGCAGACTCACCGCGTTCCAGGTGCTGGCGGGCGTGCCGGCGAGAAGCGCGGTCGACGACGCCACCAAGAAGGCGCTCTACGCGCAGAAGGTGAGCATGGCGACCTGGTCGCCGGCCGAGGTGGAGAAGCGGATCCGTCAGGTGTTCGTCGAGGATCCCGACACCGCCGTGGCCATCGCCCGCTGTGCCTCGTTCCTCGACCCGCTGTGGGTGCTGCCCAACACCAACGGCAGCCGCAACTGGGGCGTGTTCCAGATCTCCGACGCCCGCCTGCGGGAGCTCGACGGCACGCCACTGCGGGCGTTCGACCCGGAGTGGAACATCAAGGCGGCCCACCGTCTGTGGAGCGCCCAACGTGACTTCCACGACTGGCCCTCCTGCGAGGCGGCGCTGAAGAAGGACTCACCGAAGAGCTGAAGCCCGCAGCCCCGGGTACCGCCGCAGCGGTACCCGGGGCTGGGACTTCCGGCTCCGGATCACCCCGGGACGGCCTCAGATGGTGCCGCTCTCCCACCACCAGTCACGACCGAGGTCGGCCCTGCTGTCCACGTGCTGGTGGTCGACGGTGTACCTCTCCAGCCCGGAGAACCCGCAGGTCTCCGCCTTCTGGTAGACGGTCCTGTTGGCCACGCCGGGCACGTCGAGGTCGGCCGCGGTGCCGTACAGGTGCATGCTGTCGCTGGCCCCGCCGATCTCGGCGTTGTGCGCGATGCTGCGGAAGCCGGAGTTGACCGTGATCGGCTTGTCGCCCAGCTTCTTGCGCAGCGCCTCCAGCTTGTACATGCAGCGGCGGACGTTCTCCTTCACCTGCGCCGCGCTCAGCTTGCCGCCGTTGAAGGTGCCGCTCGCCTGGTCCACGAACTCGCTCCAGTTGAAGTGGGCCGTGGAGCCGTCCGACTGCTCCAGCGCGTTGAGCTTCGCCTGGGTGTTGGGTCCGACGCTGGCGTCGGCGGCGAGACCGTACGCCGTCTGGAACCGGCGAACGGCCGCCGCCGTACCGGGGCCGAAGTCCCCGTCGATGCTGACCCGGGTGTGGCTTGCGCTGTCCGCCGCCCAGCCCGCGACCCGGATCTGCAGCTCGGTCACGTCGGCGCCGCTGTCGCCCTGTTCCAGAGTGCGCGACCACGAATAGGCCTGTGCGACGCCCGAGAACAGCAGCTGTCCGAACGCGACGCCCGCGCCGGCGGCCAGCGTGCCACGCAGCATGGTGCGGCGGTTGATGGGGCGGAAGGAGGAAGTCATCGTCGTCCTTTCGGGGAACGGTGAGGTGGGAAGAGGTCAGTAGGCGATCTGGAACTTGACGTTCTGAGCGTCCTGGTCATAAGGGCCCACGCGCAGAACGAAGTGGGTGCCGTCCTTGACGTCGGTGGCGACGGTCGCCCACTCGGTGCCGTGGAGGGAGTAGGTGTCGTCGTGGTTGCACTTGGTGGTGTGGTCGACGAACACCACACAGGCGTAGAGGAACACCCCCGGCTCGTCCGTGATGAGCCGCATGTTGATGTCGTTGCACCGCGAGGACGTGGTGTAGGTGCCGTACGACACGGGGGACGTGGAGTAGTGGTACGTCAGGGTCTTGGCTCCGCCGTAGCAGCTGACGGCGGCGGCCGAGGACTGTGCCGAGGCGGGCGCGACGCCCGCGCCCAGCAGTGCGGCCGCGGTGAACAGAGCCGAGGCGAACGTCCTGCTCCGGATCATGGTGGTCTCCGTTCGGTGAGGGGGGTCAGAAGGCGATCTGCATGACGGCGTCGTCGCCCTCGAGGGGGATGCCGGCGGACACCGTGAACTTGCTGCCGTCCAGGACGTCGGTGGCGATGGTCGTCCAGCTCCGGCCGACCTTGGTCCAGCGGTTGCAGGTGCCGTACTTCGCGAACTTCACGCAGGCGTCCACGTAGTCCGCGGTTCCGCTGATCACGCGCATGTTGATGTCGTGGCAGCGGCTCGTGGTCCAGTACGGGCCGAAGTCGACTGCGTCCCCGTAGCGCACCGTGACCGCCCCGCCGTAACAGGTCGTCGCGGCCGTGGCGGCCGAGGCGGAGGTGGGCGCCGGAGCGGTGAAGCCCAGGGTGACGAGCAGTGCGACGAGGGACGCGCGTGCGAACCGGATGGTCATGGGGGTCCTCCTTGGTCCTGCCGGGATCAGCGGTTGGCCAGACGGTCCAGATCGGCCTGGGAGCCGTTGAACACGTCCGCGGTCGCCGGTGCCTGGATGCCCGGGAAAAGCGCGGCGTCGGTGTACTGCCACATCGCCCAGGTCGTCGAGCCGTTCGGCAGCGGTGGCCGGCTGATCGACTGGCGGTAGTCCGCGAGTTGCAGCGGATACCGGGCGAACGCGGTGGTCGAACCCAGGCAGTCGTCAAGGAAGGACTTCTGGGTGTAGATGATCGGAGTGCGGCCGAAGGCCGCCTCCACCCGGTCGAGCCAGGCCTTGGCGTCGGCCACCGTGCCGTAGGTGGGACAGCGTCCGCTGCCGTCGTCCATGCGTTCCAGGTCGAAGACGGGCGGCAGGTCGCCCGCACGCTGTCCGGTGTAGCCGGTCGCTCGTGCGGCGGTGATGAACCGGTCGGCCTGCGCGGTACCCGTGTCGGGCGACGTGCCCGTGTAGAAGTGGTAGGGCGCGACGGCCAGCCCCGCCGCCCTGGCCGCGGGGAGGTCGGTGGCAAGGTATTCGTCGGTGACGTTCAGGCCCCGGGTGGCCTTGACCGTCGCGAACTCGACACCCGAGGCCCGTACGGCCTTCCAGTCGATCGGTGCGCCGCCGGGGTGCTGGTACTTGGCTGTGTCCAGGCCGTCGATCGGGTATCCGGCGGGGCGCGGTGGTGTGCAGTACGTGTTGCGGCCGGCCCAGTCCACCAGTTTCGCCCAGGTGTTGGGTCCCACGACCCCGTCGGCGCTGAGGTTGGCGCAGTGCTGGAGCTCGATGACCCGGCCCTCGGTCCCGCCCCCGAAGTTCCCGTCGATGGCCAGGGGCGGATAGTGGAACGGCTCCATGGCCAGGTTCAGACGGCACTGCAGTTCCTTGACCTCAGTGCCCGTCACACCCCGACGCAGCGTCGGGCGTGCGTCGGTGTGGCCGCACACGGTCGTCTGCGCCGTGCTCGACGTGCCCTGGTTCGCGCAGGAGTGCGGCCCCGCGGCCCAGGTGTTCAGCGCCGCCCAGGTCTGCGGGCCGAGCACACCGTCCACGTCCAGCCCGGCACACCGCTGGAACTCCTTGACACGCGTCTCCGTCGCCGGCCCGAACGAGCCGTCCGCCGCGATCGGCGTGTAACGGCTCGGCTTCGTCGCCAGATTGAGCTCGCACTGCGCCTCGACCGTCGAGTCCCCCGTCGATCCCCGCTGCAGCGTGGGCTGTGCGCTCGTATGCCCGCAGACCGCGACGGCGGTGGCTGCGGACTCCGCCGCCTGCACCACCATGGGCCCGTACAGGGGCAGGACCGCTGCCACGGCGAGGGTCAGACCCCGCAGAAGCGTCCTCTGTCCCATCTGGTGTTCCCCCTCATGTGAGTGGCCGGGAGCCCCCGGCACGGATCACGCTGGCAGCGGGTTTCCCCGAAGTGGATCCTCCTGCCCCGGATTGGGACGCCGGGACAGTCACGCGCCTGTGACCTGCGGGGACGGATCACCGCTGGGATGAACATGGGATACGGACGACGGCCCTCGACGATGGGCGGAGGCCGTCGTGGTCGAGGCAGGCCGCCCGCCGGGTCAGCCTCGGGTGCGCCTCAGGTCGCAAGTCGGTGGGCAAGAGATGTGTGACACCGCAGGATTGGAGCTGTGACAGCTCGTGGTTTCGACGTGGACACCTTCTTGCGGCAGCCGCTCACCGCTCGCCTCGCCACCGATGGGCCCACGGTGCGCCCGGTCTGGTTCCTCTGGGAGGACGGCGCATTCTGGGTGCTGACGGGTCCGTGGACCCGGTTGTTCCACCGTGTGAAGGACGATCCGGGCGTCGCGCTCGTGGTGGACGAATGCGATCTCGTGACGGGACGCGTTCAGCAGGTGATCGCCCGGGGGCAGGCTGAGCTCGTACCGTTCGACGTGCCGAGAGGGCGGCGCAAGCTGGCCCGCTATCTGGGAGCGGACGAGGCTCTGTGGGATGAACGGTTCGTGCACTACCTGTACGACGATCCGAGCGAACGAGGCACGATGTGGCTGCGCTTGACGCCCGCCTCACTCACGGCCCAGGACCTGAGCTACTCCGTCGCCCGTAACGTTCTGTGAGACTGTGCGGATGGAACTCCATGTGTCCCACATCGTCATGGACTGCGCGGACCCGGAGCGGCTCGCGGCATTCTGGTCGGACTTCCTCGGCGTACAGATCAAGACGAGATGGAGGCAGTACGTCCTCTTGGAGCCCTCCCGAGACGGCGCCTCGGCACTTGCCTTCCAGCGTGTCGGCGAGGCCAAGACGGGCAAGAACCGCGCGCACGTCGATCTGACCGTGCCGGATCTGGAGGCGGCGACACGTCACGCCGTGAGTTTCGGCGCCGTCGTCATCGACGAGACGACCGAAGACGGTGTCACCGTACGGGTCATGGCCGATCCCGAAGGGAACGAGTTCTGCCTCGTCCGCCTTCCGCCGCACGAGGGTACGTCTTCACAGGTCACCTCGTGATGGACTGGTCGAGAAGATCCGCACCGGGATCTCCGACTGCGGACCTTCTCGACAGCGCGTCAGCTTCCCAGTGCCCGCTGCACCACGAGCTTGGCCTCGTCCTGGACCTGACGCAGGTGGTCGGGGCCCCGGAACGACTCCGCGTAGATCTTGTACACGTCCTCGGTGCCCGAGGGTCGGGCCGCGAACCACGCGTTCTCGGTGGTCACCTTGATGCCGCCGATGGAGGCGCCGTTGCCCGGCGCTTCGGTGAGTACGGCGGTGACCGGCTCCCCGGCGAGGGTGTCGGCGCTGACCTGTGCCGGGGACAGCTTGGCCAGGAGGGCCTTTTCCTCTCGGGACGCCGGTGCGTCGATGCGGGCGTAGGCCGGTTCGCCGAAGCGTGCCGTGAGCGCGGCGTAGTGCTCGGACGGTGTCTTGCCGGTGACGGCCGTGATCTCGGAGGCGAGCAGGGCCAGAATGATGCCGTCCTTGTCGGTGGTCCACACCGAACCGTCCCGGCGCAGGAACGACGCTCCGGCCGACTCCTCGCCTCCGAAGCCGAGCGATCCGTCGACCAGTCCGTCCACGAACCACTTGAATCCCACCGGCACTTCGACCAGTCGGCGGCCCAGGTCGGCGGCGACCCGGTCGATCATGCCGGACGACACCAGCGTCTTGCCCACGCCCGCACCCGCGGGCCACTCCTTGCGGTGCCCGTACAGGTAGGAGATGGCGACGGCAAGGTAGTGATTGGGGTTCATCAGGCCGGCGTCCGGAGTGACGATGCCGTGCCGGTCGGCGTCGGCGTCGTTGCCCGTCGCGATCTGGAAACGGTCGCGCTGCTCGATCAACGAGGCCATCGCATGCGGCGAGGAGCAGTCCATGCGGATCTTGCCGTCCCAGTCCAGCGTCATGAAGCGCCAGGTCGGGTCGGTCAGCGGATTGACCACCGTCAGGTCGAGGCGGTGCTGCTCGGCGATGCGCCCCCAGTAGGCCACCGAGGCCCCTCCGAGCGGGTCGGCACCGATCCGTACGCCGGCCGTCCGGATCGCGTCCAGGTCCAGCACGTTCGGCAGGTCGGACACATACGAGTCCAGGAAGTCGTAGCGTGCGGTGCCGGGTGCGGCGAGCGCCCGGGTGTAGGAGACGCGCCGTACGTCCTTCAGGCCGGCTGCGATGATCTCGTTCGCCCGGTCCTGGATCCAGGAGGTCGCGTCGGAGCCTGCCGGACCGCCGCTGGGCGGGTTGTACTTGAAGCCGCCGTCGGCAGGCGGGTTGTGCGAGGGGGTCACGACCACGCCGTCCGCCGGCCCGGAGGTGCGGCCCCGGTTGTGGGTCAGGATGGCGTGCGAGACCGCCGGGGTGGGCGAGTAACCGTCCGCGGTGTCGATGAGCACCGTCACGTCGTTGGCCGCGAACACCTCCAGCGCGGTGACCCTCGCGGGCTCGGACAGGGCGTGCGTGTCCGCTCCCAGGAAGAGGGGGCCGTCGGTGCCCTGTTCCGCGCGATACTCGCAGATGGCCTGGCTTGTCGCGGCGATGTGGTCCTCGTTGAACGCCGCCGCCAGCGACGATCCGCGATGCCCTGACGTGCCGAACGCGACGCGCTGCTCCGGCGCGGCCGGGTCGGGGTGCAACGCGTAGTACGCCGTCACCAGCCTGGCGACGTCGATCAGGTCCTCGGGTCCGGCCGGCTTGCCCGCTCGCTCAGAGTGCATGACACCCGCTCCTCGTGTCGATCACGCATTCACTCGCGACTATCTTCCCCCTTTCGGGGTGCGGGCCGCGCCGCGTGGCCGGCTCGGGCTCGGTCAGGTGGTCTTCCTGTCGGTGAACACCGTCAGGACGCGCAGGGCGGCCGCGCCGGTGTCCGTCAGCAGGCCGACCGCCGGCGTCGTCCACCGGTCCAGGATGCGCTGCACCTCCGGATCGACCTCGATGGTGATCCGGACGTATCTGGTTCTCAGCGTGGTCGCCCTGGGGGTATGGGGGCCCGGCTCCGCCTGACCGCGCAGCAAGGCCGCGCGGTAGTTGTCCTTGCGCTGGTTCATTCGCCTGCCTGACGTTTGAGGAGTTCGTTCGCGAGGTCCATGTAGGCGGTTCCCTGGACGCGGACCGGACCGCCGAACGACTGGGAGTACAGGTCGAGGCGGGCGATCTGGGTGTCGAGGACGTCGAATCCCCGTTCCGCGAGCACCTCCCGGGCGTCGGAGTCGGGACCGGTACGGGTGGTGCCGGGACGGTTGGTGCGGTTGAGCAACACCGCGGTGCGGGCCGGCTGCGGGCGAAGCGACTGCACATCGCCCATCTCGTTCTGGATGGGTGCCATCCGGTCCAGCTCGATCGGGGCCGGGGTCACCGGCACGATCCACTCGTTCGCATGGCGCATGACGCTGCGCGCGATGCGGGCGTGATCCTCCAGCTGCGGGGCGTCGAGCACCACGGCCTGCCGTCTTCCGAGGAAGTCGTCGACCCGGTGGTGCACGTCGCCGACGGGAAGGGCGATCACGGGAAAGGGAAAGCCGCCGGCGAGCTCGCTCCAGCGCAGCGCGGAGCCGGCCGGGTCGCTGTCGACCAGCAGCGGGGGCAGTCCCAGCTCATTCAGCGCATGGGCCAGCCAGACAGCGCTGGTCGTCTTCCCGACACCAGGCTTCAGATTGATGAACGCACAGCTCAGCAACACGTCCGCCACCGTATGGAGTCCGGCCGGTCCGCGCTGCCCGGCACGCGGGGCGGGTCCACGGGTTCACCCGAGCCGCACAACGACGAGTTCCGATGTGACCCCTGCGCCGAGTCGTGCTCAGCCCTTGACCGCAGAGCTGGCCACTCCTTGGACGAACCAGCGCTGGAAGAAGGCGAAGACCACCAGCACGGGCAGGACGAGCAGGACACCGAAGGCGAGGATCTGACCCCAGTCCGGGGGCTGCTGGCCCTGGAAGACGCTCATCTCCAGGGGGAGCGGGCGTGCGGCGGGGTCGGAAACCATCAGGACCGGCCACAGGAACGAGCCCCACTGGGTGAGGAAGGTGAGGATCGCGACCGAGGCGAACACCGGCTTCGACATCGGCACGATGATCGCGAAGAAGGTGCGCCAGGGGCCCGCGCCGTCCAGCCGGGCGGCCTCCTCGATGCTGGGCGGGATCGTGCGGAAGAACGTGTGGAACTGGTAGACCGAGAAGGCGTTGGCGATGAACGGGATCGCCTGGATGTAGATCGTGTTGCGCTGGTCGTTGAACATGTAGAAGAGCGGTACGGCCACCGACTCGAAGGGCACCAGCATCAGCAGCAGGACGAGCGTGAAAAGGGCTCCCCGGCCGCGCCACTTCAGCCGTGACATGCCGTACGCCGCCATCGAGTTGACGAAGAGGCCGCCGGTCACGACCACGAACGCGACGAGTAGCGAGACACCCATGAAGCGCCAGAAATAGCCGGTGCTGTCGGAGTTCAGGGCGTCGAGGACGTGCGTGTAGTTGTCGAAGGACAGGTGGGTGGGGAGGAATCCGCTCAGGCCGTTCAGTACCTGGTCGGAGGGCTTGAGGCTGCCGAGGAGGAGGTAGAGGACGGGCAGTACGAAGATGAAGGCGAGCACGCTCAGGACGGCGTAGTCGGCGAAGCGGCGCAGGGGCGCGCGGGTCGTGGCCATGGTGGGTTTCAGTCCTCGTTGTCGGGCCGGACGACGCGGCGCTGGATGAGAGTCAGGGCGACGACGATCAGGAAGAAGACGACGGTGATCGCGGACGCCTGGCCGATGTTGTTCTGGTCGAAGGCGGTGGTGACGGCCTGGTACATCACCGTGCGGGTGGCGTCCTCGTCGAGACCGCCGCCGTGGACGAGGACGTAGACCTGGTCGAAGACGCGGAAGGCGAGCACCGAGGTGAGCATGGCGACGAAGACGAGGGTGCCGCGGATGCCCGGCAGGGTGACGTGACGGAACTGCTGCCAGCGGGAGGCCCGGTCGAGCTCGGCGGCCTCGTAGAGCTCGCCGGGTATCTGCTGGAGGCCGGCCAGCAGGATGACCATCTGGAAGCCGACGCCCTGCCAGACGGACAGCACGATGATCGACGCCATGGCGGTGGCGGCGTCGCCGAGCCAGTCGAAGGCCCCCCAGTTGCCGAAACTCACCGCGTGCAGCGCGGAGTTGAGCAGGCCCTGGTCGCTGCGGGCGAGGATGAGACGCCAGATGACGGCGACCAGCGTCATGGGGAAGACGACCGGCATGAAGAACAGGGACCGGAACAGGCCGATGGCCTTGAGCTTGCGGTTGAGGAGGATCGCGAGGGCGAGCGCGAGGCCCGTCTGGAGCGGTACGACGACCACGGCGAAGGTCAGGTTGTTGAGCAGCGCCCGCAGGAACGGGCCCGACAGATCCGGGTCGGTGAACAGGCGCCGGTACTGCTCCACGCCGAAGAAGGACGGCGCGAGCGGGGAGCCCAGGCGCACGTTGTAGAAGGAGAGGACGACGGCGTAACCGAACGGGATGCCGACGAAGGCGATGAGTCCGGCGACGGCGGGCGTGGACATGAGCAGTCCGTGCAGCCAGTCGCGGTTCCTGGGCTTTGAACGCGCCGGCCGCGCGGGCTGCGCTGAGGTCACGGGCGGGCCTTCTTCCCTGCCGGAGGGCGCGGCGTGCGCGGGTTCCACGGTCTTCACGGGGAGTCCTGTTCCCGGCCGGGAGGGGCCCGCCGTCGTACGCGTCATACGCGTCGCAGGCGAGCCCGCCCCGGCCGAAGCGTCCTACTGGATCTTGTAACCGGCGTTGTCGGAGAAGTCCTGGTCGATGGCGCGGGCGGCCTTCTCCAGGGCGCTCTTCGGGTCGGCGCCGCCATAGACGGCGTTGAGGGCCTCACTGAACTTGGCGGTGACCGTGGGGTATCCGGCGGTGAGCGGGCGGGTCACGGCGACGCAGGTCTTGGTGATGTCGCTGTCGCCGCAGGGCTTGGCGAGCTGGTCGGCGTAGAGCTGGAGCGGGCCGCCCTGCTTGTACAGCTCGCTCTTGGCCAGTGCGGTCCTGGTGGCGGGCGGTGCGCCGTTGGCCGTCGTCATCGCGGTGACGTTGGCGTCGTCGAGGAGGTAGTCGAGGAAGGTACCGGCGGCCTTGCCGTTCTTGGAGCCCGCGCCGATGCCCCAGGCCCAGGAGCCCTGGCCGGTCTTGGGGCCGTTGCCGAAGTCGGGCAGCGGCAGCACGACGAGGTCGTCACCGAGGGCCTCGCTGTAGGTGGGGTACATCCAGTGGCCGACCCAGCTCAGCGCCACCCGGCCCTTGGCGAACGCGTTTCCGTCGGTGTTGGAGTCGACGTACGTCTTCCAGGACTGGAAGGTCTTCATCGCCGAGACCACGGCCGGGGCGTCGAGCGCGCCTTCCGCCTTGCCGTCCTTCAGCAGCGAACCGCCGGCCGACCAGACGACCGGTGCGAAGCCGTACGTGCCCCACTCGTTGGCGTAGCCGTTGTTCTCCTGAAGGTCCAGGCTCTTGCGGTCGGAGTCCTTGGCGGCCAGCTTCTGCACGGCCGCGGTGAACTCGGCCGCGGTCCAGTCGTCGGACAGACCGGTGGGGTACTTCACCCCGGCCGCGTCCAGCAGCTTCTTGTTGCCGTATATGCCGAGCCCCGAGTCGTACATGCCCAGGCCGTAGTGCTTGCCGTCGATCTCGCCCTGCGCCTTGGCGGCCGGGGTGGCGTTGGACATGGTCTTGACGGAGACGTAGTCGTCGATCGCGGCGAGCTTCTTGTTGTAGACGAAGTTCGCCATGGTCGGGCCGTCGAACTCCATCACGTCCGGCAGCTTGGAGGCGTCGGTGGCGGTGATGGTCTTGGTGTAGTCGTTGCCGGGGATCAGCTTCAGCTCGACCTTGATCTTGTCCTGGGAGGAGTTGAAGGACTTCACCGCGTTCTGCAGGGCGGCGTCCTCGCTCTTCTGGCCCTGGTGGGCCCAGACGCTGATGGTGCCGCTGCCGCTGCCGGCGTCGGCGGAGGTGTCGCCGCCACTGCCGCCGCCGCAGGCGGCCAGTGCCGCGAGCGGCAGGACGAGAGCCAGGCCCGTACAGGCCATGCGGCGGTACCTTCTGGTGGTCGAACTCATGGTGCGTGCCTCCGTGCGGTGCGAGGGTTCGAAGTGCGCTGGTGCTGTCCGGTGTGGGGTTGTGGGGCTCAGGGGCCTGACAGGGCCTCGTGGGTTGCCGGGATCGGTCACTCGGGGCCTCACCGGCGCGGCGGGGCGGTGGTCTCGCGCAGGACGAGACGGATGGGCATCTGCACATGCCTGGGCGGCTCGGTGTCCGGCTCGTCGAGCTGTCGCAGCAGCAGCCGGGCGGCTTCTGCGCCCTGACCGGCGACAGGCTGGGCGACGGTGGTCAGCCCCAGCACGTCGGACAGTTCGTGATCGTCGAAGCCGACGACGGACACGTCGTCCGGAACCTTCAGCCGGTGGCGCCGCAGGGCGCGCAGCGCACCCATCGCCATCTCGTCGGACTGTGCGAACACGGCCGTCGGTGGCCGGGAGGCGGCCAGCAGTTCGGTCATGGCCCGCTCGCCGCCCTCGACGGTGTAGTCGCCGTCCGCCTCCAGCGCCGGGTCGTGTGCGATCCCGGCGTCGGCCAGCACGTCGAGGTACGCCTGACGGCGCTTGACGGGCGTGGTCCAGTGCAGCGGTCCGCTCGCCCCGCTGATCATGCCGATCCGGCGGTGGCCGAGGTTCACCAGATGCCGTACGGCGCTTTCCGCGCCGGCCCGGTCGTCGATGCCGACCACGGTGAAGCCGGGCCTGGCGTCGCCGACCGTGCCGGCCAGCGGCACCCCGAGTGAGCGCAGCGCGGCGGACTCCTCCTCGTCGGGGATGAGCAGCGACAGCACGGCGTCCACGCGCTTGCGGACCGGCATCCTGGTGAAGAAACGCTTGCGTGTCTCCGGCGATCCCAGGTTGTACAGCAGGACGTCGTAGCCCGCGGCACTGAACTCGCGCTCGGCGGCGTCCAGCACGGTGCCGAAGAACCAGCGGCCCACGTACGGGACCACGACACCGATGGTGAAGGTGCGTCCGCTGGCCAGGCTGGACGCCGAGCGGGACGCCGTGTAGCCGAGCTGTGTGGCGACGGCCGTGATCTGTGCCCGCACCTCGTCGGAGACGCCCGGCCGGCCGCGCAGGGCGCGGGACACGGTGGACGCTGAGACTCCGGCGGCGCGGGCGACATCGGTGATGCTGACGGTCACAGCACTTTTCTCCCGTCGGTTTCACGTCGGTGTGATCTGTGGGTGACGTGACCGTAAACCCGACCTCGTTGTTGCGCAAGCGTTTGCGTTCGGTTTTACTAGGGCCGATTCTTAAGTGAGACCTTTGAGGTCACTGGTCAGCGCACGCGTTTGAGCGCTGCGAGCCGACAGGAACTGTGCATGCGATACGCCCCGCCCGGCCTCTGCGTGAACGACTTCGCCCTGCTCCGCGACGGCGACGGCACCTACGCGGTGTTGCATCTGCAGGGCCCGTGGACGGCCGAGTTCGACCATCTGCGGATGGAGACCTCCTACGGCCGGGCCACCTCCACGGACCTGGTCGCCTGGCGGCCCGAGGGCACCGCCTTCGGCAACGGGCTGCCCGGCCGGTTCGACCAGCAGGCGGTGTGGACCATGCACCCCGTCCCGTACGGCGACGGAATGGCGATGTTCTACACGGGCGTGAGCCAACTGACCGGGGGCGGCTGGCCGTTGCAGTCGGTCGGGCTGGCCTACTCCGATCGCACCGACGGCACCGGCTGGCGGCGCCATGGCACCGGACCGGTAGTCGAGGCGGACGCCCGCTGGTACCGCACCGGAGAACGCATGGGATGGCGCGACCCGTTCGTCGTACGCGACGACGAGTCGGACGGCTGGGTCATGGTCGTCTGCGCCGCCGACGCCTCCCTGCCCGTCGAGGTCAGCGGCTGTGTCGCATGGGCGACGTCCGACGACCTGGAGCACTGGACGGTGCATCCACCGCTCATCTCACCCGGTGACGTGGACGAGTTGGAGTGCCCGGTCCTGGAACGCCTCGACGACGGCAGCTGGCTGCTGCTCGGCTCCATAGGAGCCACCCGCGGCTTCGAGGCATGGACCGCCCCCCGACTGCGCGGCCCCTGGACCCGCCGTGGTCCCCTCGGCCCGACCGGCTCCTACGCCCCCCGCGTCATCGCCGCTCCCGACGGTTCCCGTGTCGTCCTGCACACCACCCCCCGCCGCGTCGATCTCACCGACTCCGGTGAGCGCTGCCGCGGCATGCTCGCCCAGCCCAAGTCCCTTGTCGTCCCGGACGGTTCGGCGCCGCGCCTGGAGTGGTGGCCCGGCCTGGACAGCTGGCTGGGCGAGGAGACCGAGCAGCCCGGTCTGCACGCGGTCGGCGACCTCACCCTCTCCGCCCGT
This sequence comes from Streptomyces sp. HUAS ZL42, assembly GCF_040782645.1. Taxonomy (GTDB): domain Bacteria; phylum Actinomycetota; class Actinomycetes; order Streptomycetales; family Streptomycetaceae; genus Streptomyces. The sequence continues at coordinate 1,039,305 of NZ_CP160403.1, forward strand.
GTCGAGATCACCCTGCGCACGGACGCGCCCGGGAGCGGCCGCCCCGCCCTCGTCCTCGGCTGTGACGGCAAGAACCTCTGGGTCACCGGCCCCGACGGCGGTCGGCTCGGCGAGACCGTCCTGACCGAGCCCGCCGCGACCCTGCGCATTCTCACGATCGGCGAGTACGTCGAGGTCTACGCCGACGACGTCTTCGTCCTCACCACCCTGTCCTACTCGGGCCACCCCGCCCCGTGGACGGCGGTCTCGGAAGGACGCACCCACACGATCCCGGTCCGCCCGGTCCGCCTGCCCGATCCCAGCCGCGACGACGCCTCCGCCGTATGGCCGGGACCGGCGTCGAACTGAACGGCGGTTCCGACCGCTCCCCGGAAGCAGCGCCGAACCCAGGCGCGCCAACTGCTCGCCCCGGCCATGCCCTGCGGCAGGCCGGGGCGAACGCCCCTCGATGCCCTCAGGTGTCCTGCCCATGGCGTGCCAGGAGTGGTTCCTGCTGGGTCCCGCTCGGGTGCAGGTTCCACGCTTCGACGGTGAGGTCGGTCCGGCCGGCGCCGTCCGTGGTGTGGGCTTGCAGCCGCCATGGTCCGTCGCCGGTCGGACAGAACCTGATCGTGAGCACCTGGCCGGAGGCCACGTAGATCTCCGCGATCGACCGATCGACCGATCGACCGATCGACCGATCGACCGATCGACGATGACACGGAGTTCGACAGGTGTGCCTGGGCCGCCGGCGACTGGCAAGGGACGGTGCCGTTGGGGCCGTCAATCGCGGATGCGGCGGCGTTGCCGACGTTGTGCGTCCACGGGGTCAGCGTGTTGCCGTCGGCGCCCGACGAACCGGTGCCGCCACTGCTGCCCACCGCAGCCTGCCACCAGCACCGCAGCGGCAAGGGCGGCTATGCTCGACATCGCGAGGCGCCTGGTTCTCGATTCCACCTGGGTTCCTCCAATTTCACTGGGCACGGTCCTGGCAGACCGTGCCGGCGGCCGATGCTGACAGCCGCCTGTATCGGTGGTGCTTCGCCGTTCCGGGGTCAGAGTCGGGGCGGCGAAGCTACCGATGCCCCTACCACCAGCAGACAGGGCAGCATTTCCTGGGCAGCCGGACCGGGCTCCTGGCCCAGGGCGCCCACGAGCGCGAGTATCCGTGCGACAGCCCTTGCCCGTACCGCTGATCCCGGACCTGGGCCGCCTGTGGTTTCCCATGCCCCTCCCTGACGGCCCATCAGAACCCAGGTAATTCCAAGGTTCTCACAGCGTTTCTTTTCATCGGGCGGCGGGAGCGCAAGGCTCAGGCTCGCGCGGCCGAACACCTCGGGAAGAATCCGCCAAGGCCTGGTCGACGAGCAGAAGTTCGGGGTGGCAAGTGTCGATTTCGCCTGCCCGCCGATCAGCGGCAACCGCGTACGAGAGCAAGACGGGAGGCGGCGTGTACCCGGCGTCTTCCCATCCGTCAAGTCCCGAGCCCTCGGAACATGACCTGACCAGGCGATCCGGGCCTACTTGAAGTGCGGGCCTCACCGGAAACACCGGAAAGAGCAGGGCCCCGGGCACACAAAGAGTGCCTTTCACTTCAGGAGGAAACATGAACCGCATCATGCGAAAGCCCGAGTCCCAGGACGCCCGCCCCAAGCGTCGGCTGGGCGTGGCGACCGCAGTGGCCTCGGCCGTGGTGGTCGCCGGCGGCGTCATCCTGCCGGCCACCGCCGCCACCGCCGCCCCGATGTCCGAGCAGTCCGCGGCGACCATGGCCCCGGAGCATCAGCAGAAGAAGACCAAGAACTACTGCTGGAGCAAGCACCACAACAAGCACAAGAAGAACAAGAAGCACAAGAAGTACTACTGCTGGGGCAAGCACTACAAGTGGTACTGGGACGACCACTACGACTGCTACTACATCGTGAAGCACCACCACAAGTGGTACTTCTGGGACAGCTACAACGACTACCACTACTGGGAGAACCACCACGACAAGCCCTGGGACCACAAGGACGACGACCACTGGAAGGACGAGCACGAAGCCAAGGAGGAGAAGAAGGAGGAAGACAAGAAGGAGGAAGACAAGAAGCCCGACCACGGCAAGAAGCCGGACGACAAGAAGCCCGAGGAGAAGCCGGACGACAAGAAGGCCGAGGAGAAGCCGGCTCCGGCCGACCCGGCCCCGGCCGACCCCGCTCCGGCCGACCCGGCCCCGGCGGACCCCGCGCCCGCTGACCCGGCTCCGGCCGACCCGGCCCCGGCGGACCCGGCCCCGGCGGATCCCGCTCCGGCGGACCCCGCTCCCGCTGACCCGGCCCCCGCCGACCCGGCCCCGGCCGAGCCCGCACCCGCCGAGCCTGCCCCGGCCGTGTAGGGCGCCACCGGCGAGGACGGTCACGGCACTGAGTCCATCGACCAGCCCTCGCCAGGGGCCGGACGGGTCCCTGACGCCCGGCCCCGCGACACCCCTCGCGACGGGGTGGAGGTCCACCTGGGCCTCCACCCCGTCGCCTTCTTCCACCTCCACGCCCAGAAAGGAACCCGGGGAGCCAGAGCCATGAGCACCAACCCGCCGCCGTCCGACCGACCCACGGGACCCCCTGCAGGACCCGCAGGACCCGCAGGTCCTCCGTCGGGACCCCTGTCGGGCCCGCAGTCGGGCCCGTCGGGAGCCTCCGGGCCAACCGCGCGACCCAGGCGCCTGCCAGGCAGGCGGGCCTCGCGCGTGGCCCTGATCGCCACTGTCGTCGCCGCAGTGCTGGCCCTGGCCCTGGTCGTCTCCCACGCCCCCGGCACGCCGCACCACCAAGGTGAGGTCTTCCTCGAGGCCGCCGGGACCACGGGCGCACACCCGTTCACGGAGGCGACCACGCCGGACGGCGATCCACCGCCGGCCGCGCCGTCACCGGCCGCCCCGGCCGCAGGCAACGCGCCGCGCAGCCTGGACGGCGACACGCCCGGCTTGTACGGCGGGACCCGCAGCGCCACCCGCTGCAACGTGAACCAGCAGATCACCGCCCTGCGCGCGGACGCGTCGAAGAAAACAGCCTTCGCCTCCGCGCTCGGCATCGAGCCCTCCACCGTCCCCCACTACCTGCGCACCCTCACCCCCCTGCGCCTGACCAGCGACACGCTGGTCACCAACCACGGCTACCAGAACGGCACCGCCACCAGCTACCCGTCCGTTCTGCAAGCCGGCTCCGCCGTCCTGGTCGACGACCGCGGCGTCCCCCGCGTGCGCTGCGCCTGCGGCAACCCCCTCGCTCCGCCCGCGGCCGAGCAGGCCCCGCCCCGACCGGCGGCCCGCCCATGGCCCGGCTACCGTCCCTCACACGTCGTCGCCGTCACCCCGGCACCCCACCCCGTGCACACCTTCGTCACGGCAGACCTCTCGCCGACGGACCGGTCCACCCGCCGACACGGCGACCACAGGGACAAGCACGAGAGCACGACCACGCCGCCGCCGACGCACACTCCGACCGCATCGGGCCAAGCCTCGACACCGCCGAAGGAGAATCACTCGAAGGACACGTCCTCGAAGCCGCCGGAGAAGCGCTCGGAGGACACCTCCTCGCCAGGACCCAGCCGGCCGCCGTCGTCCTCCCCCGAGACTCCCTCGGCTCCGTCGTCGCAGTCCTCGAAGCCTCGAGCCCCGAACGTCGTACAACCGCCCTCGCCTCCAACGTCCCCGTCCCCCGCACCTGAGAGCGTCGCGCCCCCGGATTCCGCCTCCTCGCCGGCTCAAGTCGAGCCCGAGCAAGAGTCGCCCCCGCCGGACAGCCCGCCCTCCGGGTGACGTGCCGGCACAAGCGGCACCCGGCGTCACGTCGTCCACATGGAGGGAAAACGCGGGTCGGGGAGGTAGGCGCAGTACGTGCCTGTGCGGATGGTGCGGTCGAGGTGTTCGCCGAGCGGTGGGCAGGCCTCGCGGAGGCGGCCGATGGCCTTGCGCAGGGCTTGCGTCACGGCGGCCCGGGCCCGTTCGGACGCCGCTCCGGCACGGCGGTCGCGTCCACCGAGTCCGACCGCCCGCGCGAGTTCACTGATCAGGAAATCTCGTTCGAACTCGGCCTGTGCCTCACGGGCCGCGTCACCGGCACTGCGGGCTTCTTCGATGTCGTCGTCGATCTCGGCGAGCCGTCTGCGGTACATCCGCTTGGCCCGGTCGTCCAGGAGGGGACCCGCGTCGCCGGCGCGCAGAAGCCCTGCCGCGCGCGTGGGGTCGTCGCTCTCCGCGGCGACGAGGTCGAGGACGTGCAACTCCCGGCCCGGCGCGCCGAGCAGCCGGGCGAGGTGGTGCATGCCTTTGCTGTCGCGGACGGTCAAGCGCCGCCCGTCGAAGACGATCTTCCAGAAGTCGGCCTCCCGGACGAACGCGTTCGGCCCGGTCGTGGCCGGCTGCGCCGGGGGAACCGCGGGTGCGGTGGCGATCCGTTCGAACTCGGCACGTGCCGCCTCCCGCTCCAGCGTCTCGGCCCGCGTGCGGCCCAGGTCGTGCTGGGCATCGGCGAGGCGGAGCCGGCACTCCGCCGCCTCGTACGGCGCGCCGATCTCGTTCCAGGCGCGCACCGCGTCGGCGAACAACGCCGAGGCGCCGGCCGCGTCGCCCTCGGCAAGGAGGACATCGCCGTGCGCCTGGAGCGCCGACGCGGCGAGCGCGTTGCTGGCGAAGCGGGCGGCCACCTCGTCGAGTTCCCGGGCCGCGGCCCGGGCCGTCTGCGGGTCGAGACGGACCGCGGCGATCTTCACCTGCGCGTCCAGCAGCGGCGCCCGGCGCAACTCGGTGGTGGGGGGAAGCTCCTTCGACGGAACGGGTCGGGGCCGCATGAGCGCCTCGTCGATCGTCGCGGCTGCCGTGTCGGCGTCACCGTCGGCGAGTCGGACGAGCGAGAGCACCGGCTCGGGATCCCACCCGAGGCGATGGGCATCACGCAGTGCCTCCTCGGCGCCGGTCAGATCGCCGCGCCGCAGCCGGATACGGCCCAGCTCCGTCAGGGGCCAGCCCAGCTCGCGCCGGACGTAGGGACGCAGTTCCTCGCAGGCGAGCAGGGCCGATTGGCGGTTCGGCCCCGATGAGGCCGCGGCGATCCGTCGGCCGACGCTGTCCGTCGTCGGCGGCGACACCGGCCGTCTGTGGGTCGAGGTGGCCGAGCTCCTGCGCTCCGCCGTGCCGGACATCGAAGAGTGCGTCATCGAGGGCGTGGGGCATCTCCTGCATGTCGAGCGAGCCCGGCCGGTCGCCGAGGCCATGGCCCGGTTCCTGGCCCGTCACCCGATCACGTCCTGACCGAGCGCGCTCAGCAGAGGAGGTCTCAAGCCGGGAGGAAGGTGATCACACATCGGGTTCGGCCACGAGGAACTGTTCGGCCCAGACCGTCTTGCCGGTGGCCGCGTGCCGGGTGCCCCAGCGCTGAGCGAGCTGGCCGACGAGCAGCAGGCCACGTCCTCCCTCGTCGAAGGTGCGGGCGCGGCGCATGTGCGGGGCGGTGCTGCTGGAGTCGAACACTTCGCAGATGAGGGTGTGGCCGGCGTGGATCAGTCGCAGCTGGATGGGCGGGCGGCCGTAGCGGAGGGCGTTGGTGACCAGTTCGCTGACGACGAGTTCGGTGATGAAGGCGGCCTCCTCCAGCTGCCAGGCGGTCAGCTGGTCGGTGGCGTGCCGGCGGGCCTCGGCGACCACGGTCGTGTCGAAGTCCAGGTCGTAGGTGGCGACCCGGTCGGCGGGAAGGGCCCGGGTGCGGGCGATCAGCAAAGCGACGTCGTCGTCGGGGCGATGGGACAGCATGGAGGTCAGGATCCGGTCGCACACCGTGTCCAGCCCCTTCGCGGGGCGGGCCAGGGCCTGGAACATCCTGTCCAGGGCGTCGTCGATGTCGTGGTCGCGGGCGGCGAGCAGCCCGTCGGTGTACAGGGCGATCAGGCTGTCCTCGTCCAGCACGGTCTCGAAGGTCTCGAACGGCAGCCCGCCCAGGCCAAGTGGCGGCCCCGGCGGGACGTCCAGGAAGCGGACCGCGCCGTCCGGGGCCACCACCGCCGGCGGTGGATGACCGGCCCTGGCCAGGGTCAGGCGCCGTGATACGGGGTCGTAGACGGCGTACAGGCAGGTGGTGCCGATGCCCCCGGCGCTCTCCGCGGCACCCTCCGCGCCCGCCTCCTCCGCCGACAGATGCAGCACGAGATCGTCGAGATGGGTGAGCAGCTCGTCCGGCGGCAGATCGACGTCCGCAAGGGTGCGCACCGCGGTGCGCACCCTGCCCATGGTCGCCGAGGCACGGATACCGTGGCCGACCACGTCACCCACCACCAGTGCCACCCGCATCCCGGACAGCGGGATCACATCGAACCAGTCCCCGCCCACCCCTGCCCGACCGCCGGCCGGCAGGTAGCGGGTGGCGATGTCCAGGGCCTGCTGATCGGGCAGCGTCTGCGGCAGCAGACTGCGCTGCAACGTCATCGTCGTGGTGTGCTCCCGGGTGTGGTGGCCGCGGCCGTGCATGGCCATGGCCGCTCTTGCCGTGAGCTCCTCGGCCGTCGCCAGGTCGTCCGCCCCGAAGGGCTCGGGGCGCCGGCTGCGGCTGAAGAGGGCCACGCCCAGAGTGCCGCCGCGGGCGCGCACCGGCACCACCATCACCGAATGGGTCCCCGCCACTCGCAGCCAACCGGCCTGCGGATCCTCGGCGGCCCACTGTGCGATGGCGGGATCTCTCACGCCGTACACGGCGCCCCGCCCCTCGGTCAGGCACCGGGCCACCGGCGACGACCCCGGGTAGCGGCACGTCTCAGGGGCCGCGGCGGCGGGCTCCTCCCCCGCGACAAAGGAGACCGGTCCCTCCTCGCCGATCGACCGCACGGCCGTGCGCCCCAGGGTCACCGGCCCACCGGGAACCCCGGCGGGCACCTCCCCGCCCTCGGGGGCCGGCAGCAACTCGACGGCGGCGAAGTCCGCAAGGGCGGGGACCACGACGTCGGCCAGCTCCTGCGCGGTGCGCTGTACGTCCGAGGTGGTGCCGATCCGGGCTCTGACGTCGTCCAGCCACCGCATCCGCTGCCCGGCGAGTTGCTGGGGAAGCGCGTGGTGCGCCTCCAGACACACGGCGCGCACCCGGCCGCCCGCGTCCTTCAGCGGGGACAGCGACGTGGGCCGGCCGTGCTGGTCGCTGACACCCGTCGGGCCGAGGAAGGCCGGTATGTCCTGTACGCCACCGCCCTCAAGTACCAGGCGCATCCTCGACTCGACCTCGTCACTCACCGGATCCGGCGCGATCTCCGGCAGACGCAAGCCCCGCATCTCCTCCTCGGTCAGCGACAGCGCACCCTCCATGCCGCTGTTCGCCCGCACCAGCCGTAGATCCGTGTCGAAGACCGCAAGCGCGCAGGGCGACTGACGAAACACCCACTCCCCCAGCACCTCACCCCCCGGCAGACGCCCTGCGTCTGCGGGCAGGCGCGGGTCGGCCGCCGCCGCGGACAACAGCAACCACTCGGGGGCCAGGCCGTTCGGCCTGCGGCGGTGGGCGAGCAGACGCCGTTCGAGCCGGTGACCGTCCCGGTGCCGCAGCCCCACCGTGCCGCTCCACCTCTCCCGCCCGGCCGCCTCCCGCGCCCGCACGCCGACATCCTCGGCCAGCAGCCACGCCGCGGGGCGCCCCACCACCTCCGACGAGCCGTAGCCCAGCAGCCGCCGTGCACCCTCACTCCACCCCGTCACCACGCCCCGCCCATCCACGGTGGCCGTCGCCGTGTACGCCGATCCCGGCGCAGCGTCCGCCTGCGCCTCATCGGGAGGAGTGGGACCTCGCACCATCGCCGCTCATCACACCCTTCACAAACCCACACAACCCGGGCCCACTCACCAGCATGATCCTGACAGCCGACCACCACCAACCCGGAGGCCTCGACGGTGGTCTGTCACACGCCTGTGACAGTCGGCGGACACCGTCATGACGTCACCCAGGCAGCCTATTTCGAAAGGGGACAAAACGAGCCAATCAGGCATTTTGCTCTCTGCTTCCGAGGGTGTGAGCAGGGACGACCGAGCCGACACGCCGGAGAAGATCCCATGCGCCACCTCACACCCGCCACGCCGACCGTCCAGGCCTCCGGGCCCGCCACGGCAACCGGACCCGCATCCGCACTGGCACCGCGCGAGCTGGAAACGCTGCGCCACATCGCGTCGGGCTGCACCTATCTGCAGGCAGCCCGGCAGATGGGGCTCTCCAAACACACCGTCGACGCCTACCTCCGCCGCATCCGCACCAAACTCAACATCAACACCACAGCCGAACTCACCCGGCTTGCCATCGCCCTCGGGCTCTGACGCCCTTGGCCGCCGGCCCTGCGCAACACGGCTCAGGTGCTCGGTGCAGTCGCCGTGCAAGCGGGGATCAGGGGCAGGACCGCTTGACGTCGTGCTCGACGGTGACCCGAAGGGCGCCCGTCATGCGCTCCTGGTGTCGTCCACCCGCTCACCCTCCGCCTGGGACGGCTCGGTCCTCGGGACGTCCGGGTGCTGTTCCACGGCCGCACGCTCGGTCGGATCGTCGCGCTCACCCTCGGCCTGGGAGGGGGTGTGGGAGTACAGCCAGGGTTCGTAGTCCGAGTCTCTCGTTTTCATGGCGGGCCTCCCTTGCTCGCTCCTCTCCCATGGTCCTCCCTCCACCGGCGCGGAGCGAGGGGGCCGAAGTCGACGACGCCTGCGTGCGTCCCCCAGGAGACGGCGATGTTCACGGATACAGGTCGCCGGGGCACGGTCACCCAGTTCGCCGGGAACCACGCCGCGATCCCGACGCCACGTCACCGAGCGGGTTTCTCCCGGATCAGCGAGTACCGGCCGAGCACATGCCGGCGGTGGCGCACACCGGGCAGCAGTCGCCATGCCGCAGCCCACACCTCCCCGTAGCTCAGCCTCGGGGTCGGCGACCGGCATGCCGCGGGCACCGCGCAGCACCTTTCGTGATCCGCACGACCGGGGCAGCCGCGATCAGCGTCGCCCACTGGGGGACGCCACGCTCGCGCCAGCTCACGCATGCGGGTGAGGGCCGCCTCGAACCTTCGCCCGTCCGGCGAGCTTCCGCGCCGGCGACCCGTCCCCGCAGCCGACGTCCAGCGCAGCGGCGCACCCCTCGGGAACGGCGCGCAGGATGCCCGGATGCCGGGGGCGTACGAACCCGTCCACGGCGAACCGATACGCCCGCAGGTCCACCACCGGTGGTGAGCCGCCGGGCCTTCCCGCCCGTCCGCGGGAAGAATGCCGGCGTGACGGAACACCACAGCAGCCGCCTCGACGACATGGCCCTGTACGACCTCCAGTACCTCCGCAACGCCCTGGCCCCTCTGCTGAGCCGTCCCGGCCCCCTCACACCGAACGATCTCGAACCGTACGACCAGCTGCACTACCTCGGTCACCAGGCCCTCGACAACGCCGTCGTGCAACTGGGTCTCAGCCCGGGCGCGCGGATCGTGGACATCGGCGCCGGGCTCGGCGGCCCGGCCCGGTATCTCGCCGAGCGGTACGCCTGCCACCTCACGGCCGTCGAACTGCAGCCGGACTCCACAAGTTGAGCGAGGAACTCACTTCGCTGTGCCGGCTGACGCGGCGCGTCCGGACCGTCCGGGCCGACGCCCTGACCCTGTGCGGCGTGGAGTGGTCGCAGCGGTACGACCACCTGATCTCGCTCCTGGCAGTCCTGCACATCCCGCGCCGCGGCGCACTCCTCGGCGTGTGCGAAGACCTCCTGCGCCCCGGCGGCACCTTCTACGTCGAGGACTTCTACGCCCGTCGCCCCCTCACCACCGGCGAACGGGCCGCCCTCGCCGACCTCGTCGCCTGCCCCAACCTCCCGGACGAGGCCCGATATCGCGAGGACCTCCACCGGGCGGGCTTCACGGACTTGGCATGGACCGACGCCACCGACCTGTGGCTGCCCTGGGTGCGCGAGCGGGCCCAGGCCTTCCGCAGCGGCTGTCCGGAGCGGGTACGGCTGCACGGTGAGCCGCTCGCCGGGCGGCTGATGCGGTTCTACGACACGGTGAACGCCCTGTTCGCGGGCGGCGGGGTCGGAGGGGTGCGGCTCTCGGGGCGGCGGAGCTGACACCGCACTCCTCACGCCGACGGCTCCGCTCACCCCGCTGAGGGCAGGTGTGCCTCCACCCCGAAGGGGAAGACGGTATTCCATTAGGCATATATGCGGCATTTCTGAGCGGCGCACCGCATCCGGCCGGCCCTTCCGCCACCTGGGCGGCGCACCCCGATCATGCCGGCCAGAGGAGCTGCGGACGCATGAGCAAGGGGGAGAGCGAACCGACGGCGCCGGCGGGCGCCGACTGGCGCGAGCAGGTACGCAACGCGCGCCGGACCCGTACGCGCGCCCGGAACATCCGCAAGGCGGCGCGTCACGCGATGCCCTGGTGGCGAAGGGTGTTCCCCACCTGGCGCATGGTGCTCAGCACCTTGCTCACGATGGTCCTCCTCATCGTCGCCGCCTTCGTCGCCCTGTACGTGACCGTTCCGGTTCCCGGTCCCAACGCCGCCGCCGTGAGTCAGAGCAACATCTACTACTACGCCGACGGCACCGAAATCGGCCGTACCGGTCCGGTCAACCGCGCGTCACTGCCGCTGTCGGAAATCTCCGTCAACGTGCAGCACGCCGTGGTCGCGGCCGAGGACCGTACGTTCTACTCCAACCAAGGCGTGGATGCCCAGGGCATCCTGCGCGCGGCGTGGAACACCGTCACCGGCAAGGGGCTGCAGGGCGGATCCACGATCACCCAGCAGTACGTGCGCAGCTACTACCTCGATCCCGAGCAGACCCTCGAGCGGAAGCTGAAGGAGGCCGTCATCGCGATCAAGGTCAGCCAGACGCAGAGCAAGGACGCCATCATGGCCGGGTACCTCAACACCAGCTACTTCGGCCGCAACGCCTACGGCATCAAAGCCGCCGCACAGGCCTACTTCGGCGTCCGCGCCTCGCAGTTGACCGTGGGCCAGAGCGCCTACCTCGCCGCTCTGCTCAAGGCCCCCAGCGTCTACGACGTCTCCACGGCGACACCGGCGCACCGGGCCGCGGCCGTCGCGCGCTGGAACTACGTGTTGGACGCCATGGCCGACCTGGGCTATCTCAGCAGCCGCGAGCGCGCCACGACGGTCTTCCCCGCGCTCAGGCCGCCAAGTCCCACCCCCGGAGTCGGCGGCCAGGCCGGATACCTGATCGACATCGCCCGCCGGTACCTGATCGACCACGACATCCTCGACGAAGCCATGCTCGGCGCCGGTGGCTGGCAGATCACGACCACCTTCGTCAAAAAGAACCAGGACGCGCTGGGCGCGGCGGTGACCAAGGTTCTGCGGCAACTGCCGGACACCCGCAAGGCCCGGTACATCCGCCTCGGCGCTGCCTCCGTGGACCCGTCCACCGGAAAGATCGTCGCCGCCTACGGCGGTCCCGACTACGCCGCGCGCCCCTACAACGACGCCACCCGGCACGACCTCCAGGCCGGTTCCACGTTCAAGCCGTTCGACCTCGCCGCCGCGCTGCAGCACGGCGCCACCACCCAGGACCATCACGCCATCACCCCTCGGACCCGCTACGACGGCACCAGCCGCCGCTGCGTGACCGGCCTGCCCGCCCGGCTGCACTACTGCCCGCCCAACGAGGACGACGTCGACTACGGTCCCATCAGCCTGCGCACCGCCATGATGAAGTCCGTCAACGCCGTCTACGCGCAAGTGGGCGCCGACGCCGGTCTCGCCGACGTCCGCCGAGCCGCCATCGCGGCCGGTCTGCCCGCCGACACACCCGACATGGGCGCCACCCCCGCCCTCACCCTCGGCGTGGCCACCCCCAGTCCACTCGACATGGCCGGGGCGTACGCCACCTTCGACAACCACGGCAAGCGCATCCTCCCGTGGTCGGTCCAGACACTGACCCGGAACAACAAGACCTACGAACTGCCCCGCCACCGGGCCGTCCAGGCGTTCTCCCGCGCCACCGCCGACCAGGTCACCTCCGTACTCAAAGGCGTCGTCAGCGCGAACGGCACCGGCTATCTCGCCACGGCCCTGGGCAGGCCCGCCGCGGGCAAGACGGGTACCACGGACAGCAACCTCTCCGCGTGGTTCGTCGGCTACACCCCCCAACTGTCCACTTCTGTCGCAATGTTCGCCGAGAATCCCACCACCCACACCCGCATCCCTCTCGGGGAGGCCGCCGGCATCAGGCGCGTCAACGGTGGCTCGTACCCGACCCGGATATGGACCACGTACATGGCCGCCGCCCTCAAGGGCCGGCCGGTGCAGGACTTCCACCTGATCGTGCCCACACCCGCCACCCACGCACCCCGAACCCCGGCCGGCACGCACGCCTCCCCCACGCCGGCACAGACCACCGCCCCCACCCACGAGTCCACATCAACGCCCCCGCCCTCCCCGACGGCTCCCGCCACACCGACACCCACCACCGTCACACCGTCCACGATCACACCGACCACGCCCCCGACAATCACCCCCGTCCCCACCACGACGACGCCCCCACCGGATCCCACCAGCACCGCCCCGCCGGTCAGCGGGAACAGCACCGACGACACCGGCTGAGGATGTGGGGCGCCTGCGGCAGGAGGAAGCGCCGTGGCCGCCGGGACCGACGACTGATTGGCTGAGAGAGGGTCGGTTCTCCGGTCGAATCTTCGGCAGGACTCTCGAACCTCGCCCGGCCTGCGCTCGTTGAACACCCACGACGAGGTCCGGGGCATCACTTCCGACCAGCACGGCCAGGAGCTTCGGACCTACAGCCGACCTGCGCCACGCCGGTCATCGAAGAGACACGAAAGAAGCATGCAAGCTGACAAGGTCGGCACTGCCGCAGTGCCGTGTGTGGTGATCTCCCTGGCCCGGGAGCGAAGCGGTCCGTTGCTGAGGGACGCCCGCAGAACACAACTGCTGCCGCCGGTGGTCAACTCCTGGGGGACGCCGCAGGCCTATGGAGAGCTTCTGACCCAGCCGCGCCCGCTGGCGGTCATGGACGTGCCGGACGAGGGCTGCCCGCAGGAACTGGCGCACCGCGTCGGCATTCTGCGGAGGCTGGCGCCCGTGACGGTGCTCGCACCGGACACCACGTGTCCCGCGGCGCTCCTCGAAGCGGGCGCGACCAACGTGCTGACCCGCAGCATGCCGATCGAGGAACTGGCTGCCCGGCTGGCCGCGGACCAGCGATGGGCCGCGAGAGGGCCGCACGCTCTCCGGTCCCGGCAGCGGCACCCGCTGCCTCCTCATCTGCTTCCCCGGCAGGCGTCGCAGCGAGTGCTCCTGCGTCTCGTCCTCGCCGACCCCGGCCCCTGGTGCTGTCACGACATGACCCGGCTACTGGGCCCGGCCGACCAGCCGTTGACCAGAGCTGCCCTCCGGGCCCGCATGCCCAGGCTGGAACCCCACCTCGGCCGCCTCGGGCTGACCCTGCGAAGAACCGGTGGCTGGGGGCGCTTCTCCTACACGGTCCTGCCCGCGTCCGGCCTCGGCACGGCCCCGATGCAGGCAGCCTGAAGCCTTTCGTCGGCAACCGCGGAGCCGCATTACTCCGGTGCAGCCGGCGGGGACTCCTCACGCCCGCCGACCCTGGGATTGCGGACCGCCAGGAGGGCCGCGCCGATGTCCGCTGCCGTACGCGGGTCCGCGAGGGACCGGCCCGTCAACTCCTCGATGCGGCGCAGCCGGTAGCGGACGGTGTTGGGGTGGACGAAGAGGGTCTGGGCCGCGTCCGTGGCGGAGCCGGCCGCGGCGAACCAGTGCTCCAGGGTTTCGAGGAGGCGGGCACGCTCCGCGGCCGGGAGCTCGAGCAGGGGTCGCAGAGCCACCTCCACGAGGTGTGCCGCTTCGGTGGGAGCGGCGGCGACGACCATGGCCAGCGGATTGTCGTCGAACCGCGCCACGCCGGGGCCGGTGCCGCGCAGGCCGCCCAGGGCGAGACGGGCGAAGCGCAGCGCTTGCGGGGTGTCCCGCAACGAGTGAAAGCGCGGGCTGACGCCGACCCGGGCGTGGGAGCGGTTCAGGATGCGCAGGCAGGTACTCTCCGCCGTCGACGCGGGCAGGGCGATCAAGCCGATCTGCTGGTCGGGCAACAGCCGCCAGGCCGAGGGCAGTCGGGCCTGGCGCAGGGCGGCCTCGATCCCCGTCAGCGGCTCCTCGCCGGGAGCGTCGGCCACCGCCGCGGCGACCGCGTAGGGGCCGCGCTCGGGCAGGCCCAGCTCGCGGGCGGCCTCCCACAGCGTGGTGCGGTCGGCGATGGCTCCGGTGAACAGCGCCTCCACCAGCGCCGACCGCCGAGCCTGACGCTGCGAGGTCAGCTCCGCGGCGGTCTCCCGGTAGGCCGCCGCCACCGCCTCCGCGTAGAGGCCGAACAGCGCCCAGATCTCCGCCGAGCGGGACACGAGCTGGGCGTCGGAGACCTCGGGATGGGTGCGTGACTCGTCGACGATCTCCGACCACAGGAGCTCGAAGCCGATCCGGTACGCGTGCAGGGTGTCGGCCAGGGGCATGCCCTGCTCGGCGCGGATGCGGCCGGTCTCACGGGCCGGGGTGGGGTCCGGGGCGCCGGCACGGCGGAAGTGGCTCAGGATCAGGTCCGCGTTGGCGGTGCACGAGCGGCGCAGCGAGTCGAAGGGGATCAGCGACTCGTCCTTGTAGGCGTCGACGTCCGAGCGGATGCGCTGCGCCATCCGCTCACCCAGTTCCGGAAGCCTCGCATGAAGCGCCGAGGCCACCCCCGAGAGGTCCATTCCCGCAGCTTAACGCCCTGATTTTGTTCCCGGGAACAATCCGGGAGGGGAGACGCTGTCATGCCGCCCATAGGCCGTCGCCGTGGGTGGCAGCACCATGTCGTCCACGTGAACGGCGGATTTCAACGGTGACATTCGTGGAGGCGGGTCATGGCCAATCTGGCTGAGTTCCTGGTGGAGACGGCAGGGCGGCAGCCGGGACGCCCGGCACTCCGCCTGGGAGAGCAGGTCACCGGCTACGCGGAGCTGAACGAGCGCAGCGCCCGCGCCGCCGCGCTGCTGCGGGCCGAGGGGGTACGGCCGGGAGACCGGGTCGCCCTGATGCTGCCCAGTGTTCCCGAGTTCGTCGTGCTGTACTACGGCGTGCTGCGTGCCGGGGCCGTGGTCGTGCCGATGAACCCGCTGCTGAAGACGCGGGAGACCGAGTACCACCTGAACGACTCGGGGGCGGTGCTGCTGTTCGAATGGCATCAGGCGCCGGGCGAGGGTGCGCAGGGAGCGGCTGCCGCCGGCGTACGGCACATGCCGGTCGAGCCCGGGGCGTTCGCCGGGCTGCTGGCCGGGCACGAGCCGCTGTCCGGGGTCACGGACGTGGACGGCGAGGACGTGGCCGTACTGCTGTACACCTCCGGGACCACCGGCCGGCCCAAGGGTGCCGCGCTCACTCACGCCGGACTGCGGCACAACACCGAGGTCAACGCGGTTCACGTGCAGCAGATGACACCGGACGACGTGGTGGTGGGCTGTCTGCCGCTGTTCCACATCTTCGGCCAGATATGCACCATGAGTGTGGCCGTCCGCAGCGGCGCCTCCCTCACCCTGATCCCCCGTTTCGAGCCGCAGACCGTACTGGACGCCATCGCCCGCGACGGGGCCACGGTCTTCGAAGGTGTACCGACCATGTACGCGGCGCTGCTGCAGCACCCGTCGGAAGCGGACGTGTCGACGCTGCGGATGTGCATCTCCGGCGGTGCCTCGCTGCCGGTGGAGGTCCTGCACGGCTTCGAGCGGCGCTTCGGTTGCGCGGTGCTGGAGGGCTTCGGCATGTCCGAGACGAGTCCGGTGGTCACCTTCAACCACCCCGACCGGCCGCGGAAGGCCGGGTCCATCGGCACGCCGATCAAGGACGTGGAGGTGCGGCTCCTCGACGAGAAGGGTCAGGACGTGCCTCAGGGCGAGATAGGCGAACTGGTCGTCCGCGGGCCGAACGTGATGAAGGGGTACTGGAACCGTCCGCAGGAGACGGCGGCCACCGTCCCGGACGGCTGGCTGCGCACCGGCGACCTCGCGCGGCAGGACGAGGACGGCTACCTGTACATCGTCGACCGCAAGAAGGACATGATCATCCGCGGTGGCTACAACGTCTATCCGCGGGAGATCGAGGAGGTTCTGCACGAGCACCCGGCCGTCGCGCTGGCCGCGGTGGTGGGTGTCCCGCACGATCATCTGGGTGAGGAGATAGCGGCCGCGGTGGTCCTGCGCCCGGGCGCACAGGCCGCGCCCGGGGAACTGCAGCAGTTCGTCAGGGACCGGGTCGCGGCGTACAAGTACCCGCGTGAGGTGTGGCTCGTGGACAGTCTGCCGACCGGTCCCAGCGGCAAGATCCTCAAGCGGGAGATCACCGCGCCGGCGGGGTGAACACCGCTACGGCGGCCGTCACCCGTGCGCCGCGGCCTTCCTGATCGCTTCGCGGATCCGGGAGTACGTACCGCAGCGGCACACGTTCTCGATCCGGTCGATGTCGGCGTCGGTGGGCCGGGCCGTCCGCTTCAGCAGGGCCACCGCGGCCATGATCTGGCCCGGCTGGCAGAAGCCGCACTGCGCGACGTCGCAGTCCAGCCAGGCCTGCTGCACGGGGTGCAGGGCGTCCCCGTCGGCCAGGCCCTCGATCGTGGTGACCTTGCGGTCCGCGCACTCCTCGACGGGCACGACACAGGGCTGGATCTCTTCGCCGTCCAGGTGGCTGGTGCAGGCGCGGCAGACGCCCACGCCGCAGCCGTACTTGGGACCGGTGACGTTCAGCATGTCCCGCAGGACCCACAGCAGCGGCATGTCGGCCGGAGCCTCGACGGTGACCGGCTTGCCGTTGAGAACGAAGGAGTAGGAGGGCATCGGTGCCTTCTCAGAAGTTGAGGGGGAAGCGGCGGGGTTTGGAACCGGTCGCCCGGGCGTAGGCGTTGGCGACGGCACCGGCCGCGGCCGGTACGCCGAGTTCGCCCGCCCCGCCCGGCTCCCGACGGGAGGGCATGATGTGCGCCTCGAAGCGCAGCGGGGCGTGCCGCTGACGGGCGTAGCGGAAGTCGGCGTAGCTGCTCTCGCGGACGGCGCCCCGGTCGATGTGGAGGCCGGCCTGCAGGACGGTGGAGATGCCGTCGATCGCGGTGCCCATGAGCTGGGCCTCGAGTCCGCGCGGGTTGACGGCCGTGCCGACGTCGGCCGCCATCACCACCTTGGTCACCCGGGGGTTCTTCGGGTCGGTGACGTCGATCTCGGCGAGGCAGGCCACGCATGAGTCGTACTCCTCGTGGACGGCCACGCCCTGTGCGTGGCCGGCCGGAAGGGTGCGGCCCCAGTGCCCGGCGGCGGCGACCTTGTCGAGTACGGCCCTGACGGCCTTGTTCCTGAGTGTGGTGCGCCGGAACGCGACCGGGTCCTTGCCCAGGCTCCTGGCCACCTCGTCGACGATGATCTCCTCCGCTGTCCGCATCGTCCCGGAGTCCACCGACCGCCAGGCGCCGAGGGGCATGGCCAGTTCGACCGAGCCCGAGTCGCCGGACAGACGGCCGAAGTTGTACAGGCCGCTGTCGCTGGGCAGCGGTCCGGCGGCGCGTGCGACGGCCGTGGTCACCCTGCCGCCCTGGGCGGACGGCCCCCCGCTCTCGTACTGCTCGCTCACCGACGCCATCGCGTGGGTGAAGGCCACCACCCTGCCCTGTGCGTGACTGGCCCGGATCCGGTGGTGGCCGGCCGGGCGCATCCTGCCGTGCCGGATGTCGTCGGCGCGGCTCCACATCAGCTTGACCGGCCGGCGTGCCGCTTTCGAGATGAGGGCCGCCTCGATCGCGGCGTCGTGGTTCAGCCGCCGGCCGAACGAGCCACCACCCCGTACGACATGGACCCGTACCTTCGATGCGGGCAGCCCGACGGCCGCGGCGATGCTCTCCCTCGCATCCATGGGTGTCTGGGAGGAGAACCAGATCTCCGCACGGTTCGCGCGGACGTCCGCCACGGCGGTCAGCACCTCCATGGGAGCGTGGCTGACGAAGGCGAACTCGAACTCGCCCTGGATCTGCGCCGATCCGCGCGGCGGAGTGCCGAGCCGTGGGACGGCGGCCCGCAGCCGCGAGCGGATCGCGGCGTCGGACAGCGCCGCGAGCGGGCCCGGCGCCCAGGTGATCCGCAGGGCGTCCCGGGCCTTGAACGCGTAGTGGAAGGACTCCGCGACCACGGCGACTCCGCCGGCGACCTTGACGACGGCGTGGACACCGGGCATCGCACGCGCCTCCCGGTCGTCGACCGAGACGACCTTCCCGCCGAGCGTCGGCGGCCGGGCCACCACGGCCGGCATCGCTCCGGCCACGGTCAGGTCTCCGGTGTACTGGGCCTTGCCGGTGACGATGTCCCGGGCGTCGATCCGGGTCGTCGGCCGCCCGATCACCCGGTGCGCACGGGACGGCTTGGGCTTGGCCGAGACGGCGGGCCGGCGGATCCGGGCGGCGCTCGCGGTCAGTGACCCGAAGGTGGCCGTACGACCGTCCGGCGCGATCACCCGCGTGTCCCGGGTGCGCAGCTTCCACGCGGGGACGTTCCAGCGCCGGGCCGCCGCCGTCACCAGTCTGGCGCGCGCCGTGGCGGCCAACTGCCGGGCCGGACCGTACAGCGAACGGACCGAGCTGGAACCGCCGGTGAACTGGTTGCCCTTGGTGCGGGCCTCGGCGAGGGGGATCTCGACGTCCGCAAGCCGGGCGTCCAGCTCCTCGGCGATCATCATGGCGACCGCGGTGGTGACACCCTGCCCGACCTCGACGCGTGGCAGCCGTACGACGACCTTGTTGGCCGCGGTGACTTCGAGGACCAGCATCTCCTCGTCGGTGCCGGACACCAGGACGTGGGACGGTCTGCGCGCGGGCTCGGCACCTTCCGCGGACGACGTGTCGCAGCCGAGGGGAGCCGCGATGGTCAGGGTGGACGCCGCGAGCGAGTACACCATGAACCTGCGGCGGGACAGCTGATGTGCCAACAGACGCTCCTCTGCGAGTTCCCGGGTCGGTTCGACTCGTATGAGGGTTCAACGCCGCGCGGGGTTGCCTGCCGGGCCTGCGAGACTGTCACGGTCCTGGCGCCGGCATCGCGCCGTCGGACCGAGTCAAGACCTCGGTGGGTCCTCCGCGAAAGGGGCGCGGACGACCAGCAGGAGTCCTGCGCCGGTCGGCACCTCGGATTCACTCACGCGTTCGTCCGCGGCGACCAGTGCGCGGAAGTCAACCGGCTGCTCGGCGTGTGAAATCACGTTGTCCACTGCCAGCAGGCCGCCGGGCCGCAGGACGCGGACCAGGTCCGGCCAGTAGCCGGCACAGAAGGGCCGCTCGGCGTCGAGAAAGACCATGTCCCAGGCCGAATCAGGAGACTGACGCAGCGTCACAGCAACGTCCTCGACGCGAAGTTCGACCAGCCGGCCGAGGTCGGCGCGCTCAAGGTTGCGGGAGGCCATTGCGCTGCGGGCGGCGGCGACATCGACGGTGGTCATCCGGCCGCCCACGCTCCGCACGGCGTCGGCCGGCCACAGGGTCGAACAGCCGTTGGAGGTGCCGATCTCCAGCAGCCGCCAGCGCCGACCGCTCGGACGACGAGTGCCGGCAGTCGCGCCGAGTCCGCCTCCACGTTGCGCAAACGCTGCAGACGGTCGGCGATGCCCGCGTCATGCGCACGGCGGTGGTTCCTCAGTTCCTCCAGCAGAGCCGCCAGCCCGTCGTCCATGGTCCCCCCTGGCGCGTCACCGGTTGAGCCGATGAAGACGGTAGCCCAACATGATCACGGTCAGGGTCGGCACTGCGTTCCGCGGCGGCTTGCCGGTGGCCTCCACATCACTGCAACGCCCCCTTCGTCGCGTCCGCGATGAACCCCCGGGCGAAGAAGGTGAACACCAGCACCAGTGGGATGACGGCCAGCAGCACCCCGGACATCACCATGCTGTAGTCGGTGGAGTGGCCGGCGTACAACTGGGCCAGCGCGACCTGAAGCGTGAGGCGGTCCGGGTTGACCAGCATCACCAACGGGAGGATGTAGTCGTTCCACGCGGTGATGAAGGTGTAGATGCCGAGGAAGGCCAGGGCCGGGCGGACGCACGGCAGGACCACGTGCCAGTACAGGCGGAAGAAGCCGGCGCCCTCGATCCGGGCGGCGTCGAGCAGTTCGTCGGGGACCCCGGTGCTGGTGTACTGGCGCATCCAGAAGATGCCGAAGGCGTTGGCGGCGGCGGGCACGACGAGTGCCTTGAGGGTGCCCAGCCAGCCCAGCTGCACCATGATCTCGTACTGCGGGATGATCGCCAGCTGGGTCGGCAGGATGTACATCGACAGAAGAAGGCCGAAGAGGAACTTCTTGGCGGGGAAGTCGTACTTGGCGAAGGCGAAGGCCGCCAGGGAGTCGAAGAACAGCACCAGCAGTGTCGTACAGACCGCCACGATCACCGTGTTGAGCAGCGATCCGAAGAAGTCCATCTTGTCGAACAGGTGCTGGAGGTTGGTCAGCAGATTCGAGCCGACCCACAGCTTCGGCGGAAAGCGGTAGATGTCCTGCGAGGTGTTCGTCGCCATGACGATGATCCAGTAGAACGGGAACACCGAGATGAGCACACCGAGCATCAGGATCAGATGGACGCTGAGCCCCCGGACGCGCTTGCGGTTCAGGGCGTTCATGGCCGTCGCTCCTTACGCTGCACCAGGCGCCAGTTGATGAGGACGATGAGCAGGATCAGCAGGAAGAAGGCCCAGACGATGGCAGCGGCGTAGCCGAAGTCGTTGTTGTCGAAGGCCTGGTGGTAGAAGTACAGCAACGTGGTCAGGCCTGCCTGGCCCGGTCCGCCGGAGTTGGGGTTGGTGGCCGCGTCGCTGCCGAACAGCACCTGCGGTTCGGTGAAGCTCTGCAGGCCGGTGACGGTGGAGATCACCACGGTGAACAGGATGATGGGCCGCAGCAGCGGGATCGTGATGGAGAAGAAGATCCGCACGGGCCCGGCCCCGTCCATCCGGGCGGCCTCGTAGAGTTCCGAGGGGATCGCCTGGAGACCGGCCAGATAGATGATCGCGTTGTAGCCGGTCCACTGCCAGGTCATCAGGGCCGCGATCACCAGCTTGATCGTCCACTCGTTGCTCATCCACGGCACGGCCCCCAGGTGCAGTCCCTTGAGGATGGCGTTGATCAGGCCGAAGTTGTTGCTGAAGATCGCACCGAAGAAGATCGCGATGGCCACCAGCGAGGTGATGCTGGGGATGAACAGGGCGACCCGGTAGAGGGCGGTGAAACGCCGGGTGGAGTTCACCAGCACGGCGAGGACCAGCGCCAGGAAGAGCATCGGCACGGTCGACAGCACCCAGATGACGAGGGTGTTGCGCACGGACAGCCAGAACACCGGGTCGTCCCACAGATAGCGGAACTGCTGGAACCCGACGAACTGCATGTCCCCGATGCCGTCCCACTTCTGGAACGACAGATACACGGTGTAGATCACCGGGAAGAGCATGAAGACCGAGAAGATCAGGTAGTACGGCGAGATGGCCAGGTACTGCGGCCAGTACCTGGCCACCCTGCGCCGCGGCCCGCGCCGGGCCCCGGCCGACACCGGCCGGACCCGGCGGCCGGGCCGGCCCGGACCGGGGGAGCGATCCGGGGCCGGCCGGCCGGAGGGCCCGGTGCCGGATCCGGAGGTCGATCCGGTGGGAGCCGGACCGGCTACCGGGCTTGACGACATGTCACTTCACTCCCTGGCGCTGGGCGATCTGCTTGGCCTGGCTGACCGCGTCCTTCCAGGCGGTGTCGGGGTCCTTGCCCTTGGCCTCGATACTCGTCAGCTCGCTGAAGTAGGGCGCGGAGACCGCCGCGTCGGCCGGGGCCTCGTAGGCGGCGGGGATCTTCTCGGCTGCCGGACCGAAGATCTCGATGGTCTTCTGGCCGCCGAAGAAGGCGTCGCCTCCGGTCAGCGCCGGCAGCTCGTACGCCGCCGGTGCGGTCGGGAACAGGGCCGCGTCGGTGAAGCCGCGGGCCTGGTTCTCCGGGCTGAGGAGCCAGCTGATGATCTTGAAGGCCTCTTCGGGGTTGCCGCTGGTCGCGGGGATGGCCAGGAAGGAACCTCCGAGGTTGGACGGCCCGCCGGGCAGGCTCGCCACCCGCCATTGGCCCTTGGTGCCGGGGGCCGCGTTGCTGATGTCCAGCGCGTGCCAGGCGGCGCCGATCTCGGTGCCCAGGGTGCCGTTGCCGATCGCCGCGTTCCACGTGTTGTCGTTGATCTTGGCGTCGATGCCGAGGGTGTAGGGCTTCACGGCGGTGGTCCAGGCGGTGCGGATGTGGTCCTGGTCGCCGATGAACGTGTTGTCCTCGTCGATGAACCGCCTGGCGCTCTGGCCGATCATCATCGTGAACACGGAGCTGATGTTGTTGATCAGATAGGTCTTGGGCGCGGCCTTGTGCAGCTCGACACCGGCCTTGAAGTAGTCGTCCCAGGTGGAGAGTTGCGACGAGACCTGGGCGGGGTCGGTGGGCAGCCCCGCCTTCGCGAAGAGGTCCTCCCGGTAGAACGTGGCGCACGGGCCGATGTCGATCGGGAAGCCGATGAGCTTGCCGTCCTGGGTGGTGGCCTGCTTCAGCTTCCAGGACAGGTACTGCGGGGCCAGCTTGTCCGCACCGACGGTCTTCAGGTCGACGAAGCGGTTGGCGTTGGGCAGGAAGGAGGCGATGTCCTCGCCCTTGATGCCGGTGATGTCCGGGGCGGTCTGGGCGGCCCGCAGGCCGGTGAGCAGCTTGGTCTTGAAGTCGCCGCCGACCACGGAGGTCTTGAGGGTGATGTCGGAGAAGTGCTTCTTGGCGTCCCCGACGACCTTGTCGCTCAGGCCGCCGGACCAGTACCAGAGGGTCAGGTTCTTGCTGTCCTTGCTGCCGCTGGTCCCGGAGCCGCCGCCGCACGCCGCGGTGGCACCTGCCGTGGCGGCCGTCAGTACGGCGGCCTGAAGGAATCGTCTGCGGGAAAGATCCACGGGTCTTCTCCTAGGTTTCGGCGTGTCCGGCAAGGACCTGTGAGTCGTGGGGTACGGCTGGCGCTGTGGACCGAGTGGCTGAAGAGCATCGGCGTGGTGTGAACCCTTCAGCCACCCGGGGCGTTTGACCTGGTCCTCTCAGACGGTGCCGACGCGTCCATGCGGCGGGGATGCGCCGCCCGTCCGCTTCGGCCGACCGGAGTGGGGTCCGGACCGGGCTCCGAATTACGCAAGAGAGTGCACCCGGTGCGCGAGTTTGACAAGGGTCAAGCAGAGATCGAGACATTCATGCGTGACTTTGCTCGACTTTGGCGAGTATGGTCGGCGGCATGCTCCCTGACCGAAGACATCAGCTGATCCTGCGCGCCGTGCGCGCGGAGGGGCCCACCACAGTGGTCGCCCTGGCCGAGAAGGTCGGGGCCAGCCAGGCCACGATCCGGCGTGACCTCGTACAACTCGAGGACGAGGGACTGCTCAAGCGTGTCTACGGCGGCGCAGTTCCCCTCGTCGGCGAGGACGACCCGTTCGCGGACGTGGCGACGGTCCGGGTGGAGGCCAAGGACGCCCTGGCCGCCTGGTGCGCAAATCTCGTCATGGACGGTGAGACCGTGTTGCTCGACATTGGCACCACGGCCCACCGGGTGGCCCGCCATCTGCACGGCCGTTCCCTCACGGTGATCACCAGCAATCTCGCCGTGTACGAGGAGCTCCAGGACGACAACGAGATCCAGCTGATCCTGCTGGGCGGCGTGGTCCGGCGCGAGTACCGCTCACTGGTCGGCTTCCTCACCGAGGACAACCTGCGGCAGGTCCACGCCGACCGGCTGTTTCTCGGCACCAGCGGGATCCGCCCCGACGGCCAGGTGCTGGACACCACCGCCGT
Organism: Streptomyces sp. HUAS ZL42; assembly: GCF_040782645.1. Classification (GTDB taxonomy): domain Bacteria; phylum Actinomycetota; class Actinomycetes; order Streptomycetales; family Streptomycetaceae; genus Streptomyces. The sequence goes on from NZ_CP160403.1 coordinate 1,063,182, forward strand.
CGAGGTACCCGTGAAACGGGCGATGATCGCCGCCAGCGCCCAGGTCGTCCTGGTGGCGGATGCCGGCAAGTTCCCCGGCACCGGAATGGCCCGGGTGTGCGGCCCGGAGGACCTCGACGTCGTGGTGACCAACGCCCCGGGGGACGAGAAGACCTGCAGCCGACTGCGCGAGGCGGGAGTTGAGGTGGTCGAAGTATGAGACTCACGATCCTGGGCGGCGGGGGCTTCCGCGTCCCGCTGGTCTACCGGGCGCTGCTGGGCGACCGCGGCGAGGGACGCGTCACCGATGTGACCCTGTACGACCTGGACGCCTCCCGTCTGGCGACCATCGGCAAAGTCCTCGCCGACCAGGCGGCAGGGCACCTTGACCCGCCCGCCGTCACCGTCACCACCGACCTGGACGAGGCCGTCACCGGAGCGGACTTCGTGTTCTCCGCCATCCGTGTCGGCGGGCTGGCCGGGCGGGCGGCGGACGAACGGATCGCCCTGGAAGAAGGCGTACTCGGCCAGGAGACCGTCGGTGCGGGCGGCATCTCGTACGGCCTGCGCACCGTCCCGGTGGCGGTCGAGATCGCGCGCCGCATCGCCGCCCGGGCGCCCGAGGCCTGGGTCATCAACTTCACCAACCCCGCCGGCCTGGTCACCGAGGCCATGACCGCTCATCTCGGCGACCGTGTGATCGGCATCTGCGACTCCCCCGTGGGCCTCGGCCGCCGGGTGGCCGGAGCGCTCGGCGTCGACCCGGCGCGCACGCGCCTGGACTACGTGGGACTGAACCATCTGGGCTGGCTGTGCGGCCTGTACGCCGACGGCCGCGACCTGCTGCCCTCCCTGTTCTCGGACGAGGCCGCGCTGACCTCCTTCGAGGAGGGCAAGCTCTTCGGCGCCGATCTGCTGCGCACCCTCGGCACGCTGCCCAACGAGTACCTGCACTACTACTACTTCCACCGCGAGTCGCTCGGCTCGGCGCGGGCCGCCGAACAGACCCGCGGCGCCTTCCTCCACTCCCAGCAGCAACGCTTCTACGACTCCTTGGGCATCGCCGGCGGCGACTCGCCAGGGCACCGCGCCGCCTGGAACGCGTGGGACGCCACCCGTCTGGAGCGCGAGACGACCTACATGGCCGAGAACCGGGACGCCGTCGGCATGGGCGAACGCGACTCCTGCGACCTGGAATCCGGGGGGTATGAACAAGTGGCTCTCTCCCTCATGCGGGCCATCGCCCTGGACGAGCGCACCACCCTCATCCTCAACGTCCGCAACCGCGGCCGGATCCCCGTCCTCGACGACGACGCGGTCGTGGAGGTCCCCTGCCACGTCGACGCCAACGGCGCCCGCCCCATCGCCGGAGCCCCGTTGCCCGACCACGGCAAGGGCCTGGTGTGCGCGGTCAAGGCGGTCGAACGCGCGGTGATCCACGCCGCCACCGCCGCCGACCGCGCCCACGCGGTCAAGGCGCTGACCATCCACCCGCTGATCGACTCGTACACGGTCGCGAAGCGCCTGCTCGACGCCTACCAGCGCCACTTCCCCGAACTCGCCTACCTGGGCAGCTGAGCAGCCGCCCCAGAAGGCCGCCCCCGCCTTCGTACCACCGGAAGGAGTAGGCACGGACGGCTCCGGTGGCCGGCCCCGTCCGCGGCGGCGACGATGACAGCGGGCCTCGAGTGACCCGGCCCGCACCCTGAGTGATGACGGAGGGGCCACCGTGGATGACACCCTCACCGTGCAGGGCACCGCACCGAGGCCGGTGGCTGCCCCGGAACGACATCACGGGCAGCTGTCCTCGGGCGTACGTCCCCTCACCGTCGATGCCGACGGCATCACCCTGTCCGGCCTGCTGAGTGAGCCCGCGCAGGGTTCTCCTCGCGCTGTGATCGTCGCTCTGCACGGGGGCGGCATGAACGCCGGGTATTTCGACGGCCAGGGCCACCCGGACGTCTCCTTGCTGGCCTTGGGAGCACGTCTGGGCTACACCGTGCTGGCGCTGGACCGGCCGGGCTACGGCGTGTCGGCAGCCGGCCTGCCCACGGGGCAGCGACTGGCGGCGCAGGCCGCCACCGTGCGTTCCGCCGTGACGGCGTTCACGGCAGGTCACGCGACGGGTGCCGGCACGTTGTTGCTGGCGCACTCCTTCGGAGCCACGGTCGCCTTCGCGGCGGCCGCCGGCTGGGAGACGCCGGACCTGCTGGGCGTGGACGTCTCGGGGTGCGCGCGCAGGCTTGCGGTCGGCACCGGCCCGTGGGGCCGGGAGGGCGACACCGGCCTGCGGCGGCTCAACTGGGGCCCACTGGGCCTGTATCCGCCGGATACGTTCCGGATGAGCCAGGCGGTGGTGGCGCCCATGCCCGCCCATGAGGTCACCACGGTGGCGAACTGGAAGCGGCTGTCGGCCGCGATCCTGCCACGGGTGCGCGTCCCCGTCCGGCTCACCTTCGCCGAGCACGAGGCCTGGTGGTGCCACGGCCAGGACGACGTCGCCGACCTGACCGCGCGGCTGTCCGCCGCGCCACGGGTGGTCGTCGAACGTCTTCCGCGATCGGGCCACAACATCAGTCTCGGCTGGGCCGCCCGGGCCTACCATCTCAAGGCGCTGGCATTCGCCGAGGAATGCCTCACCGCCGGGCGGTAGCCGGTCCGCGGGTTCAGCCCTTCCACACCTCCGGGCCGCCCTCATGCCACTCGATCAACCCCGACTCGGCGACGTCCAGCTCGTCCCAGTCGGTCAGCCCCGCGTTCTGCAGGAACACCGTGAGGTCGTGCAGCGAGTACGCGGTGCCGATGATCTGGTCGTCGATGCGGACCTGGCGGCCCCCCGTCTCGGACGGTGGATGAACGATCACACGGCGCTCGGACATGGCACCAGCCTCACCCGGAGCGGACAGCCCCGCATCCGGGCGGCGGCCACCCGGGAGCTCCGCCGACGGCGACCGTCGCCGCGCACGCCGGTCCGGGAACTCCGCGCGGGTCGGGTTCATCGTCAACGAGAAACCGACTCGCTCGCCGGGCCGGGCACCATGCCGTGAGACGCCGGCCCCGGCGTGGCCGAAGGTGTCGGGCGGCGGGCCGAACAGCGCCAGCTCGGTGCGGAGTTCGAACCCGGCCCGCACGCCATCGGGGTGCCCCTCCGTCCCGCCTCTCCGGGGCGAAGACCGAACCACGTGCCGGATCTCGTCGTAGAAGCAGTTGTTCGTGAGGGAATCCCATGCCAGGAGGCATCGAGTGAGCACCAAGACAGGACCCCAGCGCTTTCCGGGCGCGAGTGCGCGGCGACGCGGACGGGTATCCGGGCCCGCTGACCTGGTGCCTGCTGTTCTCCTGAGCCGCGGTGCGTGAAAGGGCCCGCCGCTCGGGGAGCGGCGGGCCCTGCGCGCTCATGGTCGACGTGTGATCGGCAGCGGCGCCCGGCGTCACACACGCGCCCCCGGGCCGCGTCCAGGCAGGAGTCACCGTCCGTCCCTTGCCTGCGCGCCGCCCTGCGCTTACGTTGGCCGCTACTCACACGTGCCGAAACACGTGTGAGTAGCTGTGTCAGCGATTTTGGAGACGCCTCCCGCCGCAGCCCCGTACGCGTCTCCCAGCACGAAGGCGGTCACATGACCACCACCTCTCCCCGCCCCGACGCCGCTCCTCCCCCGTACGCGGAGCAGCCGTCCCCTCCCCGGCGCGGTGCCCGCTCCTGGACCGTCACCACGATGGCCCTGGCGCAGTTGGGGCTCTTCCTGGCTCTGCTGACCCCGGTCTTCGCCGGCCTGGCCATCAAGGTGCAGGACATCGTGCCCGAGCGCGACGAGGTCTCCGCGCTCGGCATGGTCAGCAGCCTGGGCGCGGTGGCCGCCTTCCTCGCCAACCCGGTCTTCGGCCGGATCAGTGACCGGACGACCGGCCGGTTCGGCCGGCGCCGGCCCTGGCTGGTGATCGGCGCCCTCGGCCTGACCGCGGGCCTCGCCGTCATCGCGACCACGCAGAGCCTGGCGGTCGTCGCCGTCGCCTGGTTCCTGAGCCAGATGTTCGCCAACGCCTCCCTCGCCGCGTTCACCGCGTCGGTCGCCGACCAGGTGCCGATCTTCCAGCGGGGCAAGGTCGCCGGCCTGATCGGTGTCATGCAGAACGTCGCCATCCTCGGCGCCGCCTACGCGGCGAAGGTCCTCGGCACGGACGTCGTGCTGCTGTTCATGGCTCCGGCGGCCGTGGGGCTCGCCCTGGTCCTGCTGTACGCGATCGTCCTGCCCGACAAGCCGCTGCCGCAGCGTCCCCCGTCCGACGGCGGTCTTCGTACGGTCCTCAGGACGTTCTGGGTGAGCCCCCGCAGGCACCCGGACTTCGGCTGGGCCTTCCTCTCCCGGTTCATGATCATCCTGGCGATGTTCATGTTCACCACCTTCCGGCTGCTGTTCCTCCAGGACCAGCTGGGCCTGTCGGAGGACCGGGCGGTGTCCGTCATGGCCACCGGCGTGCTGGTCTACACCCTGGTCCTGATGGCCTCGGGCCAGCTGGCCGGGTGGCTGTCCGACCGCTTGCGGCGCCGCAAGGTGTTCGTAGGGTTCTCCGCGCTGGTCTTCGGCATCGGCACGGCCCTGCTGATCACCGCGGACACCGTCGCCGCTTTCTACGCCGCGGAAGTGGTCCTCGGCCTCGGCTACGGCGTCTACGCGGGCGTGGACCTCGCCCTCGTCCTGGACGTCCTGCCCGATCCGGAGGACTCGGCCAAGGACCTGGGCGTGTTCAACATCGCCAACGCCGCCCCGCAGTCCGTCGCCCCCGCCCTGGGCGCGCTGCTGGTCAACACCGCGGGCGGCCACGAGTACCACCTGCTGCTCGCCGCCGCCGCCGTGGTCTGCGTGATCGGCAGCCTGGCCGTCATCCCGATCAGGACGGTGCGCTGATCCGCGACTCGCGCTTTCCTCGATGACGCGGGAGGCCGACCGTAACTTGTGCGCGACGGAGCAGGCTGCCGACGGGCCGGGGTCGACTTCGGACAAGCCGCACTGCCGGGGGGCCGGAGCAGAATAGGTCGGCCGTTCGAGCCGACGAAGAGGCTTGCCGGGCGCGTCGGGCCGGTGTTCACGGAGCCGCCGCGCCTGTCGTCCCGTCTCCGCTTCAGGGAAGGGCGTGGCCGCGGGAACCGGCAGCGGGCCGCGTGAGCGAAGGGAAACATTCGCGTAAACACCTCGAGGGTTTGCGGATTCGCCCTCGGCCGGGGCGGTTGTACCCGATGATGAGCAGGTCATGACCACGCTCAGCACCTTCCGTACGCCGACGAACAGCGCGCCGTTGCCCGTCCTTCGGGCGGCGGTGTTCGCGGTCGTCGGGACGGTGCTCGGAGCGTGCGCGCACCATGTCGTCGCGGAGGGGCCCGCGCCGTGGCGGCAGGGCCTTGTGGCGGTGACGGTGCTCTTCGGCGTGGGCCTCGTCGGCACCCGCCGCCCGCGCTCCCTGACCACGGTCGTGGCGACGTGCGGTGCCGCGCAGACGGGGCTGCACCTGTGGCTGACGACCGCGCACTCGTCGCCCGGCGCGGCGCCCACGACTTTGCCCGGCCACCTGCATCACGGCGCCTGCGCCCAGGGGGGATGGCACGGTCGCCTGCGGGACTACGGCTCGCTGACGATGACGGCCGTGCACGCCGTGGCGGCCGTGCTCGTCGCCGTGCTGTTGCACCGCGCCGACACCGTCTGCTGGTCCTTGGCACGCGGTCTGACGACGGCGGTCGAGACGACCCGGGCCCGGATCGCCACCATCCGTGCGCTGCTCCGCGACCGTCCGCTTCCGACTCCGTCGGAGCCGAACGTGTTCGCCCTCGCGTGGCTGGAACGGCCGCCGCCCATGGAGGCGGTGCTCGCGGTCGTGGTGTTGCGGAGGGGGCCTCCCCAGGCGGGGTTCACCTTCGCGATCTGACCATCCCGGGGCGGCGGTTCACACAGCCGCTCCCGTGCTCCCTCACGCCTGGAGACATCCGTGTTCTTTGCCACGCCCAAAAACCGCACCGCGCGCCGCGTGACCCTCGCGGCCGCCGCGGCGACCGCGCTCGTCCTCCTCACCGCCGTCCCGGCCGCCGCCCATGTGGAGGTCGAGTCCGACAACGCCCAGGCCCTCGCCCAGAACGTCGAGATCGGATTCGACGCCGAATCGGAGTCCGACACCGCCGGCATCACGCAGATCCGTGTCGTCCTGCCCGAGGGCATCGCTCCGGCCGACGTGACGTACGGCGAGGGCCCCAAGGGCTGGAAGTTCACCGCGAACGCAGACGGCTACACCGTCAAGGGCCCGGCGCTCAAGGCGGGTGAGAACGCCGAGTACTCCGTCGTCGTCAGGCAGCTCCCCGACGCGAAGGAGTTGGCGTTCAAGACGCTCCAGACCTACAGCGACGGGCGTACCGATCGCTGGATCGAGCTGGACGAGAAGGGCGAGAACCCGGCCCCGGTCCTCGAGCTCAAGGCCGCGGCGCCGGGCGCGACGCCGATCGGTCCCTCCCCCAGCGCGCCGGCGTCCGCGTCGCCGACGCCGACGCCGTCCGCCGAGCAGACGACCGCCGAGGCCTCCCCGCGGGAGGAGACCGCCGCGGACAAGGACGACGACGCGGGCCTGTCCGCGGGTGCCTGGACCGGCATCGTCGCGGCGATCGTCGTCGCCGCGGCGGCCGTGGTGTTCTTCATCCGGCGCCGCGGTGGCGCCCCGGAGTAGTCCGACCGCGCGTTCACCAGGGCCCTTGCACGCCGAGTCGCTCCGGGGTGCAAGGGCCCTGGCGTGCGACACGTGTGCTCAATCGCCTGCGTCGGCGCGCAGCAGCAGGTCGAGGAGTCCGGGGAAGCGCGCGTCGAACTCCTCGCGGCGCAGCCGGTTGACCCGCTTGGGCCCCTGGTCGCGCTGCTCGATCAGACCGGCGCCGCGCAGCACCGAGAAGTGATGACTCAGCGCCGCCTTGCCGACGGGCACGTCGAAGCTGCCGCAGCTGCGCGTCCAGTCGGCGGAGCCCGCCAGTTCGCGGATCAGCTGGATGCGGACGGGATCGGCGAGCGCGGACAGGGCGGTGAGGACGGATACGTCCTCGGGATCCGTGTGCACCGGAGCCGCACGGTGACTGCCGCTCGCCGCCTGGTTCGACATGCCCCTCCTGCCCACTTGCCGAGTGTTCGATGGATATCTTACAGTCCGAGTGTTCGCTTCCCATTGAACACTTCCGTCGATCGCCTCGCCGAAGGGTGCGTTCCGCTGATGCGTGCAGTCGAGTTCCAGGAGTACGGCGCCCCCGAGGTGCTGAAGGTCGTGCAGGCCGAGACCCCCGAGCCCGGACCGGGCCAGGTCACCATCGACGCCACCTACGCCGGCGTGAACTTCGCCGACCTCAAGGCCCGCGCCGAGGGCTACCGGGTGGAGTCACTGCCCTTCCGCCCCGGCCTGGAGGTCTCCGGACGGATCCGGGCCGTCGGCCAGGGCGTCGAGGGGCTGCACCCCGGGCAGGAAGTCGCCGCCCTCGTCAACGGCGGCGCGTATGCGGAGGTGGTCGTCACCGAGACCGCCACCGTCTTCCCGCTCCCCGACGGCCTCGACCTGCGCACCGCGGCCACGCTCCCCACCGTGCTGCCGACCGCGCACGCCCTGCTCCACGAGGTGGGGCGGCTCAAGGCCGGAGAGAGTGTCCTGGTGCACGGCGCCGCGGGCGGCATCGGCACGGTGGCCGGGCAGCTGGCCCGGGCGGCGGGCGCCGGCGCGGTGTACGGCGTGGTCTCCTCCACGGCCAAGGCCGAGTACGCGCTCAAGCACGGCTACGACGAGGTGTTCACCACCGACACCTTCGCCGACGACGCCCGCCGCGCCACCGGCGGCAGGGGCGTCGACCTGGTGCTCGACCCGGTCGGCGGCGACACCCTCCGTCGCGGCCTCGACACGCTCGCCGTCTACGGCCGCCTGGTCTCGTTCGGCAACGCGAGCGGGGCCGAGCCCTGGCACGTGGGACAGCCCGAGCTCTACGCGCACGGCCGCTCGGTCGGGGGCTTCTCCATCCTGGCCCTCGCCCAGACGGCCCCCGAGGCACTGCGCGCCCTCGCCGAGCGTGCCTTCCGCACAGTCACCGACGGGACCGTCAGCCTTCCGGTCACCGCGGAGTTCGCACTGTCGGACGCGGCCGAGGCCCACCGGCTCATGGGCGGACGCACGTCCACGGGCAAGCTGCTGCTGCGCATCCCCGACTGAACAAAGCGCCGCCATTACCACTGGGCGACCTCACGCGACACCGGCCGACGCCCCCTTGTCACGTCGGCACGAATCCCACCCCTCTCAGGACTCAACTCCCGCAAAGAGAACGGCGACCCTCCCGCTTCACGCCTCCCCCACTGCCATATTCGAAAGCCCCTTCGGAGGTGGCTGTGGCGCGAGAGGCGACAACATCACGGACGAAGCAGACTGCGGCTCGCGCGTTCGACCGCACGGTCGACCGCATCGCCGACCTGGAGGTCCGCAGAGCACAGGCGGTGGCTCCGGGCGGGCCGAGAAGACGTGGGGAGTTCGGCGCGCGGGAGCGGATCGAACGGCTCCTGGACCCGGGCTCCTTCACCGAGACCGGCCTGTTCGTGCGGGCCAGACCCGCCGCGGACGGCGCCCGTCGCCCTTACGGCGACGGGGTGGTCACCGGGCACGGCACGGTCGACGGCCGCCCGGTCTGCGTGTTCGCCCAGGACTCCACGGTCTTCGGCGGCAGCATGGGCGAGGCCTTCGGTGAGAAGACCGTCGCGCTGATGGACCTGGCCCTCAGGACCGGCTGCCCGGTCATCGGGCTCAATGACGGCGGTGGCGCCCGCATCCAGGAGGGTGTCGCCTCGCTCGCCCTCTATGCCGAGCTGGTGCGCCGCAACGTGCAGGCGTCCGGCGTGATCCCGCAGATCTCGGTCGTCCTGGGGCCGTGCGCGGGTGGGGCGGCGTACTCGCCGGCCATCACCGACTTCACCGTGATGGTGGACGGCGCCTCGCACATGTTCGTCACCGGTCCCGACGTCATCGAGGCGGTGACCGGCGAGCGCACCAGCGCCGAGGAGCTGGGCGGTGCCCGCACCAGCAACACCGTGAACGGCAACGCCCACTTCCTGGCCGCCGACGAGGAGGACGCCCTCGACACCGTACGCGACCTGCTGTCGTACCTTCCCCCGAACAACCTCGAGCGCCCCCCGCAGTACGCCCCGCCGACGGCCGTCCCCGACGGCCGTCCGCTCGACCACGTCGTCCCGGACCGGCTCGGTCAGGCCTACGACATGCGCGACATCCTGCACGCGGTCGTCGACGACGGCGAACTGCTGGAGGTCCAGGAGCTGTTCGCCCCGAACATCATCTGCGCGCTGGCCCGTGTGGAGGGCTGCTCCGTCGGTGTCGTCGCCAACCAGCCGCTGCGCGCCGCCGGTGTCCTCGACATCGACGCCTCCGAGAAGGCGGCGCGCTTCGTGCGGTTCTGCGACGCGTTCGGCATTCCGCTGCTCACCTTCGCCGACGTCCCGGGCTATCTGTCCGGCGTCCGCCAGGAGCAGGCCGGCATCATCCGGCGCGGGGCCAAACTGCTGTACGCCTATGCCGAGGCGACCGTCCCGAAGGTCACCGTGGTGGTACGCAAGGCGTACGGGGGCGGGTACGCGGTGATGGGCTCCAAGCACCTGGGCGCCGACATCAACCTCGCCTGGCCCACCGCCCGTATCGCGGTCATGGGCGCCGAGGGCGCGGTCGGGGTGCTGCACCGGCGTGAACTCGCCGCCGCCTCCGATCCCGAGGAGCTGCGCGCCCGCCTGATCGCCGCGTACGAGAGCACCCACGGCACCCCCTATCTCGCCGCCGAGCGGGGATACGTCGACGCCGTCATCGCCCCGCGTGACACCCGTACCCATGTCTGCCGCGCCCTGCGTGCGCTGCGCGGCAAGCGTGCCCCGATGCCGGAGCGCCGGCACGGCAACATCCCGCTCTGAAGACGCCCCGAGCCCTACCCCACCGCTGTGACCCCGCAAGCCCGTTCCGCGATGTGAGGAGCCATCCCCGATGGACAGCCGCCGCCCCCCGCTCGCGCCCGCGTACCGAACCCTGCCGGAGTACGTGCGGCACTGGGCCGAAACCGCCCCCGACCGCCGGGCGTTCACCTTCGTCGACCATCCGGCCCCGCAATCGCGGGGAGTCCACCGCACCCTGACCTGGCGGCGCGTGGACGCGCGGGTGCAGGCCCTGGCCGCCCGGCTGGCCGAGGAGGCCGAGCCCGGATCACGGGTCGCGCTGCTGTGCCCGCAGGGCATGGAGTACGTGACCGCCTTCCTCGCGGCACCGGCCGCCGGTCTGGTCGCCGTACCGCTGTATCCGCCCGGCCTGCCCGGGCACGACGGCCGGCTGTCGGCCGTCCTGGCCGACGCCCGTCCGGCGGTCGTCGTGACGACGAGCCGTTTCCTCGACGAGGTACGGGACTTCTGCGCCGGCACCCCCGTGCGGATCGTCGTCGCGGACCGGGTGCCCGACGCCGCCGCCGGGGACCGGCCGCCTGTCACGCCGGACGAGACGACGATCGCCTACCTGCAGTACACCTCCGGCTCGACCCGCACCCCGGCGGGCGTGGCGATCACCCACGCCAACGTCGTCGCCAACGCCCGTCAGGCGCTGACCGCCTACGGTGCCGACGCGCATCCGGTGACATGCGTGGGCTGGCTGCCGCTCTACCACGACATGGGACTCGTCCTGAGCGTCGCCGCCCCGGTCGTACGGGGTCTGCTGTCGGTGCTCATGGATCCGGTGGCGTTCCTGCACGAGCCCGTGCGCTGGCTGCGGCTGCTCGCCACGCATCCGCGCGCGGTGAGTGCCGCGCCCAACTTCGCCTACGACTACTGCGCGTCGGCCGTGACCGACATCCAGAAGGCGGACGTGCGGCTGGACGGCGTCGCCGCACTGATCAACGGCAGCGAGCCGGTCCGCCCCGGCACGTCCGACCGTTTCCACGCCGCCTTCGCCGCGCAGGGGCTCGCCGCGGAGACCCACTGCCCGTCGTACGGGCTCGCCGAGGCCACCGTCTTCGTCAGCGCCGCACGACCCGGGGAGCCGTTACGGCGGTTCGCCCTCGACCGCGACGCCCTGGCCGCCGGCAAGGCACTCCCGGCTCGTCCCGACGATCCCCGGGCCGTGCTGCTGGCCGGCTGCGGGACTCCGGCGGGCCAGCGGGTCCGCATCGCCGATCCCGCCTCCCGCGCCTTGCTGTCCGAGGGGGAGATCGGCGAGATCTGGGTGCAGGGGCCCAACGTGGGGCGCGGCTACTGGAACCGGGAACAGCACACCCGGCGCGTCTTCGGCGCCAGGTTCGCCGACGCCCGGGAAACGCCCGGTGGCTGGCTGCGCACGGGTGACCTGGGGACCGTGCTGGAAGGGCAGTTGATCGTCACCGGCCGGCTGAAGGACCTGATCGTCGTCGACGGCCGCAACCACTATCCGCAGGACGTGGAGGCCACGGCCCAGGACGCCCATCCGGCCGTTCGGCGCGACCGCCTCGCCGCCTTCGGTGTGCCGGGCGGCTCGGGTGAGCGGGTGGTCGTCGTGGCGGAGCACGTGCGGTCCACCAGCCTGGCCGAGATCGACGTACCGGACCTCGGGCGGGCCGTGCGCGCGGCCGTCTCCTCCCGGCACGGACTCGGGCTCGCCGACGTCGTCCTGGTCCCGCCGGGCACCGTGCCCCGTACCTCCAGCGGCAAGGTGTCTCGGGCACTGACCCGAGAACGCTATCTGGCGGGCGCCTACGCGGCGGAGAGCGCGGGATGAGGGCCGTCGACGCGAGCGCGCTGCGCCGTCTGATCGCCGAGCGGGTGGCCGTCTGGAGCGGCACGGCCGTCGAGGACGTCCCGATGGACCGGCCGCTGGCGGACCTCGGCATGTCCTCGCGGGACGCGGTCGTCCTGGCCGGAGAGCTGTCCCACGCGATGGGCCGGGAGCTGCCGGCGACGTTGTTGTGGGAGGCACCCACCGGCGACGCCCTGGTGGCGCACCTGTGCGACCCGACGGCGCAGGCCCCCGCTCCCCCGCCGGCGCAGAGCCCCGCTCTCCCGCCGGCTCCGCGACCGTCCGGCGAGCCCGTCGCGGTCATCGGCGTCGGCTGCCGGCTGCCCGGGGGCGTCCACGGACCGGACGACTACTGGCGGCTGCTGAGCGACGGCGTCGACGCCGTCCGGCGGGTCCCCGAGGACCGGTGGCGCGACTTCACCGCCTTCCCGCCCGCCGACACGCCCCCGTACGGCGGCTACCTCGACGACATCGCCGGGTTCGACGCGGACTTCTTCCGCATCAGCCCGCGCGAGGCCGCGGTCATGGACCCGCAGCAGCGCATGCTCCTCGAGGTCGTCCACGAGGCCCTCGAGCACGCCGCCGTCCCGGCCGCCTCCCTCGCCGGCACGTCCACCGGCATCTTCGTCGGCGTCTCCGCGCCCGAATACGGGCAGCTCACCGGCGCCGACGCGGGCGCCGTCGATCCATGGGCCCCGGCCGGTGCCGCGCTCTCGGTCACCGCGGGCCGCCTGTCCTACGTGCTGGATGCCCGCGGACCGAGCATGGCCGTCGACACCGCGTGTTCCTCCTCGCTGGTCGCCGTGCACCACGCCTGTGTCAGCCTGCGCACGGGCGAGAGCGACGCGGCGATCGCCGCCGGGGTCAACCTGCTGCTCTCCCCGGCCGTCACGGTCGCGTTCCGGCGGGCGGGTGCTCTCGCGCCGGACGGGCGGTGCAAGCCGTTCTCGGCGGCGGCGGACGGCATCGGGCGCGGCGAGGGTTGCGCGGCCGTGCTCCTGAAGCGGCTCGCCGACGCCGAGCGGGACGGCGACCGCGTCCTCGCCGTCATCCGCGCCACCGCCGTCAACTCCGACGGCCGCTCCAACGGCCTCCTGGCGCCCAACCCCGCGGCCCAGCAGGCGCTTCTGACGTCCGCCTACGCGCGGGCCGGGCTCACCCCGGCGCACATCGACTACGTCGAAGCACACGGCACCGGCACCCCGCTCGGTGACCCGATCGAGGCGGGCGCGCTCGGCGCGGTCCTCGGCCCCGGCCGCGACCCCGACCAGCCGCTGCTCCTCGGCTCCGTCAAAGGCAACCTCGGCCACCTGGAGAGCGCCGCGGGCATCGCGGGGCTGGTGAAGACCGTGCTCGCCCTGCACCACGACGCCATCCCCCCGTCCCTGCACTGCGCCGAGGGCAGCGCCCTGGACGACGTACGGCTGCGGGTCGTGACCGAGCCCGAACCGTGGCCGCGCTACGGCGGCACGGCCGCCGCCGGGGTCTCCGGATTCGGCTTCGGTGGTACCAACGCCCATGCGGTGCTGGAGGAATGGCGCCCCTCGGTCCTGGCGCCGCCTCCGGGAGAGGAGCCGGCCGCCCGCCTCCACCTCCTCTCCGACATCGACACCGAACGCCTCCGGGACACCGCGGCCCGGCTCGCCGACTGGCTCCGTACGCCCCGGGGAAGCGCCGCGCACCCCGCCGACGTGGCGCGCACGCTCGCCGGGCGGGCCGGTCGCGGACCCGTGCGCGCCGCCGTCGCCGCCCGCGACCACGACGAACTCACCGACGCCCTGGGCGTGTTGGCGCAAGGCCGCAGCCACCCGCGGGTCGTGACCGGCGACCGCGATCGCGTCGGGCGCGGCCCGGTGTGGGTCTTCTCCGGGTACGGCAGCCAGTGGGCCGGAATGGGGCGTCGCCTGCTGGCCGAGGAACCCGCCTTCGCCGCCGCCGTGGAGAAGGTCGACGCGCAGCTCGCCACGGAGTGCGGACTGTCCCTGTACGACCATCTGGCGTCCGCAGGAGACCTCGACCAACTGGAGGTCGCCCAGCCCGTCCTGTTCGGCCTCCAGGTCGCGCTGGCCGAGCTGTGGCGCGCGCACGGCGTCGAACCCGCAGCCGTCATCGGCCACTCCCTGGGCGAAGTGGCCGCCGCGGTGTGCGCGGGCGCCCTGGACGTGTCCGGCGCGGCCCGGGTCGTCGCGGTACGGGCCCGGTTGCTGAGCCGGCTGCACGGTGGCGCCATGGCGGTGGTCGACCTCGAGGACGGCGAACTCGGCGCCCTGCGACGGGACTTCCCCGGCGTGCACGTCGCCGTGCACTCCTCACCCGGCCAGAAGGTGGTCACCGGCGAGGAGCCGGAGGTGGCCCGGCTCGTACGACGGCTGGAGGAGGAGGGCCGGGCCGCCCGGGCCATGCGGGTGATGGGTGCCGGTCACTCTCCCCAAGTCGACGCCCTGCTGCCGGAGTTGATGGATGCCTTGGCCGATGTCCGGGGCGGACGGCCGCGCGTGCCCGTCTACTCGACCGTCCTCGACGACCCCCGCGGCGAGTGCGTCTTCGACGCCGCCCACTGGGCCGCGAACCTGCGGCGTCCCGTGCGCCTGGACCGGGCCGTCGCAGCGGCCGCGGCCGACGGACACAGCGCCTTCGTGGAGATCTCGCCGCACCCCGTGCTGACCCGCGCCATCGCCGTCACCGCGCCCGACGCGCTCGCCCTGGGCACGCTGCGCCGCGACGCCGACGGCTCCGCCGCGTTCCTGGCCCAGGTCGGCACCCTGTACGCCGGTGGCCTGCGTCTGCCGGTGCCGTCCGGTCGCGTCGTCGACCTGCCCACGCCACGCTGGCGGCACGTCCGCCACTGGTGGACGGACGGGCGTGCGGCCGCCGCGAAACCACCACCGGCGCCCGCGGAGAAGCCCGTCACGCCCGAGGACACCTCGCTCTCCGCCCGCCTGTGTCACCACCTCGCCGCCGTCACGGGCCACCCACGCAGCCGCGTCACTCCCGCCACCGCCCTGGCCGACCTCGGCCTGGACTCGCTGATGGCCGTCCGCATCCGCACCGCCCTGCAGCGCGAGTTCCGTATCGAGGTGCCCCTGCGCGACCTGCTCGGGGCCGCCACGGTGGAGGATGCGGCCGACCGCGTCCGGCAGGCGCTCCCCACAGAAGCCTCTCCTTTACGGCCGCTGTGCGTCACCGGATCCCAGGCCCCGCTCTTCCTCGTGCACGCCGCCGGTGGCACGAGCGACGTCTACCGCGCACTCGCCGAACGGCTCGGCGACCAACGGCCGGTGTACGGACTGGAGCGGCTCGAAGACGCCCGCACGGTGACGGAGAAGGCGCGCCGCTACGCCGAGACCGTCGCCGCCGCCCACCCCGACGGGCCCTGTCTGCTGGGTGGTTGGTCCTTCGGCGGCTTCGTCGCCCAGGAAACGGCACGCCAACTCACCGCCGCGGGGCGGGAGGTGGAGCTGGTGGTGCTCATCGACTCCGTACGGCCCCTCCCCCGGCCCGGCCGCACACCGGCCGAGAGGATCCGCGCCCACTTCACGGGCTTCGCCCACCACGTCGCCGACGCCTACGGGGTCCGGCTGCAGCTGCCGTACGACGACCTCGTCGCGACGGACGACGACGGCGCACGCATCGACACCGTGCTGCGGGCCCTGCGCGAGGCCGCCGACGTACCGCCCGCCGCCCTGGAGCACCAGCGCGCCTCCTACCTGGACATGCGGATCGGCGAGGCCCACGATCCGGCCCGCTACGAGGGCCGGGTGGTCCTGTACCGGGCCACCGAGCCCGCTCCGCACACCGTGCGCGACCCGGCGTACGAGCGCGACGACGAGGCGCTGGGCTGGGACGAGGTGTGCCCGCGTCTGACGGTCGTACCGGTCGCGGGCCACCATCTGTCGCTGCTCGACCCGCCGCACGTCGACGGGATCGCCGCCCATCTGCGGCGGGAGGCCGCCGAGCAGAGCCACTGAATCCGGATCACGAGGAGCCGCCATGTCCCCCCGCACCCCCGCAGTGTCCCGACGCACCGTCACCAAGGCCGCGGCGGCCGCCTCGTTGGCCGTCCTGTTCGGGGCCACGGCCGCCACCGGCCGTGCCCGGGCTGCGACCCGGCTCGGACCGCGCACCATCGACGTGTCGGTGTCCTCCGCCGCCCTGGGCCGCAGCGCGCCGGTGCGGCTGATCCTGCCGTCGTCCTTCGACACCCGGCCCGGGCGGACCTACCCCGTCCTCTACCTGCTGCACGGCGCCCACGACGACTACACGTCCTGGACCCGGGAGACGGACATCGAGGCCTTCACCGCGGGCCGGGACCTGATCGTGGCGATGCCGGACGCCGGTCCCACCGGCATTCCCACCGCGTGGCGCAGCGGCCCGAACTACGAAGCCTTCCAGCTGCAGGAAGTCCCGGCACTGCTCGCACGCGACTACCGGGCCTCCGGCGTCCGGGCCGTGGCCGGGGTCTCCACCGGCGGATACGGCGCCATGGCACACGCGGCACGCCACCCGGGCATGTTCACCGCGGCGGCCTCCTACAGCGGCATCCTCGACACCACCGCACCCGGCGTGCCCACCCTCATGGACGCCATCGTGGCCCGCGAGAACCTGGCGCCCCTCTCCCTCTGGGGCAATCCCGTCCTGAACCTCCTCACCTGGCGCGACTTCAATCCACGGGCCCGCGCGGAAGGGCTACGGGGCACCGACCTGTACGTCTCCGGCGGCAGCGGGGTGGCCGGCGGCACCGGTGACTGGCTCCCCGAGGCGCTGGAGAGCGCCCTGTGGCTCTCCGCGCACAGCTTCACCGGCACCCTCGCCCGGCTGCGGATCCCGGTGACCGCCCACTACTACGCGGGCGGAGGGCACAGCTGGGAGTACTGGAAGCGGGAGTTCACCGCGTCCTGGCCGATGCTCGCCGGTGCGCTGGGACTGCCGGAGTGATGTCGGTGCCGTCGGGGCACGGAACGGAGCGCAAGAGCCGACCGTCCAACACAGGACATCCCGCTCGCCCCACGGGAAACAGTGCGGGGGTGAGCCGGTTCCGGGTGAAAGGAGTGTCCGCGATGGCCGTCCCCACCCCCCACGGCGTGCCCACCGGCACGGCAGTCCCCCATGTTCCGCCCGATCTGGCCGAGTTGCTGCGCGCCCGGCTCGAGGAGGTCGCCGACGAGGTGGAGGAGGAGGTCCGCAGACAGGTTCCCGAGTACGCGCGCCCGGCCGACGGGACCTACCGCCGCAACCTCCGAGCCGGGGTGGTGATGGCGCTGACCCTGTTCGTCGACCACATCGCCGACCCGCGCGGCCAGGGCGACGCGATCGCGGCGACGTACTACGAACTCGGGCGCGGCGAGGCCCTGGAGGGCCGCAGCCTGGACGCACTGCAGTCGGCAGTGCGCATCGGCGGGCTGCACGCCTGGCGGCTGATGGGCCGTACTGCGGAGGAACTCGGGCTGGACTCCACGGTCGTGGCCGCGCTGGGCGAGCTCGCGTTCCGGACCGTGCACGAGGTGGCCGAGGCGGCGGCGGCCGGTTATGCGGAGGCGCAGCTGCGCAGCACGGACGAGCTGGAGCGGCGCCGCGGGCGCCTGCTCGACCTGCTGCTGGGCGACGGGCCGGTGTCCCTGGAGACCGTGCAGGACCTGGCGCACGGCGCCCGCTGGTCGGTGCCGCGGCACGTCGCCGTCGTGGCGCTCGCAGCCACCCCGGATCAACGCGACGAGGACCGGCCCCTGGTGGGGGCAGGCGCGCTCGTGGACATGGAGTCACGGCCACCGCGAATGCTGGTCCCCGATCCGGACGGCTCGGGCCGCTTCGGCGGACGGGCGTTCGCCCTCGCCCTGCGCGGCCGGCCGGCCGCTGTCGGCCCGACGGTCCCGCTCACCGCGGCCGCGCAGTCGCTGCGCTGGGCCGTCCGTGCCCTGGGGCTGATGGGGCGCGGGATCCTGCCCCGGCAGGGTGTGGTGCGGTGCGCCGACCACCTGTCGACCCTGCTGCTGCACAGCGACGAACCGCTCCTCGCCCAGCTGCAGTCACACGCCCTCGCCCCGCTCGACGCGGTCTCCGAGGGGCAGCGCGCCCGGCTCGCCGAGACACTGCTGGCCTGGCTGCTCAGCGGCAGCAACGTGCCCGATGTCGCCGCCCGGCTCCACATCCACCCGCAGACGGTCCGCTACCGGCTGCGCCAGCTGGAAAAGCTCTTCGGCGACGCCCTGCACGACCCCGGCATCCGTCTGGACCTCATTCTGGCCCTGCGCGCCGAAGCATTGCGGGACCAGGAAACACTCACCACGTAATAGCTTTCCCCTGAATATCACAGGCTCACGTCGGCAACAAAAAACGAGGAACTTCTGAATTCCCGCCCATAACACCCCGTCAGGAAACGCGAATACGTTCGGGATCGTCCTTTTCCGCAGGCGCATCATGCGTCCGAACCGCAAAGGATCCCCATGCGTATCCGCTTGTGCCTCGCCGCGCTCTCGCTGGCCGGCGGGGCCGGACTGGGCACTCTCTCGGCACCCACGGCAACCGCCGCCGCCTGCACGGACATCGACGTCGTCGCCGCCCGCGGCACCTTCGAGCCGGGGACGCTCGGCGCGATCGTCGGCGACCCGGTGTATTCCGCCCTGCAGAAGAAACTGACGGGCAAGAACCTGTCCAGCTACAAGGTGAACTATCCCGCGGACCTTTCCCTCACCTCGGCGGCGCAGGGCAACGCGGACCTGGTGAACCACGTCAGGAGCCAGGCGTCCGCCTGCCCGAACCAGCGGTTCATTCTCGTCGGCTATTCGCAGGGCGCGAACGTCGTCGACAACTCCATCGGAATCAGCAGCGACGGCGCGGTCGTCGGCAGCCCCATCGTGGCCACGATTCCCGCGGCGCTGGAACCGAGGGTCGCCGCGGTGCTGCTGTTCGGCAATCCGATCCGGGCCCTCGGCAAGAGCGTCACCGGTACCTACCAGAGCCGCACCATCGACTTCTGCGCCAAGGGCGACCCCATCTGTGAGAACGGCGGGGGCGACGTCCTCGCGCACCTCGGCTACACCGCCGACGCGGACGCGGCGGCCGCCTTCGCCGCGGGCAAGGTCTGAGCGGCAAGCGGCGGCGCCCGGGAGGAGTGGATCCTCCCGGGCGCTTCGCCATGCGGGGTCGGTTACTGCGGTGAACGGGCGAACCCGGCGAGGCTGGTGGAGACGGGCTCGGGCCGGCCGTCGTTCTGCACGGCCGCCGCGGTCAGCACGTCGAGGTGCTGGTAGCCATCGGCGACCACGGGGTGCAGATCGGCCGGGATGCGCCCCGCCAGCAGTCCGTCGCCCGCGAGCACCGTGAGCGTCGGGTTGGCGGTGAGCCCCTCCGGATGCACGACGAGCTGTTTCACCTGCGGTGATCCCGCCAGTTCGAGGTCGGTGACCAGCTTGGTCGGGAAATACTGCTCGGTGAAGTCCAGCGGCTGCTCGGCCAGGCTGCGGGCCAGCTCCTGTACGTCGGTGACCTCCTTGCCGGCAGCGGTGAACGGCGTCCCGTCGGCCGACCGGTGACCGGGGTCGTCGGGATCGCCGACACGGTCGTAATTGCGCCACGTGTACAGCGGCCCGTGCGGCCGGTCCGGGATGGCCTTGTACTCGACGCCGAACAGCCCCGGCTGCTGCGCACTGCCGTTGGCGGCGGGGAAGTTCTTGTCGGCGATCGGCCCGCCGTCGAAGAAGCCGACACTGCTCTGCAGGAACGCCAGCGGAACCGAGTTGTCGTCCAACAGGGCTCCGAGCACTGCCGCGTTGGTGAGCCGGAAGTCCTTCACCGCGGGTGAGCCGGTGAGGAAGGTGGCGGTGTCCTTGGAGAACAGGAAGCGGTTGGTCGCCTCGATGTTGGTGTTGGAGGGCAGGTAGCCCGGCAGGTCGGCCTCGCCGTCCGGGTCGCGCACGGCGCCCAGGCCCGCGATGGCCAGCAGGGTCATGGTCTCGGGATCGAGCAGGACGGGGGCGGACAGGGAGCGCGACAGCACTCCGCTGTCGAGGCCGGCCTGCACGACACCGTAACCGAGGCCCACGTCGGGCAGGTCGGTGTCGTCCGGGATGCTGCCGCTCAGATCGCCGAGCGAGGTGGAGACGGTGGTGTCGAGGGCGAAGTAGCCGGCGCACTGGTTGTGTCCGGCGTCGGTCGTGGTGGCGCGGTCGCCGTCGAAGTCGGCGGCGGCGAAGTACCCGGTGATCACGCCGCCCAGCGAGTGCCCGCCACACAGCACCTTCCGCTTGCGCAGCCCCTGGTCGGGCAACTCGGCGGCGAGCAGGTCGTACTGGTCCCGGACCGTCTGCCCGATACCCAGCCTCGCCATCCACCCCAGCCGGTCGTTGCCGACGAACCCGGGGAAGGTGCGGCCCTCGACCTGCTTGCCACGGTAGTAGTAGTCGACGGCGGTGTGCTGGTCCCCGGAGGCGATGCCGGTGCGGTCCTCCAGGCAGTTGGAGCGCCGGTCCAGCGCCCAGAACTCGATGTGCCGGCCCTGCTCGGCGGCGCGCGCCACGGTGTTGCGGGCGACGCTGTCGAACGCTCCGGCTCCCTCCAGGATGCCCGGCTGGGCGACGAGGATCCGGTCGGCGTCGGCCGACGCCTCTGGCCCGTCGGTGGCGCGGTAGCGCAGGTACGACAGCCAGTCGCACGCCGCCGGACGGTCTCCGAAGGAGGCCGGCAGCGGCACCTTGACCCGCACCACCGATTCGCTCACCCCGGCGACCGGACTCGACGACGCCACGGCCGTCTCGGTCCGCGCGCTCTCGCGTGGTGCCTGCGGGGCGGCCGCAGTGAGCGCCCCGGTGGTCAGCAGCACCGCCAGCGCGACGCTGCGCCACGTTCTTCCTCCGCTGCGACTCGTGTTCATAGCCGGGACCGTACGGCCGCGAGAACCGCCCGATCGGGCCGTGCTCACAAGAACTCAGCAACCGGTGGCGCCCTTGTCACCAACGGCGAAGCCATCCGTAAGCCACCTGGGCAGGAGTGTGTGATCCGGTGGTCCCGGGGGACGTGGAAACCGAGGCGACCGCGGACCTGAGCGAGCCGTGAAAGGAGGGTCCGTGATGGCAAGAGCCGAACCGCCTCCCACGGCCGTCGGCCGACCGGACTCCGGTCCGCCGCAGGGCGTGCCCTCCCAGCCGAGCGGGCTGCTGGACCTCCTCGGCGTCACAGCGGTGCTGCTGGACGCGGACGGACGGATCGTGCTGTGGAGCCCGCAGGCCGAGGAGCTGTACGGCTACACCTCCGCGGAAGCCCTCGGACAGTACGCAGTGCGACTGATGGTGCACAAGGAGCACTGGGACTGGGTGATCAAGACGTTCGGCGGGGTCATGGAGACCGGCCGGAGCTGGGCGGGCACCTTCCCCATCCGCTGCAAGGACGGCAGCACACGGCTGGTGGAACTGCGCAGCATGCGGCTGCAGAACGACCGCGGCGAGTTCTACGCCCTCGGGCTCGGCATCGACTCCCGCACACTGCGGGAGCTGGAGCGGGACGTCGCCCTGTCGACACGGCTGATCTCCCAGTCCCCCATCGGCGTGGCGATCTTCGACACCGACCTCAGGTACGTCGCCGTCAACCCCGCGCTCGAGCGCATCCACGGTCTTCCCGCCGCGGAGCATCTGGCCCGCCCCTATCGCGACGTCATGAGCGCTCCCGAGTTCGCGGAGGTCGAGGCCGCGATGCGGCAGGTCCTCAAGACCGGGGTCCCACTGGTCGACCGGTCCCCCGTCGTCGGCCGCAGCGAGGCGGACCCCGACCACAAGCACGCCTGGTCCGTCTCGGTCTACCGGCTGGAGGACACTCAGGGGCGTGTGCTCGGCGTGGCCGAACTTGCCGTGGACGTCACCGAGCGCTACCACTCGGCTCTGGAAGCCACCGAGACACGCCGGCGTCTGGCCCTGATCGCCGACGGCTCCGCCCGCATCGGCACCACCCTGGAGGTGGGACAGACGGCCCGGGAGCTGGCCGAGGTCACCGTTCCCGCCTTCGGCGACGTGGTCGCCGTCGACGTCCTCGACTCCGTGCTTGCCGAGCGCCAGCCCGCCTCCCGCGAGGGCCCGACGCTCTTCCGCGCCCTCGCGGTGAAGGCCGCCTACCGCACCGACGCCGCCCTCGCCACCGATCCTCCCGGCCACGTCGCCGCCTACGACGCCGACCGCCTGGCCTCCCGGTGCGTGCGCACCGGACGGCCCATCCTGGTCGGCCACGCCGACGGAAACGACCTGACGGCCATCGCCCGCGACGAGCACGGTGCCACGCTGCTGGCCCGCGCCGGCGCGCACTCCTACATGGCCGTCCCCCTCACCGCACGCGGCACCGTCCTCGGCTTCATGGGCCTCACCCGCGCCCGCGATCCACGGCCCTTCGACGAGGACGACCTCGCCATCGCCACCGAACTGGCCTCCCGCGCCGCGGTGTGCATCGACAACGCCCGAGCGCACCAGAGCGTGCGCAACGCCGCCGAGACCCTGCAGCGCAGCCTGCTCCCCGACCCCCCGCCCCGCCTGCCCGGCCTGCAGGTCGCCTCCCGCTACCTGCCCGCACAGGCCGCCTACGAGGTCGGCGGCGACTGGTACGACGTGCTCCCTCTCGACGGCGACAAGACCGCCCTCGTCGTGGGCGACGTCATGGGCAGCGGCATCGAGGCCGCCGCCGCCATGGGCCGCCTGCGCACCGCCACGACCGCCTTCGCCGACCTGGACCTCGAGCCCGCCCAGGTCCTGCAGCACCTCGACACGACCACATCGCGCCTGGAGCAGTACATCGCCACCTGCATCTACGCCGCCTACGACCCGCACCGCGGCGAATGCCACATCGCCAACGCCGGCCACCTGCCCCCCGTCCTCGTCGCCGACGGCCGGCCGCCGCGTCTTCTCACCCTGCCGACGGGCACCCCACTCGGCGTCGGCGGCGTCCCCTTCGAAACCACCACCATCGCCTTCGGCCCCGGCGACCAGCTGGTCCTCTACACCGACGGTCTGGTCGAAACCCGCCAAGACCCCCTCGACGCGCGCCTAGACACCCTCCTCCACCTCCTCGACACCCCACGCGCCCCCTTGGAGGAAACCTGCGACCGGCTCCTCCACACGCTCCGGCACCCCGAGGACCACGACGACGTCGCCCTGCTGATCGCCTGCGGCACGGACGTGAACGCCGGGTGACTCGGAGGCGGGCGGCTCACCCCGGTACCAACGTCGTGAGGTGGCCGGACAGGGCCTCCGCGATACCGGTGAGGGGGAAGCGTGCGGCGAGGTAGCCGTCCGGGCGTACGACGAAGCCGGTGGGCCCTTCGGGGCGGTAGAGCCGGGCGAACTCCCCGGCGGCGTCCCGGTAGGCGGGGACGGCGAGGATGTCGGCGGCGCTCGGAGCGGCTTCGCGGGCGAGCACGGCGACGGTCCGAACAGCGGTCCCGGGGGGCGTGCGGGCGGCCTGGGCCAGGTCCGCGAGGTGGGCCGCGTACAGCAGCACCACGTGTCCTGTGCGCCCGCGCAGGACGTCGAGGAGGCGCAACGGGTAGGCGGCCACGGGGGCGGTCAGCCCGGCGCAGTCGGGGGCCCGGTCGCCGGGCTGGGGCGCGTCGGGCGGGCCGTACGGCGTGCCGGAGAGCGGGCCGCCCCGGTAGCCGACGAGCAGCTGGGCCTCGCGGAGCATCAGGGTCCGCGGGTCGTCGGGATCCGCCTCCATGCCGCGCGTGGCGTGCCGCACCGTCCGGCCGACGACCTCCTCCCCGACCGGGCGGCGCTCGGCGTCGTAGCTGGCGAGCAGGGCAGGCCCGGCCTCCCCGCGCACGACGAGCGCGAGTTTCCAGGCCAGGTTGCAGGCGTCCTGAATGCCGGTGTTCATGCCCTGGGCACCGGTGGGCGGGTGGATGTGGGCGGCGTCGCCCGCGACGAAGACACGTCCGTCGGCGTAGCGGTCGACGATGCGGTGACTGATTCGGAAGACGGAGGACCAGCGCAACCGGGAGAGGACGGCCGGCCTGGGCGCGAGGCGGTCGACGACGGCCTGGAGGTGCGACAGCTGCGGGGCACGGCCGCCCTCCAGGCCGTGCGCCACACCGTCACCCTGCTCGGCTCCCCGGCCGGTCGCCCGTGTGGAGAGTTCGGGCGGGACCAGCATCGACATGCGGTAGCGGCCCCTGCCGGGCAGCGGGATGCAGACCAGCACATCGTCCGTGGAGCCGTCCTCGGCGCGATGGCTGGACCGCACGCCGTATCCGTGCGGCACGTCCCAGTCGGCCTCGACATCCCCCAGCATGTACTCCTCGGCGAATGCCGCGCCCTCGAAACTGAGGCCCAGCCCCTTGCGGACGACGCTGTGCGCTCCGTCGCAGCCGATCAGATGGCCGGCCCGCACCTCCTCCTCCGCGCCGGAGGCGGTCCGCAGCCGGGCGGTGACCCCGTCCTCGTCCTGCGTGAACGACAGCAGTTCGGTGCCGCGTTCGATCACCGTTCCCAGACCGGCGACGTACTCCTCGAGGATGCGCTCGGTCTCGTACTGCGGCAGCGCGGCGAATCCGTACGGCACCTCGGGCGGCAGCGAGAGATCGATCCGCGCCCGTTCCCGGCCGTTGACATAGGTGAGCTGTCCGCGCAGGACAGCGGCGCTCTCCAGGACGGTGCGGGCCAGACCCATCCGGTCCCAGATCTCCAGCGTGCGCGGCTGGATGCCGACCGCCTTGGCATACGGGAGCCGGGCCGGCAGCCGGTCGACGAGACGGCAGCGCACTCCGTACCGTCGAAGCTCGGCAGCCGCGCTCAGGCCCACCGGGCCGGCGCCCGCGATCAGTACGTCGGTTGTACGGCTGTCCGTCACGGGAGCCTCCCAGTGCCTGACCCCGGCCCGGTCCCGTACTCCATGGTCACCCGGCACAGCTCAGTCGGCGAGCCGGCCGAGGTGTGCGGTTCTCTGGGTTCCTACAGCGGAACGCTGACGACGGTCGACGACGTCGTCGGGTCCGACCAGTCCGAGTCGAACCGGGCGTTGACGACGTAGAGACGGTCGCCGTGGACGGCTGCCGTGGTGGGTTCGTCGAAGCGGGGGTCGGTGATGCGCTTGACGAACGTTCCGCGGGTGCCGTCGTCACTGAGCCTGAACACATCGATGGCGTAGGACCAGTTGCGTACGACGTACAGTGCGCGGCCGTGGACCACGAGGCCGTCGCCGTTGCTGACCGGCCCGCTGTCCAGGGCGGTCGCGGTGGCCTGTCCGCTGCGTGGGTCGACACGGTAGAGCGCCGACACGTTGTCGTTCACGACCAGCAACGCTTGGTGGTCCGGGGTCAGTGCGATGCCGTTGGCGCCCCAGTACTCTCCGCCGGGCGGTGTGGGCGCCCAGGCGCCGCCGAGCGGCAGTCGGCGCAGCGGGGAGGCGCTCGGCAGGGACGGGCGCAGGGGCAGGTGGAACAGGACGTCGTTGAACGAGTCGGTGAACCACGCCCCGCCGCAGCCCACGACGACGTCGTTCACGAAGGTCGTGCCGGTCTGCGCCCGCCAGGATGCCAGCAGACGGCCGTCGCGCCGGTCGACGACGCGGACCTCACCGCTGTCGCCCCCGGCGACGAGCAGTCTGCCGTACGGATCGACCTTCAGGCCGACCGATATCGGCCCCTGTCCCTGCCGGATGATCCGGCCGCGTCCCGTGGCCAGTTCGACCCCGTAGATCGAGCCGTCGAGCAGTGAGCCCGTGTAGGCCACGGCCCCGGGGCCGATGGCGATCCCCTCGGGCTGGAAGCCGGGCGGGGTGGCGATCGTGTCGGGCCAGGACGCGCCCGAGGCGGCCTGCGCATCGGAAGCCGACGGCCCGGCGAGGGCTGCGCCACCGAGCGCGGCAGCGGCGGTGCCGATGAGGCGGCGACGAGTCAAGGAGCGTGCCACAGTGCGGGTCCTTCCGACGGTGGAACATCCGGATCTCTCGACTGACGCTGCCACCTCAGCACACCCCTGAGCGCATGGCGGTACCGCATCTCCCACCATTCACAAGGGAATTGTGGGGCTCCTCTTCTGACTCAAAGAGGAGGCCGCCGGCCACGACCGGAGCGGCCGGGTACCGCCGTACGGCCCACCGCCGCCGCGAGCTTGCGCAGGCGGCGCCAGTCCAGGCGGGGTGGCAGGTCGGGGACGCCGGGGCGTTCACGGGGGACCCGCACGCGCAGGGCACGGCGCTCGATGCGGCAGCGGACGGGAGTGGGCAGGGTCAGGGCCTCGCCGTCGAGACCCACGTCCACTTGCGGCTCGTCGGCGTCGATGACCACCTCATGAGCCGTCGACAGCCCGAAGCTTCGCGGATCCAGCAGCAGTTCGGCAGCCTCGACGGCGCTGTCGACCTTCACCGCGAGGACGCCCAGTCTTCCGGTGTTGAGCCGCTGACGTCGTCCGAAGCCGAAGGGGTCGTCGATCCGGTAGGGGTTGTTGCTCACCAGGACGGCCTGCGGATCGGTGAACGTGACACCGTCGGCGCGGGCGGTCAGGCGCGGACCGCGCTGGCGGGAGAGCAGGTCGGGCAGCAACTGCAGGGCCGTACCCACCTTGTCGTCGCGGTAGCCCGGGCTCTGGACGACCACGCCGTACGCCCCGAACGAGGCGTTGTTGACGAACGGACGGTCGTCGGCGAAGCACAGGTCCACACGGAGTTCCACGCCGTCGGTGAGGGCGTCGAGGCAGGTGGAGGGGTCGTCTCGGTCGAGGCCCAGGTCCATCGCGAAGTGGTTGCGGGTACCGGCCGAGATCACGAGGAACGGCAGGCCGTGCTCCGCGGCCACGGCCGCGACCAGTGCCTGTGTCCCGTCGCCGCCCGCGACGCCGAGGAGGTCCGCTCCGTCCGCCACGGCGGCTCGTGCGAGGGCGGTGACGTCCTGGTGCCGCTCCGGGTCGAGCACGACGACCCGGGCACCGAGCCTCTCGGCCTTTTCCCGCAGGGAGAACTTCTCGACCTTCCCTCCGCCGGAGCGCGGGTTGAGGATCAGGAAGGGGCGCTTCGGGGGCGGCGTGCGGTATTCCTTGACCCGTACCGGCCGCAGGCCCGTGCTGCGCAGTGCGTACCGGCCGCTCCACACCGCCCCGAACCACAGCAGTCCGGAGACGGCGATCACCCAGAGCAGGTTCAGGCTTGCGAACAGCACCACTACGGCGAGCGGGGTGGCGATCGCCAGCAGGATCGCTGCCGCCCGCACCGCTCCGCGACGGGACAGCACCCACCACAGTGCGGCCACGGTGACCGCGAGGCCCGCGAGGCCCGCGCCCAGAAGCAGGAGGCCGCTCAGACCGCCCTGGACGAGAGGAAGCAACGCAGCCGAGGCCGCGGCCACCAGGGCGCCTCTGGCCGCCCAGCTCTGCCGGCGATGCAGCCGCTCACTCTGTGTCGGTCCCACGAGCCCCTCCGGACGGGACCGGCTGCCTGCCGGCCGGCGTCTCCAACAGAACCATCGAAGATCCCTCGCCCTCGGGTCAAGGGTGTTCGAGGGTCTCATGCGGACGTGACGGGGCGAAGGCGGGATACGTCGCTGCGTAGGGTGGAGACCATGACCGAGGTGGAAGTCGTCCAGCTGCTGGTGTCACCCGCACACCGATGTGCCGGGCGCCCCTCGGAGGGGGCGGCCGCCGCTCCGGCCGACGAGCTGGTGTCGGAGGTGGAGGTGCGCCGGGGCCTCGGGCTGGTCGGTGACCGCTACTTCGCCCGGCCCGCCCACCGGAACGCGGCGGTCACCATCATGGCCGCGGAGAGCCTCCCCCTGGACATCGATCCGTCCGGCGATCTCCGGCAGACCCGCCGGAACATCCTGCTGCGGGGCATCGACATCGATTCCTGCGTCGGCTCGACGATCGCCCTCGACTCCGGTACCGGGCCCGTGACGTTCGCGGTGAACCGTCCGGCCCGGCCGTGCGCGTGGATGGACGTCACCCTCGGCCCTGGTGCGCAGCGCGCCCTGCGCGGCAAGGGCGGTGTGCGCTGCACACCTCTCTCGGACGGGGTGATCACTCTCGGAACGGCGACGTTCCGCGTCGTCGGCGAGCCGGGTCCCGGCGGCACCGGGCATCAGCTCTGACTGGCGTGCGCATGGCTGTGGGACACCTCGGGCGGGCAGTGCCGTTTTCGCCGACCGCGGTCGCGCAGCCAGTCGTGCACCGCCAGCCCGAGTGCGCAGAGCACCGGCACGATGCCGGAGCCCACGGCGACCGCGACCGCGGAACGGTAGTCGTCGCCGGTGCCGAGCGCCACGTAGAACAGCCCGGGCAGGGCGGCCGTGCCGATCGCTCCGCCGAGCCTCTGTCCCGTCTGCAGTGCGCCTCCCGCCGCGCCCGCCATCCGCACCGGCACCTCACGCAAGGTCATGGTGACGTTGGGGGAGATCACGCAGCCGCTGCCCAGACCGCCCACGAACAGGGCGGGGGCCGCGAGCCACATCACGGTGTCGTCCGGTCCGAGGCGCAGGACCAACGCGGCCCCGCCCAGCCCCACGGCCACGGCGACGAGTCCGCAGACGGTCAGCAGCCGGCCCAGCCGCTCCACCAGGCGTCCGGCCACCACCGCGGCGGCGGCCGACCCGATGGCGAACGGGGTCACCGCCAGCCCGGACCGCAGGGGTGAATAGCCCTCCCCGTTCTGGAAGAAGAGGGCGAACACCAGCCATACGCCGCTGAAGCCCACGAAGTAGAGGGTGGCGATGGCGGCACCGGCGGCGTAGCCGCGGGTGGCCGTGACCAGCCGGGGATCGAGCAGCGGTTGGCCATGGGCCGAGGCGACGCGCCGCTCCCACCGTGCGAAGGTCACCAGAAGGGCCATGCCCACGAGGAAGAGCCACCACAGCCGCCGTACACCGCCGGACTCCGCCAGGACCAGGGGCAGCATGAGGGCCAGGACTCCGCAGCCGAGCAGTGCCACGCCCGGCAGGTCGAGTCGCTCGCCGCGGCCGGGGGCCACCTTGGGCAGCAGGCGCAGTCCCAGTACGAGGGCGATCGCGCCGACCGGGACGTTGACGTAGAAGATCCATCGCCAGCCCTGTGGCCCGTCGGCGAGCATGAGGATGAGCCCGCCCACGACGGGCCCGACGGCACTGGAGATACCGACGGTGGCCCCGAAGAGGCCGAACGCCCGGCCGCGCTCGGCGCCGCGGAACAACTGCTGGATCAGGGCGGAGTTCTGCGGGGCGAGGCACCCCGCGGCGACGCCCTGGGCCAGTCGGGCCACGACCAGCAGTGTGATCGTGGGGGCCGCGCCCGCGGCCGCGCTGCACGCCACGAAGGCCGTGAGCGCCATGAGGAAGATACGGCGTCTGCCGATCGCGTCTCCCACCCGTCCCGCGGTCACCAGGACCAGGGCGAACGCGAGGGCGTAGCCGGAAACGACCCACTGGATGGCGGGCGCCGACGCGTGCAGATCGCGTTGCATGGACGGCAGGGCCACGGCGACGATCGTCACGTCGAGCAGGCTCATGAACCCGGCCACCAGAGTCACCCACAGCGCCTTCCACCGCCGCGGATCGGTGCCGTCAGCCATGTCCGCCGGGTTGTGTCCCGGTCCGCCCGCCGGTGTCCCAGCGCTCACACGGGCTCCTCTCCGCCGCCGTCGCCCGAGCCCCGGAGCTGGCGCCTTTGGGCCCGCCACCCCGTCGGCCGACGCTCCACACCGGCGCACGCTCACCATCTTCGCCACTTCGGGTGCCCCGCACCAAGGACTCACGCACGCGGTACGAAAACCGGATGACCGCGCCCACGCCCGCCTCTACCGTGCATCGAGTGGACAGACACGACCGCTCCGAGCGCCACGACGGGCTGCTGAACGTCATCGACATCGAGGCCACCTGCTGGGACGGGCAGCCGCCGCCCGGATCCGTGAGCGAGGTCATCGAGATCGGGCTCGCCGTCGTCGATCTGCGCGCCCGGGAGCGGATCGCCAAGCACCGCATCCTGGTGCGGCCCCACCGGTCTTCCGTCAGCCCGTTCTGCACCGAGCTGACGGGGCTCACGCAGGCAGAGGTCGACGGGGGCGTCACCTTCGCCGAGGCATGCCGCGTGCTGGTGGAGGAGCACGGCGCGGGTCTGCGTCCCTGGGCGAGTTGGGGCGACTACGACCGGCACCAGTTCGTTCGCCAGTGCAAGGCCGACCGCGTCGCCTACCCGTTCGGCCACCCTGCCGAGCGGAGGCACACCAACGCCAAGGCCGTTTTCACCGAGGCCCACGGCCTGCGCAGAAAACCGGGCATGGCTCAGGCACTTCGCATCGCCGGGCTGCCGTTGGAGGGGCGTCACCACCGGGGAGAGGACGACGCCTGGAACATCGCGGCGCTCGTCCTCGGCCTCGTCGACCGCGAGGCGTGGCCCGACTCCCCCGTCCCTTACGGTCTTTCGGGCGGATACGGCCCCGGAAGCCGGTGAGCCCCGGCCGTACCGCCGTCTCGAGCGAATGTTTCTCCAGTATTACGGAAGCCGTTGAAGCGTCAACGATGTAGGATCCGGGAACAGTTCGAGTGGCCGCACGCGCACACCGCCAGGCGGCCGGACACGACGTGTCCGTACGTTCTGGCCTGCACCCACGGAGTCGCGCGATGAACACAACGCCCCCCACTCAGCCGCCATCCACACAGGACACATACGCCGACGGTCTGGCGTGGCAGGCCCACCGCGCGACATGCGCGGCCTGCACCGCGGAACCCCGATGCATGGAGGGCCACGGCCTGTACGGCCGCTGGCGCAAGGCCGCGCAACCGGCCTCCGACGCCTCGCCGACGTGCGGGCGCTGCGGCGCCTCCATCACCCGTGGCCAGCCCTACGAACGGAACATCCAGGAGCGCCTCTCCGGAGCACCGCACACCGTGTACCGGCACCGGGCCTGCCCCGCGGCGCACGACGCGGCGGCACTGCCGGCGGCGTAGCGCCTGGGAAAGGCCCGACGCTTCCTGCCCGGACCGTGCGACGGTCCGGGCAGGCGCGCGGGCTGATCCAGGGTCAGGGAGTCAGCCGCCACTGCTTGATGTAGCCGACGTCGAGCGACAGGACGTCCCGCACCCTCAGCCTCCACGTGCCCGCGACGGGCTGTGCGGAGGCGTCGACCGTGAAGGTCTGGTCGACGTTGTCGGCGGAGCCACCGCTGCGGTTGAGCAGTGAGTGGACGGTGCCGTCGGGGCCGACCAGGTCGACCGTCAGATCGCCCCGGTACGTGTGGACGATGTTGACGTAGACCTTCGTCGTGGCCGAGGCGTTGCCGGTCCGGCCGGTGATGGTGATGGGCGATTCCACCGCGGCGCCGGCGTCGGGGATGTCGACCCTCGTGGTGCTGGCGTAGACGTCGCCGACCTGCCAGTCGAAGGTCACCGATGCCGTGGCTTCGGTGCTGTCGGTCACGGTGACGGTCACTTCGCCGGTGCCGGCCGTGGTGGGCACGCCGGAGATCAGGCCGGTGTCGCTGAGGGTCAGGCCCTCGGGCAGGCCGGTGGCCCGATACGTCAGGGGCGCGTCCGAGTTGGTGGTGTAGGCGTCGATCT
Organism: Streptomyces sp. HUAS ZL42; assembly: GCF_040782645.1. Classification (GTDB taxonomy): domain Bacteria; phylum Actinomycetota; class Actinomycetes; order Streptomycetales; family Streptomycetaceae; genus Streptomyces. The sequence continues at coordinate 1,094,443 of NZ_CP160403.1, forward strand.
GCAGGGAGACTTCCTGGCCCACGCCGCTGAACTGGTCGTCGACACCGGCGATGTTGACGCCCCGGGCTATCCGGTCGCCGACGTTGACGGCGGCCCAGGCTGCCGCGACGGCGAGGTAGGTGTCGCTGTAGGTGCCGAAGAGGTCCGCCGCGGCCCGCAGGGTCGCGGTCCTGGCGCCGGCGTAGTCGGTCGACGAGGTCATGTACGTCGTCAGCGCCCGGTACCAGATCCGCGCGGCGTTCCCGATGCCGATGCCCGTCACGGGCACACCGTCGTAGGTGGGGCTGTCGTAGGCGACGCCGTTGACAGTCTTGGCTCCGCTGCCCTCGGAGAGGAGGTAGAAGAAGTGGTTCGCCGGTCCCGAGGAGTAGTGGACGTCGACGCCGCCCAGGGTGGACGACCAGTAGTCGCGGGAGGAGCCGTCCTTGGAGGGCTTGTCCATGTACCGCAGCGGGGTGCCGTCGCCGTTGATGTCGATCTTCTCGCCGACGAGGTAGTCGGGGACGTCGGCGGCGAGGCCGGAGTGGAACTCCACCGCCGCGGCGAAGATGTCCGACGTGGCCTCGTTGAGGCCGCCGGACTCGCCCGAGTAGGTCAGATCGGCGGTGGCGCTGGTGACCCCGTGGCTCATCTCGTGTGCCGCCACGTCCAGCGCCGTCAGAGGACGGGCGTTGCCCTCGCCGTCGCCGTACGTCATGCAGAAGCAGCTGTCGGACCAGAAGGCGTTGACGTAGCCGTTGCCGTAGTGGGCCCGGCTGTAGGCGGCCACGCCGTCGTTGCGGATGCCGTTGCGGCCGAAGACGTCCTTGTAGTAGTCCCAGGTCGCGGCGGCGCCGAAGGCCACGTCCACGCCGGCGGTCTGCCGGTTGCCCTGGGTGCCGTCTCCCCAGACATCGTTGTCGTCCGTGAAGAGCGTGCCCGTGCCGGAGGTGCCCTGGTTCAGGTCGTAGGTCCGGTGGCCCGCGCGGTCCCCGTCGACGAGTTCGTACGACGCACCGTTCGGCGTGGTGCCGAGCGGAACCGTTCCGCTGTACTGGCCCGTCCCCGTTCCGGTGTGCACGTCCTCGTACGAGAGGACGGTCTTGCCGGAGGTCGCGTCGGTGACGACGTGCAGTTCGCTGGGTGTGCCGTCGGGCCGGAATCCGTCGACCACCGTCTCCCAGGCGAGGGCCGGCCGGGATCCCGCGGCCCAGACGACGAGGCGCGGCGCCCCGTCGACCGCGGTGCGCTCGGCGTCGGCTGTCCGCGCGGTGGCGAGCGCCTTGCCCGCGGCGTCGGACGCGGCGATCTTGGGCGTGGTCGACGGCACCGTGAGGGTGGCGTCGGTGGCGCGAGACACGGTGGTCCGGCCGTTCCGGTTGTGCACGACCAGGTCGCCGCCGAGGACCGGCAGCCCGGCGTAGGTGCGTTCGTAGCGGGTGTGCGTGGTCCCGTCGGCGTCCTGGCCGACGTCCTTGACCACGAGCTTCTCGCGGGAGCCGAGGTCGAGCCGCTTCGCCGTGGCGGCGCGGCTCGCCCCGGCGGTCTTGAGGAGTTCGGCGCGTTTCACGGACGACAGGGCAGCCGGGACGGCACCGGGGCGCGGGGTGGCGATGATCTTCGAGGGGCCTGGGTCCGCGGGCCGGGCGGAGGCGGGGCTGTCCTGGATGCCGACGGCGAGCAGTGTGCTCGCCGTGGTGAGGGCGAGAGCCGCGGCATATCTGCGCCGGTGGGCGGGGCGGTGTGGCCGGAGCAAGGTCATCTCCTTATGCGGAGTGTGGGGGGTCGCAAGAGTTGTGAACCTTTGGTGAACGTGCGACAGCAGAGTGGCATCATGCGGCGCTGAATGTCATGGATGCGTCAATACATCGGCTTGAACTGGCCGTTGCCTGCTGCGCGTTCACCCCACGGGGAGGACTTTTCGGCCGTGCCATGAGCGCCCCTTGTTCGTATCTACGAACTTGGCGATGCGCGGGTATCCGATCGGCGCGCCTTCTGATAGTAAACCTTCCTATCGGTAATGCTCGGTTAGCCGGCCATGACCAACTGGCCACCCCCCACTACCACTTGGAGTCACCGTGACCCAAGCCTTCGGCAAGCCGGAACACCCCACCACGCACCCGTCACGCCGCACGCTCCTCGCCCTGCTCGGCGCCTCCGCGACCGCCCTCCCGCTGCTCCGTGCTCCGCAGGCATGGGCAGCCCCGATGTGCTCGTACGCCGTCGGGCTCGACGACCCGGCGAAGAAGGAGATCGCCATGAAGCTGGTCTCGAGCGCGGAGAACTCCTCGCTCGACTGGAAGGCCCAGTACAAGTACATCGAGGACATCGGCGACGGCCGCGGCTACACCGCCGGGATCATCGGATTCTGCTCCGGCACCGGCGACATGCTCGACCTCGTCGAGCTCTACGCCGCCCGCAGGCCCGGCAACGTGCTCGCCCGGTACCTGCCCGCCCTGCGCGAGGTCGACGGCACCGACTCGCACGACGGGCTCGACCCGGACTTCCCGGCGGACTGGCGCAAGGCCGCACGTGACGCCGTGTTCCAGCAGGCCCAGAACGACGAGCGGGACCGGGTGTACTTCGATCCCGCCGTCCGGCAGGGCAAGGACGACCGGCTGGGCGTCCTGGGCCAGTTCGCGTACTACGACGCCATCGTCATGCACGGCGACGGCAGTGATCCCACCAGCTTCCGCAACATCCGCAAGCGGGCCCTGCGCAAGGCCAGGCCGCCGGCCCAGGGAGGCGACGAGGTGAAGTACCTCGACGCCTTCCTCGACGCACGGGTGTGGGCGATGAAACAGGAGGAGGCCCACAGCGACACCAGCCGCGTCGACACCGCCCAGCGCGTCTTCCTGCGCAACCACAACCTGCAGCTCGACCCGCCGCTGAACTGGAAGGTCTACGGGGACAGCTACCACATCGGCTAGCGCCTGCCCGGCGGATCAAGTCGCAGGAAGGCAGCGGCCATCCAATCAGCGCAGGTGAGCGGGGCTTGGTGCGTGCGTTGCAGGGCAGAGGAGGGAGTCGACGCGATGGTGTCCCCCCGCTCGAGCGAAGCCGAGAGTGGGGGAGCGCGTGCCACGCCCCCGTCCGCGGCATGATCCGCCGGCCGGACAGGCACTGGCGGGCCCGGGTCCGGCCGGCGGACGGGCGGCGGACGGGCGGCGGACGGGCGGCTCGTCACCGCGCTGTGGGATGGTGGTGACGTGACGCTGGAGGACCTCGTCCGGCTGCGCCGGGCCCGTGACCTGATGGACCGCGACTACGCCAAGCCGCTCGACGTGCCGGCGCTGGCGCGCGTCGCCCTCATGTCGCCGGGCCATTTCTCCCGCAGCTTCCGCGCCGCCTTCGGAGAGACACCGTACAGCTACCTGATGACGCGCCGGATCGAGCGGGCCAAGGCGCTGCTGCGACGGGGAGACCTGACCGTGACGGAGGTCTGCTTCGCGGTCGGCTGTACCTCGCTGGGGTCGTTCAGCTCGAGGTTCACCGAACTGGTCGGCGAGAGCCCCAGCTCATACCGGGCCCGCCGCCATGACGACGGCGCCGCCGTCCCCGCCTGCCTTGCCAAGATCTACACGCGACCGGTCAGAAACGGAGAAGCAAAGCCGGCCCCCCGGCCTTAGCGTGAAACGCATGGACATCAAGATTTCAACGTGCTTCATCGCCGTCGACGACCACGACAAGGCGCTCGCTTTCTACCGGGACGTGCTCGGCCTGGAGGTCCGCAACGACGTCGGGTTCGAGGGGATGCGCTGGGTGACCGTCGGACCGCAGTCGCAGCCCGATGTGAACATCGTCCTCGAACCGCCCCTCGCCGACCCGAACGCCTCGGCGGCCGACAAGCAGGCCATGGCGGAACTGCTGGCGAAGGGCCTGCTGCGTGGTGTCATCTTCCAGACCGACGACTGCGACGCCACCTTCGAGCGCATCCGCGCCGCGGGGGGCGAGGTGCTGCAGGAGCCGATCGACCAGCCGTACGGCGTCCGCGACTGCGCGTTTCGCGATCCGGCCGGCAACCTGCTGCGCTTCAACCAGCCGCGCAAGCAGTGAACCCGGCGCCCGTGAACCGGGCGCTCCCTGCCGGCGCGACCGCGCCGCCGCTCACCGTCGCAAGACGCCCCCACACAACGGATGGAGACAGGACGAGCATGACCACGAGCCCGGACCCGCAGTCGCCCGCGCTGCACGCCGCCGACAGCCACGAGTTGATCCGGGTGCACGGCGCTCGCGAGAACAACCTCAAGGACGTCAGCGTCGAGATACCGAAGCGCAGACTGACGGTGTTCACCGGAGTTTCCGGCTCGGGTAAGAGCTCGCTCGTGTTCGACACGATCGCCGCGGAGTCACAGCGGCTGATCAACGAGACCTACAGCGCCTTCGTGCAGGGCTTCATGCCGACGGTGGCGCGGCCCGAGGTCGACGTCCTCGACGGGCTGACGACCGCGATCAGCGTCGACCAGCAGCGGATGGGGGGCGATCCCCGCTCCACGGTCGGCACCGCCACCGACGCCAACGCGATGCTGCGCATCCTCTTCAGCAGACTCGGAAAGCCCCACATCGGCCCGCCCAGCGCGTACTCCTTCAACGTCGCCTCGGTCCGGGCGAGCGGTGCGATCACCGTCGAGCGCGGTGCCAAGAAGGCGGTGAAAGCGACCTACTCCCGCACCGGCGGGATGTGCACACGCTGCGAGGGCCGGGGCACGGTCTCCGACATCGACCTCGCCCAGCTCTACGACGACTCCAAGTCACTGGCCGAGGGAGCGATCACCGTCCCCGGCTACAAGGGGGGCGGCTGGAACTCCCGGCTCTACAGCGAGTCGGGGTTCTTCAGCCCGGACAAGCCGATCCGCGAGTTCACCAAGAAGGAACTGCACGACTTCCTGCACCGCGAGCCGACCAGGATGAAGATCGCGGGCATCAACATGACCTACGAGGGGCTGATCCCGCGGGTCCAGAAGTCGATGCTCGCCAAGGACAAGGAGGCGATGCAGCCGCACATCCGGGAGTTCGTGGAGCGCGCGGTCACCTTCGCCACGTGTCCCGAGTGCGACGGCACCCGGCTCAGTGAGGGGGCCCGGGCGTCGAAGATCAAGGAGATCAGCATCGCCGACGCGTGTGCGATGCAGATCAGTGACCTGGCCGCATGGGTCCGCGGCCTCGACGAGCCGTCGGTGGCTCCGCTGCTCACCGCACTGCAGCACACCCTCGACTCGTTCGTGGAGATCGGCCTGGGCTACCTCTCGCTCGACCGGCCCTCGGCCACGCTGTCGGGGGGCGAGGCACAGCGCACCAAGATGATCCGCCATCTCGGCTCCTCGCTCACCGACGTCACGTATGTCTTCGACGAGCCCACCATCGGCCTGCACCCCCATGACATCCAGCGGATGAACGACCTGCTGCTGCGGCTGCGGGACAAGGGCAACACGGTGCTCGTCGTGGAGCACAAGCCGGAGACGATCGTCATCGCCGACCACGTCGTCGACCTCGGCCCCGGCGCCGGTACCGCGGGCGGCACCGTCTGCTTCGAGGGCACCGTCGAGGGGCTGCGGACCAGCGGCACCGTCACCGGCCGCCATTTCGACGACCGGGCCGCCGTCAAGAAGGCGGTACGGACTTCCACCGGCACCCTGGAGATCCGCGGGGCGACGACGCACAACCTGCAGGGCGTCGACGTCGACATCCCGCTCGGGGTGCTCTGCGTGGTCACCGGCGTGGCGGGCTCCGGCAAGAGCTCGCTCGTGCACGGGTCGATCCCCGCCGGCACGGGTGTCGTGTCGGTCGACCAGGGCGCCATCAAGGGATCGCGGCGGAGCAACCCGGCGACGTACACCGGACTGCTCGATCCGATCCGCAAGGCGTTCGCGACGGCCAACGGCGTGAAGCCCGCGCTGTTCAGCGCCAACTCCGAGGGTGCCTGCCCCACTTGCAACGGCGCCGGCGTCGTCTACACCGACCTGGCGATCATGGCCGGCGTCGCCACGCCGTGCGAGGACTGCGAGGGGAAGCGGTTCCAGGCGTCGGTGCTGGAGTACCACCTCGGCGGTCGCGACATCAGCGAGGTGCTCGCGATGCCGGTGACCGAGGCGGAGGAGTTCTTCGGCAGCGGCGAGGCACACACGCCGGCCGCGCAGCGCATCCTCGGCCGGCTCGCCGACGTCGGGCTCGGCTACCTCAGCCTCGGCCAGCCGCTCACCACGCTCTCCGGCGGCGAGCGGCAACGGCTCAAGCTGGCCACCCACATGGCCGACAAGGGCGGCGTCTACGTCCTCGACGAGCCGACCGCCGGCCTCCACCTCGCCGACGTCGAGCAACTCCTCGGCCTGCTCGACCGGCTCGTCGACTCCGGCAAGTCGGTCATCGTCGTGGAGCACCACCAGGCGGTCATGGCGCACGCCGACTGGATCATCGACCTCGGCCCGGGCGCCGGCCACGACGGCGGGCGGATCGTCTTCGAGGGCACACCCGCCGACCTCGTCGCCGCCCGCTCCACCCTCACCGGCGAGCACCTCGCGGCCTACGTCGGCGCCTGACCGATCCCCTCGCCGCCACCATTCCTCTGATTTAGCAGTTCATCATTCCCCTCCCGCTCCACCGATACAGAGTTACCCCATGACAAAGAACGACCTCCCATTTCGCGTAGCTCTCGAGGCCGCTGCATCTGGCCGCCGTTTCCGCGGCCGAGGAAGCCAAGGTCGAACCCGAGTTGCTCGAGCTCGTCAGAATTCGCGCGTCGCAGATCAACGGGTGTGCGTTCTGCCTAACAGCCCCTGGTCACTCCGTCCACCCACGATCTGCCGACGCTGGGGCGACCTGCGGGAACGGCAACGGCACGGCAGCACCCACGGGCGGTCGGCCGTGTGCGGAAGGCCCCACCAGACAGCGCTGATGGGGCCGTGACGTCCGTCGGCCTCACGGGGTGGACAGCAGCTCCGCCAAGGCCACGGCCGTTTCGGGATGGCGGCCGAGCAGTGCCACGCCCCGCGCAGCCCGGTCCGGCGCTTCCCACGCGTCCTCGCAGCCCAGCAGCCCTGCCACCGCGTCGCAGGTCGCGGGGTGGGCCGTAAGAAGCGCAACGCCGCGGGAGCCGTCCGCACGGGGTGCCGGACACGCGCCTGCAAGCTCCGGCCGGTGCCGCCACGGCGGCACCCACTCGTCCAGTGCCGCAAGCCGGCCGGGGAAGACCCGGCCCGCCTCGCGTATCAGCAGCGGAGCCAGCTCCGCGCCACCGGATCGCAGGCTGGTGATCAGGGTCGGCAGCCAGGGCAGCAGTACCGGGTCCGGGAGTCGTGCGAACGCGTTCGACACGGCTTCGACGACGAAGTCGGCCAGTCCCGGGACCGGCTCCAGCGCGTGCACGAAACCGCTCAGGTAGCGCGGGTAGGCGGGCAGCACCAGCGGGTTGCCGAGCAGGTCGTCGCACCGGGTGCGCAGGTCCGCGCGGGAGAGGTGACCCAGTTGTGCCTGGGCCGCCCACAGCAGCGCCGCCTTCGCCGGCTCCTCCGGGTGCGACTGCCCGACCGCCAGCTCCAGTTGGGTCCGGTCGCAGCCCAGAGACAGCGCCAGGCTCTCCATGCTGAACAGGAAGCCCAGCATCGCGGCGACCTGGCGGACGGTCGCGTCGTCGTCGGTGAACGCCGTGGGCAGCAGGGTGCAGTAGTGCGCGTACCCGGTCTTCACGAAGGACTCGATCCAGGGCGGCAGCACCGGCTCGCTCGTGCGGTAGTACGCCAGCAGCCTGCGCACCCGGCGCAGTACGTCCGGTGCGCCGTCGACGCTACGTTCGGCCGACAGCACCTCCAGGGCACGTGTGCCCAGCTCGTCCGCCAGGCGGCGGCTGCCCAGATAGAGCGTGGCGTCCTCCACGGCCTCCAGGACGGTCGCAGCGGTGGCCTGGGCGCCGTAGGCCTTGCGCCGCAGCCGCTGCTCCAGGACCTGCTCGATGCTGACGCCCTCGTAGCCGAGCTCGATCAGCGACCGCTGATGGGTGCCCAGTGCCAGGTCCCACGACTCCTGGATCGACCGTTCGCCGAGCCGCCGCTCGCCCATGATCGGCCGGGCGGCGCCCTGCGGCATCAGATACCGCAGCATCCACAGCACGTCGGAACACCGCTCCAGCTCCGGCCGGGCGGCGATGTCCAGCAACGCCCGCTGCACGCCCCGCTGTTGGAGCCTCAGATTCAGCGGCGCGAGCCGGTCGTGCACATCACGGGCCAGCGGCGGCAACGCGTCGTAGCCGACCTGGCCGATCCGGTCGCCGCCCATCATGATCTCGACGAGGCGGCGCACATCGCGCCGGCCCGGTACGGCGTCCTTCTCGATGCAGGTGACGGCCGCGTCCTGGAAGTCGTACGGCGTGGGCTTGGCCCGGTCCCGCATCCCGGCCAGCAGGATCGACGTCTCGAACACCGCGATGGCGTCGGCGGTGGAGGCGAGGTAGCCGTTGCGGCGCGCCGCGCGGACGATCTCCACGGACCAGCCGAGCAGTTCGTCCTCGTCGAGGCGGTCGAGGACGGGCGGTCGCCGGAGGAAGCCGGAGAGCTTGTCCGAGGGCAGCGTCTCAGCCGCCTCGGGGGCAGCGGTCCTTGTCGGCTTCGTCGTCTTCTTCGTGCCCGCCTGGCCCTCCAGCCGGAACGGCCGTACGCCCGTACGCCTGACGTTCTTCGCCCACACCGTGGCGGCGATCGACACCGAGCCGGCGGCGAGACCGAACTGCGCCTCGATCGCCGCGTGACTGGACGGGATCAGGCCGTACTGCCACTTGGTGGCGCTGCGCGGGCCGATCTCGAAGGTGTCGCTGCCGTGGACGCCGAACTCCGCGACGCGGCTGGCCGCGTGGAACGCGCCGCAGACGTAGAGGCAGTCCGCCGGGTCGGTGCCGCTCGCGGCGAGGTGTTCGCGCATCCTGGTCCACATGTAGCGCTCGCGGTCCGCGTCGACGCGAACCCGGTGGGGGTCGCCGGGGGCGAGGCGCCGGAAGAGGCTGCCGATCAGGAGCATGACCTGGCGGTAGGTGTCGTGGTCGCTGTCCCCGAGCGGCAGTTCGACGTACTGGTGCCACCACTCCGACCAGTGCCGTACCCGGCCGTGGCGCAGCAGGTGCTCCTCCAGTTCGGCGAAGCGCGGGCGCAGGTCGCCGATCTCCACGCCGACCGCGTCGCCGTGCAGCGCGGCATCCTCCTCGGTGGACGGCGCGTCCGGGTCGGCCGGGTCGGCGGCTGCCTCGCTGCGGGCGTCCCACTGGAACACGTGGTCCGAGGAGCGGTCGACGAGGACCAGTTCCACGCCCGGGGTGTCCAGGGCGTAGGCGATCGCCTGGTACTCGGCCGACGCCTCGGTGATCGGCGCGACGACCGACAGCGGCGCCCACTCGGCCGGAAAGCCGTCGACCTCGGTGGCGAAGGCCTGCACCGCCACCGGGAGCCGGCAGTTGCGCAGTTCCGTCAGCAGCGGCGCCATGTCCTCGCACAGCTCCAGGTACACGACCTTGGGCTGCTTCTCCCGCAGGCGGCGCGCCATGGCGGTCGCCGAGGCCGGAGAGTGGTGGCAGACGGGGAAGATCTCCAGTGGCTCCCGCACGGCGCGGTCGACGTCGTCGACGATGCCGAGCAGGATGCCCTCCAGGGCGCCGGGCCCGGCGGCGAAGATCGCGGCCGCTTCCTGGAGTTGGCCGCGGAGCGCGGTGAACGTGCCCTCGTTCATGACAGGGTCGCGATCGCGTCGCGGCCGCCCTCCAGGAACTCCGGCCAGGAGCCGCCCTCGTCCTTGCTGCGCGGCTCGACCACGCCGTGCAGGTACTTGTTGAGGATGGCCAGGTCCTCCGGCTCGCGGCGCGCCAGCGATCCGACGAGCGAGGACGCCAGCGTGTGCGCGGTCAGGGTGCGTTCGCCGAAGAAGTTGCTGTGCAGGATCGCGTCCTCCAGCACACCGATCTGCTCGGCGGTGGACAGCGCGGACTCGAGCTTCTCGTCGTCGCTGCCGGCCGCGGCCGCGGAGGCCCGCAGGTCGGCGAAGCTCTGCAGCAGTACGTCCAGCAGCGTGGGCGGCACGTCCAGCTCGATCTGGTGACGGCGCAGCAGTTCCTCAGTGCGGAAGCGGACGATCTCCGCCTCGCTCTTCTTGTTCGTCACCACCGGGATGCGTACGAAGTTGAAGCGGCGCTTGAGCGCGGACGAGAGGTCGTTGACGCCCCGGTCGCGGCTGTTGGCGGTGGCGATGACCGAGAAGCCGGGCTTGGCGAAGACGATGTTGTCGCTGTCGCTGTCGCTGCCCAGTTCCGGAACCGAGATGTACTTCTCCGAAAGGATCGAGATCAGCGCGTCCTGAACGTCACTGGTGGAACGGGTGAGTTCCTCGAAGCGGCCGATCGCGCCGGTCTCCATCGCGGTCATGATAGGTGAGGGGATCATCGACTCTCGCGACTGGCCCTTGGCGATCACCATGGACACGTTCCACGAGTACTTGATGTGGTCCTCGGTGGTGCCGGCCGTACCCTGAACGACCAGCGTGGAGTTGCGGCAGATCGCGGCGGCCAGCAGTTCGGCCAGCCAGCTCTTGCCGGTGCCGGGGTCGCCGATCAGGAGCAGGCCCCGGTCGGAGGCGAGCGTGACGATGGACCGCTCGACGAAGGTGCGGTCGCCGAACCACTTCTGGGGGATCTCCCGGTCGAGGCCGTCGGCGCGCTCGGAGCCCAGGACGAACAGGCGGACCATCTTCGGTGACAGCCGCCAGGCGAAGGGCTTGGGACCGTCGTCGATCGACTCCAGCCAGTCCAGCTCCTCGGCGTACTTGATCTCGGCGGGGGCGCGCAGCAGGTCGGACATGTCAGGCCTTTCCAAGTGATTAAGCGAGGGACGACTTGAGCTCGTGGACGAGCTTGCGGATGTGACCCGAGATCACGGGCGTACCGAGGGCCTTGAACCGCTCACGGAACCAGGGGTTGACCTCCTGCCGTCCGGAGCTGGTCACCGAGCCGACGGGGATGAACCTGACCCCGGAGCGGTGGACCGCCTCGATGCCTTCGAACAACGGCTGGGACCGGCCGAACTCGTAGAAGTCGGAGATCCACACCATCACGGTGTTCCGCGGCTCGGTGATCTTCGGGCGGGCCATGGCCATCGCGACCGGGCCGTCGTTGCCGCCGCCGAGGTTGGTGCGCAGCAGCACCTCGAACGGGTCGCTCACCCAGGGGGTGAGGTCGATGGCGCGGGTGTCGTACGCGATGAGGTGGACGTCCACTTTCGGCAGTCCGGCGAAGATCGAGGCGAGGATGGTGCAGTTGACCATCGAGTCCACCATCGAGCCGGACTGGTCCACGACCACGATGAGCCGCTGAGGTGTCGTCCTGCGGGCGGTCTGGCGGTAGTAGAGGCGGTCGACGTAGAGCCGCTCCTCCTCCGGGCTCCAGTTGGTGAGGTTCTTCCAGATCGTGCGGTCGAGGTCCAGGTTGCGGAAGACCCGCTTCGGCGGGACCGAACGGTCGATGGCTCCGACCGTGGCCTTCTCCACCTGGGTGCGCAGTACGTCGGCTACCTCGTCGACGAAGCGGCGGATGAGTGACTTCGCATTGGCCAGGGCTGTGCCCGACAGGTTGTTCTTGTCCCGCAGGAGCTGCTCGATCAGCGACATGCTCGGGGTCAGCCGGGCGGCGAGCTTGGGGTCGGCGAGGACCTCGCGAAGGTGCATCCGTTTGACGAGGTCGGCCTCGATGGCGCCGAGCTCGGGGCCGATCGCGGCGCGGCCGCCGCGCAACTGCCCCGGAGTGCAGCCGAGCGCGCGCTCCAGCCAGCCGGCGTCGGACTGCCAGCGGGACAGCTGCCCGGCGGTGACCGTGCCGGTGCCGGTGGCGAAGACGTTGAGCAGCACCTTCGACACCAGTGCGGCACGCCGCACTTCGGCAGCACGATCGCGGATGGCCTCGCCGTCCTGGGTCTCCGGCACCATCAAACCGTCGAACTCGGCGGCCAGTTCCGGGTGCCGCTGCACGATCGCGTCGACCGAGGCCTGCGGGTCCAGCAGCGCGGGCGGCAGGCCCATGTCCTCCACCACGGCGAGGCTCGCCGATTCCAGCGTTGCCTGCTCCTCATGGTCGAAGAGACGGGCGAGGAGCCGCCAGTACAGGACCTGACGGCGGTTGTCGTGCGGGTCCGCCTCGGGGGTGTGGCCGGCCGTCGGCGCCGGCATCGGCTCGGTCACTGGCTCTGTCATGTGTTCGGTCGCTGGTTCGGTCATTTCCGCAGCAGCCTTCCGGCGCGCTCGCGCAGTACGGTCACGGCGTCGGTGGCGGCCTTCTCCGCCTTGACGCCGGTCTTGTCGGTGGTGCCGCCGGCCCACGCTCCGGCGTGCACGGCGACGGCCTTCCTGCGCACGCTCGTCTCCACGGCGAGCGGCTGGACGCTGAACGTCCCGGCGTCCCAGCGGAGCAGCCCTATGCACGCGCTCGACGCCGCGACGGCTTGCGGGGTGAGCGGTCCGGCGACCGGGATGCGGTCGGCGTCGACGGCGAGCGGGTTTCCGGCGACGGTGAATGTGATCGCCTCGTCGTCCTTCCGGACTTCGTAGCCCTCCAGGAACACGGGTACGGCGATACGCGCCGGCTGCCGGTCCAGAGGTGCGGTCACTTGGTCGGCCGCCGTGGACAGAGCGACACGGGCGGTGGCGAACGGGTCGGCGGGCTCACTCGCGCGCGCGTGCTCGTCGCTCCAGATCAGGTCGCCCTCGGCGGTGACCGGCATGTCGGCGAGGTCCATCGCCTGGCCTTCGCCGGCGGCGGCCAGCAGCGACATGTGCGGGCGGAGCAACTGCCAGACACCGGCTCCGACGACCGTGTCCGGTTTCGGCACCGAGACGCAGGCGCGCACCAGGCGGGGCGGGGTGCCGTCAGCGGGTTCGAACACGGCGTGGACCTGGGCCTGTGCGGCGGTCGCGTGTTCGTGCAGGTCGACGCCGAGGGGCAGCAGGCGGCCGGTGGCAGTGCCGGTCGGGGAAGCGGCGGCGCCACCGGGCAGCGTGAGCAGCATGGCGCGCGACCACAGGTCGGCCCAGCGGCGGGCCGGGATCCGCTCCAGGGCCGCGCCGGGGCAGGACGCGGCGAGTTCGGCGGCGAAGCCGTCGAGGAGTGTGGCGAGGCGTCGCAGGGCCGGGTCGGGGAGCATCGCGGAGACGATCTGCGCCGCCCCGGAGACCGTCTCGTGGTCGATGCCCTGCCATCCGCAGCGTGCCAGATCCGACAGCCAGGAGCGGGCGGCGGCAAGGAGGTTGACGGTCGGCTGCTCGTCGGACGCCGGCGCCGTCTCCTCACCGCCGGCCCTGCCCGTCATTTCCTGGATGCGTGCCATGAGTGCGTCGTGGACGGAGCCGAGAAGGGCCGCACGCGCGGCGGCGAGAGCCATGAAGTGGTCTTCGCCCGCGGTTCCTGCCGCCGCCTTGTCCGCCGCCTCGGCGACCCTGGAGGACAGGGGCGTCCCGGCGACGGCGTCGGCGAGTCGGGCCAGGTCGGCGGCCCGGGCGGGCTGTGGCCTGAGCAGGCCGGCCACGAGCGCACGGTCGAAAGCGTCCACGGCTTCCAGGGCTTCGTCGAGTCCGTCGACGGTTTCCGGGAGCAGGCCCCTACGCTCCCCCGCACCCGAACCGGCTTCGCGCGGCGGCACACCCGCCTGCGTCGCCACCGCCCGCGTCGGCGGGAACCACTGCATCTCCGGCAACGGCGCGGTCGTCGGGGCGAGTTCGAGGTAGGCGAGGTGGCGCAGGAACCGGCTGAAGACGGGGGCGGCGGCCTTGGTGTCCGCCTGCTCCGGGCGGGTGCCGGCCATGCCGTCGGCGATGGTCTGCGCGCTCGGCTCCCCCGCCACGGGCTCGATCCGCAGGTACCGGGCGACGCGCTCGGCGCCGTACTGGAGCACGGCCTCGTTGATCAGGGCCCGGATGTGGTTGCAGAACGAGCCGCGTGCGCCGCCGCAGGGCCGGTTGTTGTTGGTGCTGCACGCGAACGCGTACGAACCCGCCGCGACCGACGAGACGTAGACGCGCTCGATGTCCGAGCCGCTCGACACCACGCCCTGGAGGCGTCCGTCGGCCAGCTCGACGAACGGAACCTTGGCGAGCTTGCGCGGCCGCGCGGGCGGGATCACCCGCGCCGTGCTCGACTTCTCCCACTCTGACAACGCACCATCTCCTCATACGCAGCACAGGGATTGCCACGCCACATGGGCGGGACACAGGAGAAGTTACTTGCGACCACTGACAACGCCGTCCGGAGGAGCCTGACCCATGCAGCTCGCCTTCTCCGGCCGGGTACTCGAATGGCGCGGCCCGTCGCCGTACTACTTCGTCCCCGTCCCGGACCAGGAGTCCGCCGACATCCGCGAGGTGGCCGCGATGGCCACGTACGGCTGGGGCATGATCCCGGTCGAAGCCCGCATGGGCGAGGTCGCCTTCGAGACGTCGCTCTTCCCCAAGGACGGCGGCTACCTGCTGCCACTCAAAGCCGCCGTGCGCAAGCGGCACGGGCTTGCGGCGGGCGACGACGTGACCGTGGAGATGACCGTTCGTCTCTAGTGCTCCCAGGGGGGAGCCCGTCACCCGGCCGGTGTGCCTCATGTTCCCCTCGGCTTACGGGACTTGGTCCACGTGCCGTGCGGCCGGTTGCCTTCCCGGGCCGCCTTCGCCGCGTCGAACTCGGCCTTGCTTGTCACCGCTCGTGGCACAGGTTCGAGCACGGCCTCGGTCACTCGCCACGGGACAGCCGAGGCCCAGCCGACGAGGGGCATGGTCTCGTCGTGGTGGGGGGCGAACTACGCGGTGATGAGGGCAGGCATCCAGTGGTTCATGTCTCGCACGTGCTCGACGAACGCCTGGGGGAGCTGGACGTGGTGCGTCTCGACGTAGTGCGGGAGGACGTCGGGGCCCGCTTCCATGACGTCGATGAGTACGTGTCTCCTTCGACGACGTCCTTCTCGCGTGCTGCCGCACCGGCTGCCCGCCTGGGCCCGCGCCCAGTGCGCCGACGCGCAGCTGGCCATGGCCGAGGCCCATCCCTCCGGCCGCAGGGATGCGAGCCGAGGTTGAACGGCCCGTCGTCCACCGCTGCCTGGTGATCAGTCGGTCTGGAGCAGTGGGCTTCCCCAGCGCGTGCCCGGGTGCGGCCTCCGGCCGGAGCGGGCGCCGGTCACGCCGAGGGCTGGGGCCAGTTCCGCAGCAGGGCGTCGAGGGCGTCGAGGATTCTTGCCCAGCTTTCCTGCGAGTCGGGGGCGCTGTGGCTGAACCCTCCCCCCAGTTCCAGGCTGACGTAGCCGTGGAAGACACTGCCCAGCAGCCGGACCGCATGCGTCTGGTCCGGCTCCGTCAGGTCGTAGCCGCGCAGGATCGCCCGCGTCATCTGTGCGTGACGGCCGCCCGCACTGGCCGCCGCCGTCTGCGGGTCCAGCCTCAACTGGGCCGCGGCGTAACGGCCGGGATGCTCCCGGGCGTAGTCGCGGTAGACGTTGGCCAGGGCGGACAGGGCGTCCTTGCCCGCCCGCCCGGCCAGCGCGACGGCGCCCCGGTCGGCGAGCTCCTCCAGAGCGAGCAGGGCGATACGGGTCCTGAGGTCCTGGGAGTTCTTCACGTGCGAGTAGAGGCTCGCGACCTTGACATCGAACCGCCGGGCGAGCGCCGAGACGGTCACCTGGTCGAAGCCGACGTCGTCGGCCAGTTCCGCGCCGGCCTGGGCCAGGCGTTCCGGGGTCAGCCCTGCGCGCACCATGGCCTTCCTTTCCTTCAGCGGAGATTATGCAGTTACCTAAAGCCTTTAGGCAACTCACTCTCCCACTTAGGAAGTCCTGGCTGAGAACGTCGGCACGGAGGTGCGCCGATGTCAGGCGCGCAGGCCCATGACCCCGTCGTAGGCGGCCATCACGACCTCCAGGCCCCGGGTGTCGTTCGCGGCCTCGAGGATCTGGTTCGTCACGTATGCCACCACCATGCGGGAGTCGGGCTCGATCATGACCAGCGAGCCGCCCCAGCCTCCCCATCCGTACGTGGTGCCGAACAGGCCGTAGCCGAGCCCGTAGCGCATCGGGATGCCCAGGATGCGGTCCTCGCCGTGGAACTGCTCCTCCCACGCCCGTTCGCTCCCGGCCCGGGACAGCAGCCGTACGCCGCCCACCGCTCCCCCGCACGCCATCACCGACTGCACGAGCGCGACCGAGCGGGCGTTGCCGAACCCGCTCGCCGCAGGGATCTGCGCGCGGCGCCAGGCCACACTGTTCCCGTCACGCACCCGAATCCCCGCGCCGGTGGCGGGAGTCGCCTGCGCTGCGCCGGGCGCGCTCGTGGCGTAGTCCTCGTCGTGCGCCGGTGGCGGGACCGAGGGAGCGACCCTGCTGTCGTGCTCGGCGGACAGTCCGATGTGGAAGTCCGCGCCCAGCGGTCCGGTGACCTCCTCCGCGAGGAAGTCGCCCACGCTGCGGCCGGTGATGCGCCGTAGGACCTCGCCCACGAGGAATCCCTGCGTCAGCGAGTGGTATCCGGCCGCTGTGCCCGGCTCCCACTGCGGGGCCCGGGCGGCGAGCCGTGCCGTGGCGGAGGGCCAGTCGTAGAGGTCCTCCGCCGTCACCGGTCCGCCCCAGTCGGGCAGGCCCGCCGTGTGGGCCAGCAGATGGCGCACCAGCACCTTCTCCTTGCCCGCGGCGGCGAACTCCGGCCAGTAGCGGGCGACCGGCGCGCCGAGGTCGAGCTCGCCGCGGTCGGCCAGGATCAGCGCGCACAGCGCGGTCATCGTCTTGGTGACGGACCAGACGTTGACGATCGTGTCGCGCCGCCACGGGATCGTGCGGTCCGCGTCCGCGAAGCCGCCCCACACGTCCACTACCGGCTCGCCGTCCACGAAGACCGCCACCGAGGCGCCCGTGTCTCCGGCGTCCAGCAACGCGGCCAGCGCGTTCGGCACCGCGGTGAACAACTCGTCGTACGAACCCTGCACTTCGGCCATGCGCGGAATGTAGCCCTGGGCGCACTGCCGGGGTCAAACGAATTTGCGGCGGCGGCAGTTCATGCCCCGGTGGCTTCGTTCCGGGCCGCCCGCCAGCCCGTCCACCGCGCGACGGTGATCACGATCACCGGCCCTTCCGGGGGGTGCCGCCGGTACTGGCGGTATTTTTCCCGCAACTGGGCGATCGCCTGGGCGTACTCCTCCCGCGACCGCCCGTCGGAGGCGTCGGGCGGTACGGTCCGGGCGCTGCCGTCGGCCCGCACCCACCAGAGGCGGTCCCAGTCCTCGTCGTACACGTCCACGAGCAGGCCGACCGCCGGGTGGGCGTCGATGTTGCGCAGCCGTCGCAGCTGCTGGGAGCGCTTCGGTTTCCAGTCGACGGCGGTGACGACGCGGTCGCCGCCGCAGGCGAAGACGACCGGAACGAGGTGCGGGCGGCCGCCGGGGTCGACCGTCGCCAGCCGAGCGATCCGGGCTGCGGCGAACCGTCTGCGGGCCTCGTCCTGGTCCATGTCCGGCACGGTCGGTTCCTCTCGCACGTCACCGGTATGCCGAGACGGCCTCGGCGAAGTCGTCCAGTGTGCGCAGCGTCTCGTCCCGGGGCCCGGTCGGCAGGTACAGCAGTACGCGCTCGACGCCGAGCTGCGCGTAGCCCTCCAGCGCCTCCCGGTCGTGTGGGGCGGCGTAGGCCACCACCGGGGTTCCGGCACCCGCGACCTGCCGCATCCGGTCGATCCGCGGGGCCAGTTCCGTCGGTCTCACGCGGGTGGGCATCCATGCCGTCCCGTATTCGGCGACCCGCTCGAAGGTCCGCTCGCACGCGCCGCCGACGTAGATCGGCGGATGCGGTTTCCGGACCGGCTTCGGCCAGGAGAAGAACGGCTCGAAGTCCACGAACTCACCGTGGAACTCGGCCTCGTCGTGTGTCCAGATCTCGATGATCGCGCGGACCCGTTCGTCCATGAGCCGGCCGCGGGTACGTGGATCCGTACCGTGGTCGCGCATCTCCTCACGGTTCCAGCCGGCGCCGACACCGAAGACGGCCCGGCCGCCGGAGACCAGGTCGAGCGTGGCGACCTCCTTCGCGGTGATGATCGGATCCCGCTGCACCACCAGCGCGATCCCGGTGCCCAGCAGCAGGGTCCTGGTCACCGCGGCGGCTGCGCCGAGGGCTACGAACGGATCGAGGGTGCGGTAGTACATACGCGGCAGCTCCCCGCCCGCCGGGTACGGCGTCTCCCGGGACACCGGGATGTGCGAGTGCTCCGCAAGGAACAGGGCGCCGAAACCGCGCTCCTCCAGGGCGGGCCCCAGGCCCGCCGGACCGATACCCTCGTCGGTGAGGAAGGTGGATACTCCGAACTGCATCAGCCGTCACCGTCCGATTCGCGTCTCGCTTCGATATGGCCTGCTCCATGGCGGGTACCCGGGTCCGTGAACCATCCTGCTGAGGAGATGACTCGGATGCGCTTCATCGGACTGCTCCTCCTCGCGGCCACCGGCGCCTTCACGGCCCTGCTCATCGCCGACAACCTGTCCGGCGGCCCCGAATACTCCGTGTCGGTGCTCGGTCAGCACATCGCGACGATGAACACGCTGGCCGTGTTCTGTTCGGGACTCGCGCTGGCGCTGCTCTTCTGTCTGGGGCTGGCGATGACCAGGAGCAGTGCGACGCACCGGCGCCATCGCAAGCCACGGGCGCTCGGCGCGCGGGACACCACCGGGGTCCATGGAACGGCGGATCCGGACACGCGGGCCTGAGGCGGTGGTCATGGTCGGCGACATGGACGAGACCATCCAGGAACGGCGGCAGGGCGGCAGCGGCCACCGGGCGGTTCCGCACACCGCCGACGTGCGGATAGAGGCGTGGGGTGCGAGCCGAGAGCGTTGTCTGGTCGAGGCGGCACTGGGGATGGTGGAGTGCTTCGCCGACGTGGAGGCGGTACGGCCCACCGCCGTGGAGCGGCTGCGCCTCGCGGAGGGCAGTGACGACGACCTGCTGACCGCGCTGCTGGACGAGGTCGTCTTCCGGCTGGAAGTGGAGGGGCAGGTCCCCGTCGATCTGGAGGCGGAGACGACGGACGACGGTCTCGACGTGCGGCTGGCGGTGGCCGACCTGGCGGATGTGGAGATCACCGGCGCCGTGCCGAAGGGCGTCACCTGGCACGGGTTGCGCATCGGGCCTGATCCGTACGGCTGGTCGTGCGCGGTGACCGTCGACGTGTAGACGTGCAGGTGACCGTCGACGTGTAGACGTGCAGGTGACCGTCGACGTGTGAGTGACCGAGGCGACCCGGGGCGCCTCAGCCCTTCACCACACCCAGCGGCACCAGCCGGGCCACCGTCCGGCACAGTCCCGCGCCCTCGCTGGCGGCGACCACCTCGCGCACGTCCTTGTACGCCTCCGGGGCCTCCTCCGACAGGCCGCGCAGCGACCGCGGGCGCACCGCGATGCCGCCCGCCTCGAGCCGGGCCCGCAGTTCCTTCCCGGTGGTCTCGCGTGCGGCCTGGTGCCGGCTGAGCACCCGGCCCGCGCCGTGGCAGGTGGAGAAGAAGGCGCCGCCGCCGGGTACGCCGGCCAGGACGTACGAGGCCGTGCCCATCGTCCCTGGGATCAGCACCGGCTGGCCGGTCGCGCGGAGGTCCTCGGGCAGCTCGGGGTGGCCGGGCGGGAAGGCACGGGTGGCGCCCTTGCGGTGCACGCACAGCCTGCGTCGCGTTCCGGCCACGGCATGCGTCTCGAGCTTGGCGAGGTTGTGCGACACGTCGTACACCAGGGACAGCCTCGTGCCGGCGGCCCCGCGGAAGACGCGGCGGGCCGCGTCGGACAGCAACTGCCTGTTGGCGCGCCCGTAGTTGGCCGCGGCGGCCATCGCACCCAGATAGGCCTGGCCCTCGGGCGAGTCGACCGGGGTGCACGCCAGCTGCCGGTCGGGGACGGTGATGCCGTAGCGGGCCATGGCGCGGTCCATCGCGCGGACGTGGTCGGTGCAGATCTGGTGGCCCAGGCCTCGCGAACCGCAGTGGATCATCACGCAGATCTGGCCCACGGCGATCCCGAACGCGGCGGCGGCAGTCTCGTCGTACACCTCGTCGACGCGCTGCACCTCGAGGAAGTGATTGGCGGACCCGAGGCTGCCGACCTGGCCCAGTCCGCGCTCGCGCGCCCGTCCGCTCACCTGCTCCACGTCGGCGTCGGCGACGGCGCCGCCGTCCTCGCACCGGCCGAGGTCGCGTTCTTCACCGTATCCCTCCTGCACCGCGTACCGGGAGCCGCCGCGCAGGATCCGTTCCAGCTGTCCGCGGCCGCTGGGCCGCCACACGCCACCGGGTCCCGCGCCGCGCGGGATCGACCGGTCCAGGCCCTCCATGACCGCGGGCAGGGCGGAAGCGAACGCGCGCCGGTCGGCGTCGGCGGCCAGGAGGCGCACCCCGCAGGAGATGTCGAAGCCGACCCCGCCGGGCGAGACGACGCCGCCGTCGGCCACGTCGGTGGCGGCCACCCCGCCGATGGGAAAGCCGTAGCCCCAGTGGATGTCGGGCATGGCGAACGACGCGTCGACGATGCCCGGCAGTGTGGCGACGTTGACCACCTGCTGCAGTGACTTCTCGGCGTCCCTCAGCAGCTTCCGCGACGCGAACACGACTCCGGGCACCCGCATCGCACCGCGCGGGTCGATGCGGAAGCGGTGGGGAGCTTCCTCGACGAGTTCCATCGCAGCCTCCTGCACCCGGCGTCCGCAGGTCCGGGGTACCCGTGGGAGCGCGTGCGTATCGTGCCGGCGCCCGTACCGTTGAGGTATGACCGACGGCGTGGTGACGCTGTTCGTCTGCGGGGATGTGATGCTCGGGCGCGGCGTCGACCAGATCCTGGCGCAGCCCGGTGATGCGGCGCTGCGGGAGGAGTACGTCGCGGACGCGCGGTCGTACGTGGGCATGGCGGAGGCGGTCAGCGGTCCGGTCCCCGCTCCCGTCGAACCGTCGTGGCCGTGGGGCGAGGCGCTGCGGGTACTGGACGCGGCCGCCACGGACGTCCGCATCGTCAATCTCGAGACGTCGGTCACGCGCAGTGACGCGTTCGCGCCCGGCAAGGCGGTCCACTACCGCATGCATCCGGCCAACCTGCCCGCTCTCACGGTCGCCCGGCCCGATGTCTGCGTCCTCGCCAACAACCATGTGCTGGACTTCGGCCGCGCGGGTCTGGAGGAGACCCTCGAGGCGCTGGGCCGTGCGGGTCTGCGGGTGGCGGGCGCGGGACGGAACGCCGAGGAGGCGTTCGCGCCGGTGGCCGTCCCCGTTCCCGGCGGGCGCGTGCTCGTCTTCGCGCTGGGGACGCGTTCCAGCGGGATCCCGGCCGACTGGGCGGCAACCTCGGACCTGTCGGGGGTGGCCTACGTCCCCGACCTGACGTACGACGCTGCCGCCGCGGTCGTGGAGCATGTACGGCGGGTGAAGCGGGAGGGCGACATCGCCGTCGTGTCCGTGCACTGGGGCTCCAACTGGGGGTACCGGGTGCCCCGGGAGCAGACCCGCTTCGGGCATGCCCTGGTGGACGGCGGCGTCGACCTCGTCCACGGGCACTCCTCGCACCACCCGCGCCCCGTGGAGGTGTACCGCGACCGGCTGATCCTGCACGGCTGCGGCGACTTCATCGACGACTACGAGGGCATCTCGGGCTACGCGGAGTACCGCGACGACCTGCGGATCGTCCACCTCGTGACGGTGGCGGCGGACACGGGCCGGCTGACCGGTCTGCGCATGGTTCCGCTGCGCGTGAGGCGCATGCGCCTCGAGCCCGCGCCCGACGAGGACCGCGCCTGGCTGCGCGCCACCCTCGACCGCATCAGCGCCGGGGTGCACATCACCGCGGAACCCGACGGCACGCTCGTGGCCGGAACAGGCCCGTGAACCAGTGGCTCCGGATGACGCTGCTCGGCGTCGGCGCGATGAACTCGCCCCGGTACGCGCCGGCCGGGCTGCTCCTGCGCCACGCCGGACACCGCGTGGCCTTCGACGGCGGCCCCGGCGCCGAACCGCCGCCCGGCCGGCTCGACGGCTGGCTGGTCACCGACGAGCAGGCGGAGCTGCGGTCCGCACTGCGCCGCGGTGCCGCCGCACGGGGCGTCGGGATACATGCCGGCGATCTGGAGGTGGGAGAGGTGCGGGTGCGCTGCCGTCCCGTGGCGCACACGTCGCATCCCGCGTACGGCTATCGCATCGAGGCGCGCGGCCTGGTCGTGGTGTGGGCACCGGAGTTCTGGGAGTTCCCGGTCTGGGCGGCGGGGGCGGACCTGATGTTCGCAGAGGCCGCCGCATGGGACCGGCCGATACGGTTCCGCGGCGGCGTGGGCGGCCACGCCGACGTGCACGCCGTCGCCGAGCGGGCCGCGCGGTGGGGTGTTCGGCGACTGGTCTACGCCCACATCGGGCGGCCCAGCATCCGGGCGATCGATGCGGGCCTGAGACCGCCCGCGGGTGAGTGGGGCGTGGAGGGCCGCACCTACTCCCTGCGCCTGAACCGGTAGGGCGGCTCAGGCGCCGTGCAGCGCATCGAGCACGTCGGCGTCGGTGAGCTGCTCGAAGTTCTCGTACCACTCGCCGACGGCCCGGAACGCACTCGGCCGGTACAGGCACACCACGTCGTCGGCCTCCTGAGCCAGCAGATCGGCCGCTTCCGGCGCGCAGACCGGGGCCGCGAGGACGACCTGCTCGGGCCCCTGACGACGTACGCTGCGCAGCGCGGCGCGGGCGGTCACGCCGGTCGCCACTCCGTCGTCCACGACGATCACGCTGCGGCCCCTGAGCTCCGGCGCCGGCCGGCCCTGCCGGTAACGCTCCTCGCGACGGCGCAGTTCCGTCCTCTCCCGGTCCACCACCTCGGCGAGATCGTCCTCGCGCAGACCCAGCTGGTCCAGGGACCAGGTGTCGAAGAGGGGCGGATCGTCGCCCGAGATCGCGCCGATGCCGAACTCCTCGTGGAACGGCGCCCCGATCTTGCGTACGACGAGCACGTCCAGCGGTGCGTCCAGGGCCCGGGCGACCTCGCGGGCGACCGCGACCCCACCGCGGGGCAGGGCGAGGACCACGGGGCGGGGAAGGGAGCCCTTCTCCTGACGGATGCGCAGCTGCTCGGCCAGCTCCTGCCCGGCCTGCCTGCGGTCACGGAACTGCATCTGTCTCCCTTTCCTCATCCGTCGCGTGGTGGTGCGTCGCGGCGGGCTCCCGCTCGCGGGACGAGCGCAGGTGGTAGACGTGGAAGGCGCGTCCGATGACCGGCTGGGCCACGTTGCGCACCTTCACCCCACCACTGGTCATTCCGTGTTCCGTGCCGGCGTGGGCGTGCCCGTGCACGGCGAGATCGGCTCCCGCCGTGTCGATCGCCTCGGCGAGCAGGTAGCTGCCGAGGAACGGATAGATCTCCAAGGGTTCACCCGCCAGCGTGTCCGGCACGGGGGAGAAGTGGGTGAGGGCGATGCGCACGTCGCAGTCCTGCTCCCCCAGCGCCCGCAAAGAGGTGCACAGGGCGTCGGCGCACTGGCGGGAGTGCCTGACGAACTCCTTCATGACGGGCTCACCGAACTCGCCGGCGCAGCGGCCCACGAACCCGCCGCCGAACCCCTTGGTGCCGGCCACGCCGATGCGGGCGTCACCGCTGGTCACCACGGTTCCCTGTCCTTCCAGGACGTGCGCGCCCGCGTCCCGGAGGATCTCGGTGACCTCGTCCGGCCGGTCGCCGTGGTGATCGTGGTTGCCGAGTACCGCCACCACCGGGACGGACAGGTCCTTGATCTCACGGGCGACCACCCGGGCCTCCTCCGGTGTGCCGTGGCGGGTGAGATCACCGGCCAACAGCAGGGTGTCCGCGCACTCGGGCAGGGTCTCGAAGGAGGGACGGAGCACTCCCTGGCTCTCGGGGCCCATGTGGATGTCTCCGACGGCTGCGACCCTGATCATGTGAGCTCCTCGGCATGGTCGGGGGCGGAGGTCTCGGCGACGGCGATGTCACAGTGGACCGGGGATCCCGCCAGCGCCTCGCGGGCGAGGCGGAGCACGTCGTCGCGGCACTGCGCGGACGGAACGGTGCCGGTCAGCAGCACCGCCTCGCCCCGCAGTTCGACCCGCACGCCCAGTTCCCCGAGAGGGCCGGCGGCGAGGCGTTCGCCCAGGTGGGCGACGCGGTAGTCCAGGTGCTCGGCCGCGGGGGCGCCGGGGGCGGGCTCAGCGCCGTGATCGCTCATGGATGCTCCTCCTGCGGTGCGATGACCTTCAGTCGTTCGAGGAGGAAGAGGAAGGCGGCGGGCATCGGCTCGTCCCCGCAGGTGCGCCGCACCTCTTCCCAGTCGACCCTCTCGCGCAGCGCCCGGGCGACGGGAAGCACCGCGCCGAAGTCGCAGTGGTGTTCCGAGAAGGCCGCTATGCGGCTCCGCACCAGGTCGGTCGGGTCCAGCACGGGCATGTGAACCGAGTCGACCGGGATGTTCTGCGCCCGGGCGAGCATGTCCGTGGTGACGGGCTGGTGCGCCAGCTCGAAGATGATGTCGACGTCCTGGCCGAAGCACTTCGTCTTCAGCAGCCAGTCCTCCGGTGGCCTGCTGACCGTGAGGCCGGCGTCCCCGAAGCTGGCCGCGACCGCTTCGGCGTCCTCGGGTCTGATGGCGAAGTCCACGTCGTGCTGCAGGTACTCGCTGCCGCCATGGGCGTACACCGCCACGCTGCCGGCCAGCGCGAAGGAATGCCCCTCCCTCTTCAGAAGGGCGCCCACCTGCTTGGCCGCCTCCAGGATCGCCTGACTGTGGTCACGTGGCAGGTGCTGTGCCTGCGGCGGCCTTTCGTGCGGTGGGGGCGGCTCGGGGC
The DNA here is from genome assembly GCF_040782645.1 of Streptomyces sp. HUAS ZL42. GTDB lineage: Bacteria > Actinomycetota > Actinomycetes > Streptomycetales > Streptomycetaceae > Streptomyces. The sequence goes on from NZ_CP160403.1 coordinate 1,119,248, forward strand.
CCTCCGTCGCCAGACGGAGTTCAGGGATCCCCGACGGCCGCGCGGGCGTCGTGTCCTCCCCGTTCTGCGTCATGACCACTCCATTCGCCGCGCGGGCAGCCGTGTGGCGCCGAGGACGCGGAACCGCGCCGGCGCATGCACCGGGTACCCGGCCCGCACACGCTCGACACGGTGCGGAGGGGCGTGTTCGGCCGGCGTTCCGCGGTCAGCCCACGTCCCAGAGGAAGCGGTGGGTGTGGATGGCGAAGTACGGGAAGGACTGGATCTGCCGGACGCCTTCCGTGGGTCTGACGACGTCGTTGACGAAGTCCAGGAGCTCCTTCGGGCCGGGTGTGACCACCTCGGCGAAGAGGTCGAAGCCGCCGGAGGTCAGCACGGAGTACACCACCTCGGGGTGTGCGGCCAGTTCGTCGGCGACCGTTCGCGGGTCGCCGTCCACCGCGATGCCGAGCAGGGCCATGGCCTGACCGCCCATGGCCATCGGGTCGGTCACTCCGACGACCTGGACGGCTCTGGAGTCCAGCAGCCGCTGCAGCCGCTGGCGGGCGGCGGAGGCGGACAGGCCGACCTTCGGGCCGAGGTCCGCGTAGGCGATGCGCCCGTCGGTCTGCAGTTCGCGCAGGATGGCCCGGTCGATCTCGTCCACGCGTTCGTTCCTTTCCAGGGGTCCAGGTCAGGTCCAGGGGTCCGGGTCAGGCCGCCAGTTCGGCCAGGGCGGCGGTGAAGACCTCGGTGTGGGTGTCCACGTCCTGCTCGGTGGTGTCGGGGCACATCAGAGCCATGTTGTGGAAGGGGGTCAGGAGAATCCCCCGGTTGGCCAGGTAGAGGTGGAGGAAGTCCTCCAGTTCCACGTCACCGGCCGCCGCGGACTCCGTGCCGGTACGGGGCGCCGGGGCGGTGAAGCGGTACTCGGTGCGGGCGCCGAGCCGGCTGACCGACCAGGGCAGCGCGTGGGTTTCGATGCCCGCGTACACGCCCGCCTCGAAGCGCTCGGACAGGGTGTCCATGCGGGCGAACGCCTCATCGGTCAGGACGTGTTCCAGCGTGGCCCGCATCGCGGCGACGGACAGGGCGTTGCCCGCCAGGGTGCCGCCGACACCGCCCATGTCCACCAGGTCCAGGTCGGTGCGGGCCAGCAGCTGTTCGGCCAGCCCCTCCGACATGCCGTACGCACCGGCCGGGATGCCGCCGCCGATCGCCTTGCCGACGGTCACCACATCGGGCTGCAGCCCCCACGCCGCGGTGCAGCCGCCGGGGCCTGCGGAGAACGTGTGCGTCTCGTCGTTGATCAGGAGCGTGCCGTACGTCCGGGTCAGCTCGCGCACTCCGCTCAGGTAACCGGGCTCGGGCAGGACGATGCCGATGTTGGTCAGCGCGGGCTCCATCAGCACCGCGGCCACGTCTGCGTGGGCCAGTTCACGCTCCAGCTGTTCCAGGTCGTTGAACTCCGCGACCCGGCTGGTGAGCGTGATGTCGCACGGTGCTCCGACATTGCCGGGGCGGGCCTGCGCGCGGCCGTCGGGGCCGACCACGATCAGCGACTCGTCGACGCTGCCGTGGTAGCAGTAGCTGTTCACCAGGATCTTGGGGCGGCCGGTCACGGCTCGCGCGAGGCGGATGGCCCAGCGGTTGGCGTCCGTCGCGGTCAGCGAGAAACTCCACCGCGCGGCCCCGAAGCGACGGGTCAGCTCCGCCCCCACCCACTCGGCGTCCTCCGTCGGCAGCATCGCCGTCGCACCGCCCAGTTCGGCGAACCGGCGCTGAACGGCCGTGGCCACGGCCGCGGGTGAGTGTCCGGCCATCGCCCCCGTGTCGCCGAGGCAGAAGTCGATGTACTCGTGCCCGTCGATGTCGCTCACCCGGGCGCCGCGGGCGGCGGCCAGGTAGCGCGGGAACGCGCCGGCCGTCTTGTTCATCCACGTCATCGGAACCCGCCCGAAGAGGTGCCCGCCCTGCTCGTACGCCTCTTTCGACCGTGGATTGCGACGCTCGGCCTCGGCGCTCTCACGGGCCAGCAGATGACGCAGACGGGCACGGTCCATGGGGCACCTCAGGACGAACGAGCGGTGACGGAATGGGCCGAGGCTACGATCGGATGAACTGATTCCGCAAGGTGTCACGGCCGAATCAATCGTCACCGCACACGATTCGTGCGCAGGGACCTCAGGGCCTCAGCGCCGATCACGAAGCCGCGCGGACCTTGGTGACCGCCGCGGCCATGTGCTTTTGAACGTCCTCGCTCAGCGAGTCCCCATTCACGGTCGCCACGAGTTGCCGGGCCAGGTGGTGCAGCTTGGTGTTGGTGTGCTGGGAGGCGATGACCAGCACCTTCCACGCTTCCTCGGCGTTCAGCCCGAAGGAGGCCATCAGGATGCCGCGCGCCAGGTCGATCGTCGGCCTCGTCTGCATGGCCCGCCGCAACTGGACGACCTCGGTACGCAGGCCCTGCGCGGCGCCGTCGTGCGAAGCGCCGTCCCGCGCGGGTGGATGGGCGGTGCCCTCGTCGCCGCGAGTCCGATGAGCGAACAGGGGCAGGGTGCCGGTCAGGGTGAGCAGCCGTTCGGCCGCGGGGCTGGTGTCACGGATGACGACCGTCTTCGAGGATTCCAGAGCGCGATTCCGCAGTCCGAGCAGGACGTTGAGGACGGAGCAGTCGCAGAACTCGACGCCGCCGAGGTCCAGATCCACACCCCTCGCCGACGCACTCAGGGCTGCCCGCAGCGCGCGTTCCAGCTCCCCACTGACCTCGAGGTCGAACTCCCCGCGCACCGCCACGACGACACGGTCGCCGTCGGCGCGTGCTTCGACCGCCGGTGCGCGCGACGGTCCTGTGTCCTGCGTCCCGCCCGCGTCTGCGCGCGCCGTGACGTCCCCACCGCACGACTGCGCGTCGTATGCAGGCTCTGGCATGACCGCCTCCCCCGGCCACTGGCTTGTCCTTGGCCTCCAGGCTCACCCTCGAACGGTTGCACGTCAAGTGATACATGAAATTGAGTTCTGGTTTTTGAATACGTGAATGTTCAGCCGTAGGATTCTCCCCATGGAGGTAGTGCCCGAGGCTCACAACGGATGGACGTTTCTGACCAACCACGCCCGCGTGCTGGCAACCATCGCCGACAACCGCAACGTCCGCATCCGCGACATCGCCGCGCACTGCAGACTTACGGAGCGGGCCGTCCAGAAGATCATTTCCGACCTGGAGCGGGACGGTTACCTGTCCCACACCCGGGAGGGGCGCACCAACACCTATCGGATCGATCCGAGCAAGGTGCTGCGTCATCCGGCCGAGGCAGGGCTGACCGTGGCCTCCCTGCTCTCCCTGCTCGTCAAGGTCGAGGCCGACCACACCGGGTAACCGGACCGCGACAGGTTCTGCCCTGCGATTCCGGAACGCTGACGGCGCGTCATCCGCCCATGTGACCCGAGGAGTTGAGGGGTCGCATCGAAGAGGAGACGAAGGTCACGAATACGTATCGGACATTTGACGCTTGAATCTTCACAACAGCCACACAACTTGGCTAGGTTGACGTCAGGTCACACGACTCTCTCCGGCGAACCCCGCCGGGTCGCGTGGCCTCCGCCTGGTCGGGAGCACATCGGGTGCGGTATGACCTCGGCCCAACCGGGCAGGCGGAGCACGGAAGGAGTGCGTCTCCCATGGCGACGGATCGTGACCAGCGCCCCGCAGGACGCTCGTTGCAGGGAGGCGGAGAGCCGAGCCGCACGGAGATCCGGCAACGCGTGAACAACCTCTACGCGCGTGCGGAGACCGACACCGGGAACTTCAACTTCACCCGCGTCATGAACGCCGGTACGCGCCAGGGTGCCGCCCGGCCGTCGGGAGGGGCGCGCGGTCAGGCCGATCCGGCCCTCGATTCGGTCACGAAACAGTGGTTCGACGTGGCGCGCTCCGCGCTCGGCCCGACCGTGCCCGCACAGCTCCCGCGTGACAGGATGCCCGAACGCTCTCCCCAGGCCCGTCCCGCGAGGTCGGCGGAGCGTGGCGAACCTGCGGCCATGGAGCAGCGGCGCGTACCGGAACTCACGGCGCCCGCACGGGCGATCGCCGCCCTTCCCGCGACACCGACTGCACCGGAGACGCCGCAGGAAGCACCCAAGGCCCTCCCGTCCGCTTCCTATGCGGCCCTGGCGGGGCAGCCGTCGCCGATGACGGGCGAGGAGCAGTTCCGGCAGCAACTCGCTTCGGCCGGCGATCCGTTGTCCCCGTACGCGGCACAGCAGAACAGCGCACTACCGGCGATCGAGGCCGCGCCTGCAGCACCCTCGTGGGGCACCGTGCAGCAGGCTCCGGTGCCGACCGGAGACAGCTGGCTGGCGCTCCCTTCCGACACGGGAGCCGGTGTGGCCGCGACCGCCGACGCGAGCTATCTCACGACTGCCGCGCCTGCCGTCCAGCAGGGGTATCCCACGACTGGCACAACTCCCATCCAGCCCGGGTATCTCACAGCATCCGCGCCTGCCGTCGACCCGGGGTATCTCACAGCATCCGCGCCTGCGGCCGACCCCGGGTATCTCACCGCATCCGCGCCTGCCGTCGACCCCGGCTATCTCGCAACTGCCGCGCCTGCGGCCGACCCCGGGTATCTCACCGCATCCGCGCCTGCCATCGACCCCGGCTATCTCGCAACTGCCGCGCCTGCGGCCGACCCCGGGTATCTCACCGCATCCGCGCCTGCCATCGACCCCGGCTATCTCGCAACTGCCGCGCCTGCGGCCGACCCCGGGTATCTCACCGCATCCGCGCCTGCCATCGACCCCGGCTATCTCGCAACTGCCACAACTCCCGTTCAGACGACCGGTTTCGCGGCTCCGGCAACCCGCGTCGACCAGGCCGGTTTCGCGACTCCCGACATCCCTGTCGCCGTGGCCGGCCTCGCGACTCCCGCGCCTGCCATCGGCGACGGCATCGCGCCGTACGCCGAGCCCCTGAGCAAGGGAGAGCGGGCTCTCGCCTTCGCCCGCGCGCAGATCGGCAGACCGTGCGTCCTGGGCTCGATGGGTCCGGGCTCCTACGACTGCTCCAGCCTCACCCAGGCCGCCTGGAAGGCCGCCGGGGTCGCGCTCCCGCGTGCCGCACTCGACCAGGCCCGCACCGGCGGCACGGTGGTCCCCCTCGCCGACGCCCAGGTCGGCGACCTGGTCTTCTTCCACGACGATCTGAGCCACGTCGGCCTCTACGCCGGCAACGGCATGGTGGTCCACGCGCCGAGCCCGGGGTCGTGCATACGCGAGGAGTCGATCTTCCACGCCGGGGAGTCGGAGATCAAGGGTGCGGTACGGCCCGCCTGAGCCGATCGGCCGCGGGGCCGGTTCTCCGTCCCCTCATCAACTCCCGCCGACCACAACGGGATTGTGGGATCAGGCCGTGCCGAGGGCGGTGCGCAGGGTGCTGATGGCCTGGGCGATGGCGGCTTCGGCGGCGTGGGTCTCGCGCAGCGCGTTGAGCATGACGAAGTCGTGGATGATGCCCTGGTAGCGGACCGCCGTGACGGGCACGCCGGCCTGGCGCAGCTTGCCCGCGTAGGCCTCCCCCTCGTCGCGCAGCACGTCGGCCTCGGCGGTGATGACCAGGGCCGGGGGCAGGCCGGTGAGCTGCTCGGGGGTGGCGCGCAGCGGGGAGGCGGTGATCTCGGCCCGCTGCTTCTCGTCGGTGGTGTACTGGTCCCAGAACCACTGCATGGCGTCGCGGCGCAGGAAGTACCCTTCGGCGAACTGCCGGTAGGAGGCGGTGTCGAAGGCGGCGTCGGTGACGGGGTAGAACAGCACCTGCTGCACCAGCGGGACGTCGCCGCGCTGTTTGGCCTGCAGGGTGAGTGCGGCGCTCATGTTGCCGCCGACGGAGTCACCGGCGACGGCCAGCCGTGAACCGTCGAGGTTGTTGGTGGCGCCCTGCTCCACGATCCAGCGGGCGACGGTGTAGTTCTGCTCGATGGCGACGGGGTAGCGGGCCTCCGGGGAGAGGTCGTAGTCGGGGAAGACGACCGCGGCGCGGGCGCCGACGGCGAGTTCGCGGACCAGGCGGTCGTGGGTGTGGGCGTTGCCGAAGACCCAGCCCGCGCCGTGGATGTAGAGGATCACGGGCAGCCGGCCGGCGACTCCGGCCGGACGCACGATGCGGGCGCGGACCTCGCCGGTGGGGCCGCCCGGCACGGTGACCCACTCCTCGTCGACGGCCGGCTTGGCGATGTCGCCGGACTGCACCTCGTCAACGGTCTTGCGGCCCTCCACCGGGCCGAGATCGAACAGGTACGGCGGGTTCGCGGTGGCCTCGGCGAACGCCTGGGCGGCGGGCTCGAGCACGGGACGGGCGGTGGTGTCGGTCATGGCGATCTCCTCGGATCGGGTGCCGCTGGGCAGCCGCCGTCGGCGGCCTTCGCCGACGGCGTTGGCACACCACAACAGTAGCGCGCGATTTAGTCGTACACAACTAATTGGCACTCGATAGAATCGAGAGGACTGGAACGCTAGAGTGATGATCACCGTGCAGAAGACAGGGACCAGGAGCCGCGCCGTGAGCCAAGCCGCTGCCCAATCGCCCGACAGGTCGCTGCTGCTGGACGACCAGCTCTGCTTCGCCCTGTACGCCGCCTCCCGCGCCGTCACGGCGCGCTACCGGCCCCTGCTGGACGAGCTCGGACTGACGTATCCGCAGTACCTCGTCATGCTCGTGCTGTGGGAACAGGACTCGATCTCCGTCCGTGACCTGGGCGCCGCACTCCAACTGGAGTCGAGCACCCTGTCGCCCCTGCTGAAGCGGCTCGAGGCGAGCGGGCTCCTGCGCCGCGAGCGCCGCGCGGACGACGAGCGCTCGGTCGCCCTCCGCCTCACGGACGAAGGCACACGGTTGCGGGACCGCGCCCGCGCGGTTCCCCCCGCCATCGGTGACGCCATGGGGCTGACCCCCGAGCAGGACGCTCTCGCCAAGCAGCTCCTCCGCCTGATCACCAGCAACGTCTCCGGCGGCTGATCCGCCCCCCGGACACGGCCCGCTCGCGCGTGCGCCTCCGCATGGTCCTCTTCTGCCGGGGAACCCGGTGGTCGCTGTCCGTATCCCCATGTCTGGAGAGGGTCATGAGCCTGTTGCGCCTGGTCGGCCGTCCCCTGCTCGCCTCCATGTTCATCTCCGGCGGTCTGAGCTCCGTCCGCGAGCCCGAGGCTGTGGCACCGGTGGCCGAGCCCGTCGTGCAGCCCGTAACCGACCGCGTGCCTCCCCTGCCGGACCGCACCGAGCAGGTCGTACAGTTCAGCGGAGCGGTGCAGGTGCTCGCGGGCTTCCTGCTGGCCACGGGCCGTGTCCCCCGGCCCGCGGCGCTGGCCATCGCGGCCACCCTCGTACCCACGACCCTGGCGGGCCACCGGTTCTGGGAGGCGGAGGACCCGTCCGAGCGCGCCGAGCAGCGCATTCACTTCTTCAAGAACATGTCCATGCTCGGCGGACTGCTGATCGCGGCCGACGACACCGCGGGCCAGCCGTCGCTGCTGTGGCGCGGCCGTCACGCGGCCCACGATCTACGGCGCGACGCGCACCTGGTACGGCGCTCCGTGCGCGCCACCGCGGGCCCGGCCGCCGCCGTCGGCGGCCTCAAGGCGAAACTGTCCGGCTGACCGACCGGCCGACACCGACCGCGCGGCTCATGGGGCTCGGTGGTGGTCCGTGCCGCAGCAGTCCGTCGCGTGGGTGTGGCCGTCCGGGACCGCTTCCAGGCGGCAGAAGCAGGACGCCTCGATCGGTACGTCCGCGAGTGCCGCGGCGAGCTTCAGCTGCTGGGCCACGATCTGCGCCTCCCCGACCTTGCCGAGGCGTACGAGGCACTCGTGGAAGCCGTGCAGCGCCCAGACGTTGCCGGGGTGCTGGGACGGGCGGGGCAGGGTGCCGTCGAGGCCCAGGTCGGCACGGTAGACCGCTTCGGCCTCCGTGACGCGGCCCTGCTCCAGGAGCAGGGCGCCATAGGCGTGCCGGGTGGGCTGCATCCATCCCCACGGCTCGTCGTAGGGGAGGTCGTCGTCCAGTTCGATGGACCGCTCGAGGGCCGCGAAGGCCGCCTCGTGGTTGCCCTTGCGGTACTCCAGTTCTCCGTCGAGCATCGCCGACGCGATGGCGAGAATGTCGGCGCAGGTGTTGTTGAACAGCATGCGCGTCTCCGGGACGCGTGCGACCGCCTCGCGGAACAGCTCCCGCTCCGCCTCGGCCTCGGTGATCCGGCCGGTCGCCGAGAACGCGACACCGCGCGCGTAGCGGAGCATCGCGGTGGTCATGCTGTAGAGCTGCGGGTCGTCGGGCATGCGCAGCTCCAGGATGTCCGCCCAGCGGCCGAAGCGGATCAGCACATGGACCCTCATCGCGAGGAAGCTCTCCAGCCAGTCGGCCATGGGCGGGCTCTGCACACGCAGCAGCTCTTCGGGGATGGACGCCTCCAGCTGGTCGGCGGTCTCCAGGGCGATCCGTGCGCTGCCCAGGAACATCGCGCCGTAGATCTTGAAGTGGTAGTTGTGCGACCGGTAGAGGGTGTAGAAGTTCATCGCCCCCGCCCGGGCGCGGTACTTCTCGTCGGCCACGATCGCCTCGCTGTTGTCCGTGACCACCCGGCGGTAGTCGCCGCAGAGCACGTCCAGGTGCGAGGGCATGTGCTGCAGGTGGCCCGCGTCGGGCACCAGGCCGCGCAGGCGATCGGAGACCGGCAGCGCGGCTTCGGGGGTCGGGGACATCTCCATGAGGTGGATGTACAGATGCAGGACCCCCGGGTGGGCGGTCCCGGCGTCCGTCGCGAGCGCGCGGTCGAGGACGGCCTTGGCCTCGAGCGTGCGGGCACCTTCGGCCGGCCGGCCCGTGCGGAGGTCCCACAACTGCCAGGGCGTGAGGTTCATGAGCGCGTCCGCGTACAGGGTGGCGACGTCGAGATCGTCCGGGGCGAGTTCGTGCACGACACGCATGCTGTCGGCGTACGGGACGTTCCACACGGAACAGTCCTCGACGGCCTCCGCCTGCGGGTACCGGGCGCGCAGCGCCCCGATCAGGGCCTGCTCGACCGGGGTGGCCCCGGCCGCCTTCGCATGGGCGAGCTCCGCGGCGGCGTGGGTGCGCTCGACGGTCCGCGCCAGATCCTGCCCGTCGAAGAACTCCCACGGCTTGTTGTAGTTGGGGCCGAGCGCGTAGGCGATACCCCAGTAGGCCATGGCACAGCCGGGATCCGCCGCCACGGCCGACTCGAAGCAGGAGACGGCTTCCTCGTGATGGAACGCGTACGTCCACACCAGCCCGCGGTCGAACCACATCTGTGCCTCGGGGGACGAGGTCGTCACGGAACGGCTGTGGGTGCCGAGGTCGTAGTAGTCCATGGCTCTCTCCTGACGACACCTGGCCGTGCCCGTCGGCTTACAGCTCCAGGTTCACCCGGTCGGGCTCCGCACTCCAGACCCCGCGGGAAAACTGCAACTCCGGTTTCCTTTCGGCGAGTCAGCGAGAACGTTTCTGATCAATATGGAGAAAGAAACAATGATCGTTTCATTTGTGCTGTGGTCGACGCCACAGTGACCACGGGCAGTTTTTCAGTACCGTGACCCAGCCGCTCGGCAGCTTTGTTGCTGAAGCCCGAAGTATTATTCGTCCAGGAGGTTGTCGGTGGGTATGTTTCCCATGTCCAGGTCAGTGTCCCGCAGGTCGGTTCTGGGGTTGATGGCCCTCCCCCTTCTGGCCGCGAAGCCCCCCTGCAACTCCCGGAAGTGCACGACCACTACAACCGTCAGTCCTGATGTTGTCCTCGTCTCCAACTATGCGACTCCGCAACTGGCGGCGAACGCCGCCGCCAACAAACGACTGGTTTTTCCGTCCGGTCGTACGTACACCGTCAATGAGCTTCTGATTCCAGCCGGTTGTCACGTCGAGGGCAACGGTTCCATTCTCAAGACTCCGAATTCCTCCACGACGGCCGTCAGCGATGACAGCATCCTTCGCGTGGGTGGCAACGGTGTAACCATCGACGGCCTGAAGTTCGACGGAAATATCCAGAACCAGGACGGCATCTGGAATCAGCACCGTCACCAGGTCAGCGTGCACGGGAACTACAGCAACATCGTGGTCAGGAATTGCGAGTTCTACAACATCATCGGCGACGGCGTGTACATCAATGTCGGGTCCGGCGGGAACAACGGACACACCATTGAGGTCCGCGACTGCACCTTCACTGCGGCCAACAACAACCGCAATGGAGTCAGCGTCACGTCAGGCACGAATGTTCATGTGCATCACAACACGTTCACGAACATGGCCCGTCCCGATATGCCGGGCGCGATTGACGTCGAGCGGAACTCCGCTTCGGACATCATCGCCGACATCCTGGTCGAATACAACACGATCACGCGTGCCGCCCTTCCCGGAACAGGCTCCCGATATGGCATTCTGGCATGCATGTTCAACTGCGTCGGAACCAACATCGTCTTCAGGAACAACGATATCAGCGGTGCTGGACTGAATGCCGCGTGTCTGGTTATCGGCGACAACAGCGGGACGTTCAACGCCAGCACGATCAGCATTACGTCGAACAACATTCACGACGGCGGCTGGACTGGAGTGGAGCTGAATTACGGAATCAAGGCGGACGTCACCAACAACCAGTTCACGAACCTGTACAACGCAATCGTGAACTATTTCTCCTCCCTCGGAGATATTTCGGGCAACACATACACCAACGTGATCAGGCAGCTTGCCTAGACAGCCCGTCGGGAAGCGGCCACGTTCAGGCCGCTTCCCGCAGAGCATCCTCGGGCTTCGCGGATCGGCGCGGTGCCCTTCGCCGGAAGAGCACCAGTGCCGTCCCCGCCGCCAGGCCCAGCGCGGGCAGGGTGGGGAAGCGTCCGTCGGGTGCGAAGCCGTGGGTGGCGAAGCGGGTCAGGGCCGGGACGGTCAGGGTGAGGCTCAGCCACATCGGCCAGGAGCGGTGCGGGCCCGTCTCCGGACCGTCCGCGGCCGGGAACGTTGCCAGTCGGCGCTCGAGCGGGCGCAGCACCCGTACGACACCGGCCAGGACGACGCCGAGGACCAGCAGCCACGGCAGCCTCAGCGCCCACCACGCCGGCGAGCCCAGCACCGGCTGGGGCGCGAGGCCGGTCAGGTAGAACGCTGCCGCGACGACCAGGACGGGCAGCATGTGCCAGAGGTAGAGCGTCATGCTGACGCCGGCGAGGGGGCGCACCGCGTTCCACACCCGCTCGCGGCCCAGAATCCGCCGTATCGCCGGTGCCACCAGGAGGCACAGGCCGACCTGCGCCACCGCCCACGCCAGCATGGCCGCCGAAGGAGGGTTGGTGTTGCTGGGGCTCTGGCCGGTCACCAGGATCAGGCTCACCGGGAACGGACCGAGGGCCACCAGCGCCGCGAAGGCCAGTGCTCCCCCGGCCGCCATCACGACCGGCACGGACAGCCGCCGGGTGAGCAGGCCGTCCCGCCAGCAGAAGCCGAGCTGGTAGGCGACGCCCCACACCAGCACGTAGTTGACCAGGCCGACGTACGGGGTGTGCACGGTCAGCACCAGCGTGTCGGCCACGAGGGCGACCGCGCCGAGGGCCCCCGGGACCCACAGTCCCCAGCGGCGGTGGGCCGCGTGCAGTGCCGGAGTGAAGGCGCTGATCAGCAGGTAGACCGGCAGGAACCAGAACTGCATGGCCATCGCCCACCCCACCATCGCGAGGGTGCCCGGGTCCACGCCGAGCGCCGAGCAGACGGCGACGGCGAGCAGGACCAGGCCGCTGTAGAGGCCCGTCGGAAGCAACAGCCGTGCGGCCCGGCGTCCCAGCCACCCCGCGGCCGTCACGTCCTCCGCCCCGGCACGTGCCCAGGAGCCGCTTGCCGCGTGGCCGCCGGCCAGGAAGAACAGCGGCATGATCTGGAACGCCAGGGTCAGCCACTGGGTCCAGGGAACACTCGCCAGCAGCTCCGGCGCGGTGACCTCACCACCGGGCTGCCGGACCAGCGCGGTGATCAGCCAGTGGCCCAGCACCACCAGAACGATCGCCCAGGCGCGCAGGAAGTCGACGTAACGGTCTCTGCCCATGTCTCGTCATGCTGCCGCGGCGCCTGGACGACCGGGGGGGGAATGTCCGGGCCGCAATCAATCCGTGGCCGCGACGACACACCACGGCGCGGAACCCAGCAGGCGCCCGGACCGTGTGGTCCGGGCGCCTCGCGTCTGCTCTGCCCGAGGGCGTCACATGGTGCGCCGCCTGGTGCGGACGAGCAGCACGACGCCTCCGATCAGCAGGATCCCCCCGGCCGCCGCGGGCCACAGATTCGTGCCCGTTTCGGCCAAGTCTCCCTGGACCGCCTGCGGTTCGCTCTGGTCGCCGTTGCCGTCGGGGGCCTCCGCGGCAGCCGTGGTCCGGTCCTGCTGCGGGGCCACCGCGGCGGTGCCGACCTCCTCGTCCGAGCCGCCGCTCTGCGGCGCCGCCGCGGTCGAGCGGGCCGTGGGCGAGGAGTAGACCCGGGGCTGGTCGTTCTGGCCGGCCCCATTGGCCCCGTTGTCCCCGTTACCTCCGTTGTCCCCGTTGTCCGTCGGTTCGGTGGCCGGCGCGGTCGCCGGGGGCTCGGACCCCTGCTCGTCGCCGTTGCCCGTCGGCTCGTCCTGCGGAGCCTCGGTGCTCGGCGCCGGCTGCTGCGGCTCCTCCTCACCCGAGCCGGAGCCATCACCGGCTCCGGCACCGCAGTTCCGCCCGCCGTTGATGCAGTCGACCATCTCCTTCATGAGGCCTTCGTCGAAGACGTTGATGAAGTCGCCGTGGTCCGTGACCGGCTTGTGCAGCTGCTCGGGGAAAGAGTCCACCGCGAACAGCGGAGTCGTACGGCCGCCGTCGCCGAGGCTCGGCGCGTCGACGTCGTACACGATGCGCTGCACCAGCTGCGGAATCGCCTGGAACCCGTTCGAGCAGGTGCCGTCGGCGGCGGCGAACGCCACGTGGGTGCGGTGGTTGGCGCTGTCGATGTTCCGGCCGTCCCAGCAGCTCTGGAACTTGAAAGTGCGGACCACGTCGCTGCCCTGTGGGCAGAGCGGGTACTTGTCCTTCAGCTGCCGGTCCTCGAAACCGGTGCAGCTCCACGACGCGTTCGCGTTGGCGGGGCCGTTGACGAAGGCCTTGGCGTCGCCGGTGATGATGCGCAGCAGCCGCGGCATGGCCGTGACCTTGCTGCGCGGGTTGCCCACGAAGGTCAGGGTGACCTGCTTGGGCGTGACGATCTCACCGGCGTTGCCCTCGGTTCCGCCGCCCGGGGAGTTCGCGTCCTGTTCCTGGGTGCCGTTCTGCAGCCGCAGGACGGGCCAGTAATACGAGGACTTGTCGCCCTGGTCCACACAGCTCGTGTCGCCGTTGGCCAGGTCGTCGTCGCCGGCGAAGGCGTTGTTGGCCTGGTTGCCCACGTAGTCGTGGAAGTGGTGGGCTCCGTTGGAGACGCCCGGCGCGACGATCACGTTGTCCGAGTTGAACAGACCCTCGGCGTTGACTCCGCAGCTCGTGGTGAAGGTGCCGCGCGACGCGTCCGCCTGGGCCTGCGGGGTCTGCACATTGGGCTGGACCGAGGTGATGTCGGCGAAGTCCGCGGCGACGGGTCCGTTGCCGCCCTGACCCTGGTTCTGGCCGCCGTCCTGGTCCTGACCGTCGCCCTGGTTCTGGCCGTCCTGCACGTCGCCGCCCTGGTCCTGGCCGCCCTCCTGGCCGCCGTTCTGACCGTCACCCGCCCCGTCGTCCACGGTGCGCAGGGTGCAGGCCGCGAGGGAGTCGAGCTCCTCCGGACGGTCGCCGGACCGGTCGATGGCGATCGCGATCCGTTCGATCGTCGCGGTCCGCTTCTCCTTCAGCGGGTTCATGACCGCGTTGTCGGCGAAGCCGCGGTCCTCCTGCACCGCCTGTGCGGAGTTCTTCAGTTGCTGGTAGGCCCCGGCGATCTGCTCGTCCAGAAGGGCGAGTTCCTTGTCGACGTCCGCTCGCGTCTCGTCCGGCACCGTCGTCAGCCGGCTGCCCACGTCGGGGCAGTCGATGGTGACGCGTGTGCCGTTGGGCAGTTGAGCCGAATCGTCTTCGGTGGCCGACGCGTAGACATTGGCCGCGACCAGTCCTCCGCCGCCGAGTATCAGCGCGAATGCGGCAAAGGTCGCGCGTCGTGCGCCTGTTGGGCGTCTGCGCCTGTTCTGTCCCAAGGAGTACTCCTACGCATCGTGGGCGAGCCCGGACATGGCAACCCCCAGGCCCAATACGGACCGGGGCCACCCCGTGTTCAAACGCCTCACGGATTCATAGGAACCTCTAAGCAAGCGGTTAACCCCATGGGTCTCCGAAAAGGCCGGATCAGCCCTCCAGTTCGTCGGCCAGGAGGTCCATGAGCAGCCCGTCGTGCCAGGTCCCGTCGGGTCCGCGTTCGTACTGCCGCATGATCCCGACAGGCCGGAAACCGACCTTTCTGTAGCAGCGGATCGCCGCTGTGTTGTCGGCCGCCGGGTCGATGACCAGGCGGTGGAAGCCCCGGTCGTGGACGAGGTGCCGGGCGAGGGTGCGGACGGCGTCGGTGCCGAGCCCCGCGCCGTGCGTCGCGGGGTCGAGGAAGATGTCGATGCCGGCGTGGTGGTATTCGGGGTCCGTCTCGGCGTACCACTGGATCATTCCGACGACGCGGCCCTCATGACGTACGGTCAGGCAGTGGGTGTCGGGGTCATCGAGTTCGGCGGCCAGGTCGGCCGCCGGGTCGGGACCGCCCCGCCAGCGCGCGAGGACCTCGGGCGTGGCTCGGATGGCTGCCAGCGCGGGGATGTCCTCGGGGCGGGCGGGGCGGAGGTCGACCTGGGATCCGTGCAGTTCGGTCACGTCGAAGACGATATGCCCCGGGACGTCACCGGTCGCCGTCCAGGAGGGCGCAGACGAAGTTCTCCTGGATGGTGCGCAGCCGTCTCAACTGCTCGGGGGCGACGGACTGGTTGATCTGGCTGGTCGTGGAGAACGTCAGTGAGCGGCGGCCGTCGGGAGTCGCGGCGATCAGCTGGGTGTAGCCGGGGAAGTTTCCGGTGTGGCCCAGCACCACGCCGCATCGTGTCTTGTAGCGGAAGATCGCCAGCCCGGCGGAGTTGCGGCCCGGGCCCGCGGGTTGGGACGCTCCGGCGATCCACCGCCGCTGCTCCCGGACGACGCCCCGGCCGTAGAGCGCTCCCCCGGCGTAGCCGCGGATGAAGCGGGTCAGGTCGTTCGGAGTGGAGACGATGCCGCCCGATGCCCAAACACCCGAGGCACTGAGGATCTCGCTGACGTCCTCGGGCGGCGGGGGCGGTGTCACGTCGTAACCGTGCAGGTAGGGCTCGGGCATCCGGTAGCCCTGCGGGAGGCTGGTGCGCCGCAGGTCCAGGGGGCGGTAGACCAGTCGGTGCAGCAGTTCCTCGTACGTGGTGCGGGTGGCGGCTTCAGCCATCAGCGCCACGGCGATGTTGTCGGAGTTGGAGTAGTGGTACCGGCTGCCCGGCCGGAACCGCAGGGGCTCGTCGGCCACGTAGTCGAGCAGGCGCCGGGAGTCGAAGTGGTGCCGGGGGTCGGCGGCGATGATCGCGCGGAACTCCGGGGCCTCCGAGTAGTCGGGCAGGCCGCTGGTGTGGTTCAGCAGCTGGCGCAGCGTCACGGCGCCCCAGGCCCGGGGCAGGCGCGGCAGCCGTTTGCGCAGGGTGTCGTCGAGGTTCAGGGCGTGCCGGTCCACCAGCCTCAGGGCCACCGCCCCGCTGAAGGCCTTGGCAGTGCTGGCGATGCGCATGTGGTCGTCCGGCCGGGGGCGGCGGCCCGTGGCGAGGTCCGCGACGCCGGCGCGCAGCACCCGCGTGTCGTTCCCCCGCCGTAGTACGGCGATGATCCCGGGCGGACCGCCGGGGCTGCGCACGAAGTCCTCGATCTGCCGCTGCAGGGTGCGGTCGGCGCCCGGTCCGGGCGTGGCGGCTGTGCTTACGGCGGCGGGGGCCAGCGCGGCGAGACTGACCGCGATCACGGAGGCCGCTCGGAGACGGGGCCGGAGGGCGGCGCTGCGGTGCGGTGCGGTGCGAAGAGGCATCGGGACTCCTGGGGTGGGCGGTGCTGCAGGCCCAGCTTCTCCGTCCGTGAATGCCGGGAGCCTTTCGCAGTGCTGCAAACGGTCCAATGGGGCGTGTCGATCCATCTGCTGTATGCGAGACGTGTGGGTCCACGCTTCAAGGGCACTCAGTGTGACGACAGGGACAGAGACGCATCAGTCCTGTCCATGACCATCACCGTCCGCTGGAGATCCGCATGACGGCGGAAACGCTGGTGCCTGCCCCGCCCGCACCCTTGCTGACGCCCCCGGGCGTGTACATCCCCCAGTGGGACACGGAGCTGCTGACGCGGGCCCTGTACCGGGAAGAGATCAGTCCCTCGACCGCTGTGCTGGATCTCGGGACCGGCAGTGGCGCGATCGCTCTGCAGGCCGCCCGTCTGGGCGCCCGGGTGACTGCCGTCGACATCTCCTGGCTGGCGGTGCTGACCACACGCGTCAACGCGCTGCTGGCCGGTCACAGGATCCGTGTGCGGCACGGGGACCTCACGACCGCCGTCGCGGGTGACTCGTACGACCTGGTGGTCAGCAATCCGCCGTACGTGCCCGCCCCCGCCGCGCGGCTGCCGCATCGCGGCCGGGCCCGCGCCTGGGACGCGGGACGCGACGGCCGCACGTTCGTGGACCGGATCTGCGACGCGGCCCCCAGGCTGCTGCGTTCTCACGGAGCGCTGCTGATCGTGCACTCCGGGCTGTGCGGCACCGGTGCCACGCTGCGGCGTCTGGCCGATGCCGGGCTGCGGGCCGAGGTGGTCGACCGTGCCGTCGTGCCGTACGGCCCTGTGCTCCGCTCGCGGCAGTCGTGGCTCGTCCGGGTGGGGCTGGCGGACGAGGGCGAGAGCCGGGAGGAACTGGTGGTCATCCGTGCCGAGCAATCCTGAGCGTCCGCGACGCGTCACGGTCGACCCCGCCGGGCCGCTGCTCGTGGAAGGCCCCGTCGAGGTCATGTGCCCCGACGGCACCGTCGCCACCTCACGGCGCTTCATGGTCGCGATCTGCACGTGCCGTCGCAGCCGCATCCCTCCCTGGTGCGACACCAGCCACCGCCGTCGCGTCAAACCCGACGAGGAGACGCCATGACGAGCCCACAACTCCCCACTCCGCGCGGCGAGTTGTCCGCCACCGTCGTCTCGGCTCTCCGCGGCGGAGAGCCGCCTCCCCCACTTCCGCACGCCCTCGATCCGTACGGGGAGGACGTCCAGCTCGCCCTGTACCTCCTCTACGAGCTCCACTACCAGGGCTTCGAAGGCGTCGACGACGACCTTGAGTGGGACCCCGGCCTGCTGGCGTTCCGTCGCCCTCTGGAGCAGCGGTTTCTCGCCGCATTGCGTTCGGACGCACCGTCGCACACCGATGCCGAACAGGCGCTGGCCGCGCTGCTGGTGGAGCCCGTCGGGCATGACGACACCAGCGTCAGCCACCACCTCCAGCGCGAGGGCGAGTTGTGGCAGCTCAGGGAGTACGCCGCGATCCGCTCCCTCTACCACCTCAAGGAGGCGGACCCGCACGCCTGGGTCGTCCCCCGGCTGCGCGGACGGGCCAAGGCGGCCATGACGGCGATCGAGTTCGACGAATTCGGCGCCGGACACGCCGACGAGATCCACGCCCGGCTCTTCGCCGACCTGATGCGCGACCTCGGCCTGGAATCGGCCTACGGCCACTACCTGGACGCTGCGCCCGCCGAGGCGCTGGCCACCGTCAACCTCATGTCGCTGTTCGGTCTTCACCGGGCCCTGCGCGGCGCGCTGGTCGGGCACTTCGCGACCGTGGAGGTGACCTCGTCGCCGGGCTCCCGCCGGCTGGCGGCGGCACTGCGACGGGTCGGCGCGGGAGCGGCCGCGCAGCGGTTCTACGACGAGCACGTGGCGGCGGACGCCGTCCATGAGCAGGTCGTACGCCGTGACGTGGTCGGCGGACTCCTGGCGGACGAGCCGCACCTGGAAGCCGACATCGCCTTCGGCGTGCACGCCACCGGCTTCCTCGAGGACCGGCTCGGCGCCCGTCTCCTGAAGGCCTGGCGGCAACAGCGAAGCGCCCTGCGCGTCCCCCTGCCAGACGAAGGAGACAAGCCCCCATGACCGAGGACCCCACACGCAAGCACCCCCGCCCCGACTTCCCCGCCCAGGAGCAGGAACACCCGGGCTGGACCGGCCCCATGGACCCGCCGCCCGACCACGGCGAGGACTCCTACGAAGGCAGCGGACTCCTGCAGGACCGCAAGGCGGTGGTGACGGGCGGCGACTCCGGCATCGGCCGGGCCGTGGCACTCGCCTTCGCACGCGAAGGTGCCGACGTCGTGTTCACCCACCTGGCGGAGGAGAGCGCCGAAGCCGCCGAAACCACCCGCCTCGTCGAGGACGCGGGCCGCAAGGCCGTCGCCGTGGCCTGCGACATCCGCGAGGAGGAGCAGTGCCGCCGCCTGGTGGAGCGTGCAGTCGCCGAGTTCGGGCGGATCGACATCCTGGTCAACAACGCCGCGTACCAGATGTCGCAGCCGGACGGCATCGGGGCCATCACCACGGAGCAGTTCGACCGTGTGGTACGGACGAACCTCTACGGCATGTTCTGGCTGTGCAGGATGGCCCTGCCGCACATTCCGGCGGGCGGCTCGATCATCAACTCCACGTCCGTGCAGGCGTACAAGCCCAGCCCGCACCTGCTGGACTACGCGATGACCAAGGGAGCCATCGTGACCTTCACCCAGGGGCTCGCGAAGATGCTGGCCGGTGAGGGCATTCGCGTCAACGCCGTGGCTCCGGGGCCGGTGTGGACGCCGCTGATTCCGGCGACGATGCCCGACACCGTCGAGTTCGGCAAGCAGGCCCCACTCGGCCGGCCCGCTCAGCCCGCCGAAATGGCGCCCGCGTACGTCTTCCTCGCCTCACCGCGGGCGAGCTTCATCACCGCGGAGATCCTCAACGCCACCGGCGGCACACCGCTGCCCTGAGGACACGGCGTCATCCGGTGACTCTCCGCCACGCCGGAACACGCTAGGCCCGGCGCCCATGGGCGGTGTCCGACGCGCCGCCGAACAGCCGGGCGAGCGCCCGGAACGGCAGCGTCACCACGGCCGCGAGCGTGCTGCCGATGGCGCGCAGCACATCGCCGATCGCGCGCAACATGGAAACCCTCCTGAAGCTTCGTCTCGGTGTCGTGGGCACCCGAGTACCCGGCGGACCGCGAGCACGCCGTGGCGCGCGGGTGTATCGCGGCACAGCGGTTGTCCGACACACTGATTACGCAGCGTCACGCTCCAGCGCGCGGTGGCGATCCCCTCCCCTTACGTTGGGCGGGCAAGCGACCTCACCCCAAGGAGGAGCCATGGCCCGCAGAGGCGGCACCGACAAGGCGAAGGGCAAAGCCAAGGAGATGACCGGAAAGGTCACCGGCGACCGCGAGATGGAGGTCGAGGGCCGCCTCGACCAGGCACGCGGGGAAGCCAAGAAGGTCCAGGACAAGGCCCGCGAAGCCGTCCGGGAGACCGGGCGCTCCACCAAGCGCGGCCGCAGCTGAGCATGCGCGATGAGGGGGTTCCCGCGGGTGCGGGAACCCCCTCGCTCGTCATTCCGTCTCCAGGGGGTGCTGGTGGACCTGGACACCGTCGCCGACGAGCTGTACGGGCTGCGACCGGAGCAGTTCACCGCCGCCCGCGGCGAGCGCGCCGTGGCCGCCCTCGCGGCCGGAGACCGAACGCTCGCCGGGCAGATCAGCCGTCTGCGCCGCCCCAGCCTGGCCGCCTGGGCCAGCAATCTGCTGGTGCGCAGACAGCCCGACCAGGTCCAGCCCCTCGTCGAACTGGGTGAGGCCCTGAGGCAGGCCCATCGCGACCTGGACGGCGAGCAGCTGCGCGAACTCGTGCACCAGCAGCGGCTGCTGATCGGTGCCCTGTCCCGGCAGGCGGCACAGCTGGCCGCCGAGGCCGGGCATCCCATCGGCGCGGATGCCCGGCGCGAGGTGCAGGACACGCTGCAGGCGGTACTCGGCGATCCCGACGCGGCCCGGCAGTGGGCCTCCGGCCGGCTCACCAAGGCCCTCACTCCGGCCGTCGGCTTCCCGGCCACCACCGCGAAGGCTCCGCCGCCACCGGCCGGCCCGGCGGCGCGCCCGGCGAAGGCTCCTCCGTCGCGGCGGCGCGAGGAGTCGGCCGCGTCCGCCGCGGAACAACGGCGGCGCCGGCAGCTCGACGAGGCCCACCGGTCCGCGGACGAAGCCGACCGCGATCTGAGGGCGCGCGAGGCGGAGGCGGAGGAGGCCACTCGGCAGGCGCAGGACGCCAAGGAGCGCAGGGACACGCTGGAGGAGCGCGTCAGCGCCCTGGCACAGGAGCTCGAACGGGTCGAGGAGGAGCTCGGGCAGGCCCGCACGGACGAGCGCGCGGCACGTGAGAAGGTGCGTGACGGCGACCGCCGGGTCCGCGAGGCACGACGCCGGGCCAGGACCGCCGCCACGCGCCTGGAACGCCTGACCGCCCACGACCAGGGCGCATGAGCGACGGGCGCGGACTGAGCCGCCGGGACCGGGGAACTCGGCCGGCATGAGCGCGTACGCAGGCGATCAGAAGTCGTACTGGATCGAGACGGCACCCCCACGCGACCCGCACCCGCCCCTCGGCGCCGACGTCACGGTCGACGTGGCCGTCGCCGGTGGGGGGATCGCGGGGCTCAGCACCGCCTGGGAGCTGGCTCGCAGCGGCCGCAGCGTGGCGGTGCTCGACGCCGGCCGGATCGCCGCCGGGGTCACCGGCCACACCACCGCCAAACTCACCGCTCTGCACACCCTCATCTATGCGCGACTGCGGCGGGCACACGGGCCCGATGCCGCCATGCTGTACGCGCGGTCTCAGACGGAAGCCGTCCGTCGGGCCGCCGAGATCGCGGACGAACTGGGCATCGACTGCGACTGGGAGGAAGCGGCAGCCTTCACCTACGCCCAGGACGGAGCGGGCACCGCGAAGCTCAAGGCCGAGGCGGACGCGGCGCGCGAAGCGGGACTGCCCGCCGCCTACGTGACCGAGACGGACCTGCCGTTCCCCGTCGCGGGTGCGGTCCGCGTGACGGAGCAGGCCCAGTTCCATCCCCGTAAGTACCTGCTGTCACTCGCCGACGACCTGATCCGGCAAGGCGCGCTGATCCACGAGGAGACGCGGGTCGTGGACCTCAAGGAGGGCCGGCCCTGTCGTCTGATCACCGAGGCGGGGACGACGGTGACCGCCGCGGACGTCGTGGTCGCCACCCACTACCCGATCTTCGATCGCGCACTGCTCTTCACCCGGCTGGCCCCGCGCCGTGAACTCGTGCTGACCGCGCCCATCCCGGCCGATCTCGACCCGCACGGCATGTACATCACGCCGGAGCAGGACACCCGCTCGGTGCGCACCGCTCCGTACCGGGACGGACAGCGGCTCCTGGTGGTCACCGGGGAGCATTTCACGCCGGGAACCGGCGACGTGGGCAAGCGGTTCGCCCGGCTCGCCGACTGGGCCACCGAGCACTTCGGCGCGCTGTCCTTCACGCACCGCTGGGCCACGCAGGACAACGACTCCACCGACTCCGTGCCGCTCGTCGGCCCCCTCCACGCGGGAAGCCGGCACACCTATGTGGCCACGGGCTTCGGGGGCTGGGGACTGAGCGGCGGCATCATGGCGGGCCGCCTCCTCACGGATCTGATCACCGGTCAGGAGTCGCCGTGGAGCGGCCTGTACGACCCCCGGCGTGTGCGCGCGGTCGTGAGTGAGGCGCCCGCCTTCCTCAGACACCAGGCCAATGTCGCTCGGCACTTCGTCGGGGATCGACTGCCCACTGTCTTCGCTGGCTCCGTGGACGACATCGCCCCGGGAGACGGTGCCGTCGTCCGTGTCGGCGGGCACCGGTGCGCGGCCTACCGCGACGAGAACGGGCAGCTCCACGCCGTCTCCGCGCGCTGTACCCACCTGGGCTGTCTGGTCGCCTTCAACTCGGGGGAACGGACGTGGGAGTGCCCCTGCCACGGATCCCGCTTCGACACGGACGGGAACGTGGTCCAGGGTCCGGCCACCCGGCCGCTCGAACGGCGCGACATCTGAGATCAGTACCGGCCGCGCTGCGGGGTACTCGGCGCACGCGCTGATCAGACCACTACGAGGAAGGCGCAACGATGAGCACAGTGAAGGAATCGGTCGAGGTCGAGGTCCCGGTCCGCACCGCATACAACCAGTGGACCCAGTTCGAGGAGTTCCCGAGCTTCATGGAGGGCGTCGAGCAGGTGTCACAGCTCGACGACGTCCACAACCACTGGACCACCAAGATCGGCGGTGTACGGCGGGAGTTCGACACCGAAATCGTCGACCAGCTCCCGGACGAGAGGATCACCTGGCGCACGATCAGCGGCGACACCCAGCAGAGGGGCATGGTCCGCTTCCAGAGCCTGGACCCCACGCACACCCGCGTGGAGCTCACCATGGACGTCGAACCGAGTGGGGCGGCGGAGAAGACCGGCGACTGGCTCGGAATGATCGATCGACGGGTCAAGGGTGACATGCGGCGTTTCAAGGAGTTCATCGAGGAGCGCGGCGGCGAATCCGGTTCGTGGCGCGGCCGTGTCACTCCGGGATGAGAACGCCTTCTCCCGCCGGCAGCCGTCCGGCGGTCCGGTCGTTCACGTCGGCCAGTGGCCGCGCCATCGCGTGGTCACTGGCCTGCCGCATGCCGGGCGCCGCGGTCGAGTCAGCCTTCCACGCCGGCGGCGTCATGGGCCGCCCCCTCCGCCGACGACATCCGCACCCTGCTCACAGAGGCCCTCCACGGCACCCTCGCTCCCCCTGATCGAACGTGAACGCTCCGGGGCCACACCAAGGGCTCCGGATCGTCCGATGCCGCCCGGGCATCCCGAGTCGCTCCTCCCCCTTCCCTCACCGCCCGGGTGCGAGGCAAGGTGCTCGTGGCGCATTCTTGCTGTGTCGCCCACTCGGCGGCGCACGGACGAGGTAAGGCCGATGACTGGGAGCGCCAGGGGCGAGAACGGGACGCCCGGGCGGCTGGCCCCGCTGCTGACCGAGGCCGTGGCAACGGCGATCAGCGCAGCCGGCGGCCACTCCGGGGGCGTCTACCTGCGCTCGAGCACGCCAGGACTGCTGCGGCTCGGCGTACTCGCCGGGCTGCCCGGGTCCCTGTTCCGGCCCTGGTGGCGCGTGCACGTCGACCGCCGCTATCCGGTTGCCGACACCTACCGCCTGGGTGTTCAGGTGGTTCTGCCGAACGGCACGGAGACCATGCGCCGCTACCCCCAGCTCGCGGCCGGGCTGCCCTATCCGTTCGGGTCCCTCTATGTGCCCATCACGCACGCGGGCACGACCTACGGCGTCCTGACCGTGCTGCGCCCGGCCGTCCCGGACGTCGCCGAGGTGCTGGTCGAGCGCGACCGCACCGTGCAGGTGGCCGAGCGCCTGGGCGCGGCGCTGCGCCGACTCGAGTCCGGCGGACCGCCCGTCACCTGGGACGACGAGCCGCTGTGCGTGCGCTCGCCGGCCACGAGCGGCTCCGCCGCCGCTCGCGTGGCGGGATTCTCCTGGGACCCGGCGACCGGAGAGTTCATGGCCGATGAGGTCCTGCCCGCCCTGCTGGGCCTGCCGCCCGGCCGCACGCTCACCTGCGTGGAGGAGCTCGCCGACGCCGTCACCCCCGACGTACTGCACCTGCTGCGGCAGACGGCCGGCGGAAAGCCGCCCTCCCTGCCGCTGCATGTGCGTGCGGCCGACGGTGCGCTGCGGCTGATGCAGTTGTGGGGGCCGCGGGTCCCGCCCGGTTCACCGTCCGGCGCCCATGCGGTCGGCGGAGTCGTCCTCGAACCGGGCCCGGGTGCGGCGGCGGACGCGGCGGCCGACCTGCTTCCGGACGCCGTGTTCGGCCTGGACCGGCTGGGAACGATCGTCTACGCCAATGAACGGGCGGCCCAGGTGCTGCGCCGGCCACCCGGCGAGCTCCTCGGCCGGGCGCTGTGGGACGGCGTGCCGTGGCTGAACCAGCCCGCCTGCGAGGAGTACCTGCGCGCGGCGCTGCTGGCGCCCACGCCCGTGCACTTCCACGTGCGACGGCCGCCGCACGCCGCACAGCACGAGCCCGACCCGCGGTCCCCCGACGGCGACTGGCTGGCCGTGTCGGTGTATCCCGGCCCCGACATCCTGTCCTGCACCGTCCGCACCTCCGACCGCGTGTCCGACGCCGGTTCACCTCCCACGCACGACTCCGAGGCCGTGCGGACCGCGGACGCCCTGACGGCGCCGGTGTACCGGCCCATCGCCCTCGCCATCGCCCTCACCGAGGCCGTCACCGCACGGCAGGTCTCCGCCGTGGTCATGCAGGAGCTGCTGCCGGCCTTCGGCGGCCGCCGGCTCGCCATCTACCTGCTGCAGGAGCGGCATCTGTATCTGGCGTGGGACACCGGCTTCCCCGAGGGGTTCCTCACTCCCTTCGAGGGGGTGGGGCTGGACGCGCACCTGCCCGGCGTCGAGACGCTCACCACCGGACGCCCGATGTTCTTCGACTCGATGCAGGAGCTGCGCACCGCCTATCCCGGCATCCCGCTGGACGCCGAGGAGGGAGCCCGTGCCTTCCTGCCGCTGATCGCCTCCGGGCGCCCGGTCGGCTCCTGCATCCTCGGCTTCGACCGGCCCCGCAGTTTCAGCCCCCGGGAGCGCTCCGTGCTGACCGCGCTGGCCGGGCTGATCGCCCACGCGATGGAGAAGGCGCAGCGCTACGACACCGAGGCCGCCCTGGCCCGCGGACTGCAGCAGGCCCTGCTCCCGCGGCGCCTGTCGACGCATCCGCGGGTCGAGACCGCCGGCCGGTACCTGCCGGGCACCCAGGGCATGGACGTCGGCGGGGACTGGTACGACGTCGTCGAAAGCGGGAACGGGCTGGCGCTGGTCATCGGCGACGTCCAGGGGCACGGGGTGCAGGCGGCCGCGACGATGGGTCAACTACGCAGTGCCGTACGGGCGTTCGCGGTCGGTGACCATACGCCGGAGGAAGTCATGAGGGGCACCAACCACCTCCTCATCGACCTGGACCCCGGCCAGTTCGCCAGCTGCTGCTACGTACGCCTGGATCCCGTGACCGGCCTGGCCAGGGCCGCCCGCGCGGGACACCTGCCGCCCCTGCTGCGCGATCCGGACGGCCACACCCACCTCGTGGACATCCCCGGCGGCATGGTGCTCGGCGTGGACCCGCAGGCCCAGTACCCGATGACCGAACTGCGTCTGGAGCCCGGCGCCATCCTGGCCCTCTACACCGACGGCCTCGTCGAGCGCCCCGGCGGCGACATCGACGACGGCATCACGGCGCTGCGCGTGGCCCTCTCGAAGGTCGGTGCCCGCGACGACCGCGCCGCAGGCCGCTCCCTGGCGGGCGTCGCCGACCGGCTCACCGCGACGGCACGACACACTGCCGACCGCCCGGACGACATCGCGCTCCTTCTGGCGACCCGTCGTCCCGGGCCTGAGAGTTGAAGGGTGAACTGACCGGGCCCTTGTGAGCGGAAGCATCCCTGTCACCGTGTGTGACGCCCCTCGCCTCCTGGGTCCCGGCAGTGTAGACATGGCTCATGGTCCGCCTATCGGGTCGACCCGAGTTCCGGTCACCCCGTTCTCGCCGCGGTCTGCGCACCCCGCGCACACCGGACCGCGCCCGCAAGGCTCTCGCCGGGCGCAGCGTCGCCGGACAGGTGTTCGTCCTGCAGGTGGTCATCGTGCTGCTGCTGGTCGTCGCCGCGGCGGTGGCGCTGCTGCTGCAGGTGCGGCACGACACCGACCGGGAGGCCCGCAACCGTTCGCTCGCCGTCGCCGAGACGTTCGCCAACGCCCCCGGCACCCGCGAGGCGTTGAGCAGTCCCGACCCGACGGCCGTGCTGCAACCGCGGGCGGAGGCGGCCCGCAAGACGTCGGAGGTCGACTTCATCGTCGTCATGAACACCGACGGGATCCGCTACACCCACCCCAAACCCGACCGCATCGGAAAGAAGTTCGTCGGGGACATCGGGCCCGCCCTGGCCGGCGAGAGCACGACGGAGGAGATCACGGGGACCATCGGGCGGCTGGTGCAGGCCGTGGTACCGATCAAGGATCCGGACGGCAAGGTCGTGGGCCTGGTGTCGGCCGGGATCACGACGGCACACGTGGGCGGGGCCGCGGACCAGCAGCTGCCCGTCGTGCTGTTCGCGGCGGCCGTGGGACTCGCCCTGGCCACCGCGGGGACGGCGCTGGTGAGCAGACGGCTGCTGCGCCAGACCCACGGCCTGGGCCCGGGCGAGATGACGCGGATGTACGAACACCACGACGCGGTGCTGCACTCCGTACGGGAAGGAGTGATCATCGTCGGCGACGAGGGCGACCTGCTCCTCGCCAACGACGAGGCACGCCGCCTGCTCCACCTGCCCGAGGACGCCGAGCGGCGGCAGGTGCTCGACCTCGGCCTCGACCCGGGCACCGCCGAGCTGCTCGCCTCGGGGCGCGTGGTCACCGACGAGGTTCACCTGGTGGGTGGCCGGCTGCTGGCCGTCAACCAGCGGCCCACCCATTTGAAGGGCGGCCCTGACGGCAGCGTCGCCACGCTCCGCGACTCCACCGAGCTGCGGGCCCTGTCCGGCCGGGCGGAGGCGGCACGGGAGCGCCTCAGCATGCTCTACGACGCGGGCTCGGGCGTCGGAACCAGCCTGGACGTGACCCGCACCGCCGAGGAACTGACCGAGCTGGCCGTTCCCCGGTTCGCGGACTTCGCCACCGTGGACCTCTTCGACGCCGTCCTCGCCGGTGAGGAGCCGGACGGGGCGACCGATCTGCGGCGCACCGCGTTCAGCGGCATCCGCAAGGACGCGCCCCTGTACGGGGTGGGCGAGCGGATCCGGTTCGTCGCGTCCTCCCCGCAGGCCCGCAGCCTCCGCACCGGTGAGGCCGTCGTGGAGCCACGCCTGAGCGAGGCCTCCGGCTGGCTCGCCCAGGACCGGGAGCGCACCGAGCAGGTGGTGGCGTACGGCATCCATTCCCTCATCGCGGTGCCGCTGCAGGCAGGGGCACTGGTGCTGGGTGTGGTCAGCTTCTGGCGCTGCGCGAAGGAGGAGCCCTTCGACACCGAGGAGGTCGCCCTCGCGGAGGAGCTGGCGGCCCGGGCGGCGGTCTCCATCGACAACGCGCGGCGCTACACGCGCGAGCACAGCATGGCGGTGACGTTGCAGCGCAGTCTGCTGCCGCGCAGCCTGCCCGAGCAGAGCGCGCTGGACCTCGCGTACCGGTACCTGCCGGCGCAGGCCGGCGTCGGCGGGGACTGGTTCGACGTCCTGCCGCTCTCCGGCGCACGGGTGGCGCTGGTCGTGGGGGACGTCGTCGGGCACGGGCTGCACGCAGCGGCCACCATGGGGCGCCTGCGGACGGCGGTGCACAACTTCTCCGCGCTGGACCTGGCGCCCGACGAACTCCTCGCGCTCCTCGACGAACTCGTCTCCCGGATAGACCAGGACGAGCGGACCGAGGGCGGCAGCGCGCCCATCACGGGCGCCACCTGCCTGTACGCGGTCTACGACCCCGTGTCCCGGCGCTGCACCCTGGCCCGCGCGGGACACCCGCCGCCGGCCCTGGTCGGGGCCGACGGCGGCGTCGCGTTCCTCGAAGTGCCGGCCGGTCCGCCGCTGGGTGTGGGAGGCCTTCCCTTCGAGACGGCGGACCTGCAGCTCGACGAGGGCAGCAGGCTGGTCCTCTACACGGACGGGCTCGTGGAGGACCGCGACCGGGACATCGACACCGGGCTCGAACTGCTGGGTTCCGCCCTGGCCAGGTCGGGCCGGTCGCCCGAGGACACCTGCCGGGTCGTACTCGACGCGCTGCTTCCCGCCCGGCCGACCGACGACGTCGCCCTGATCGTCGCCCGCACCCGGGCGCTGGGCGCCGACCGGGTCGCCGAGTGGCAGGTACCGATGGACCCGGCTGCCGTGAAGACCGTGCGGGACTCGGTCAACGGGAAGCTGGCGGAGTGGGGCCTGGACGAGCTGGTCTTCGCCACCGAGCTGATCCTGAGTGAACTGGTCACCAACGCGATCCGGTACGGCGGGAGCCCCGTGCACGTCCGGGTCATGCGTGACCACAGCCTGATCTGCGAGGTCTTCGACAGCAGCAGCACCTCACCGCACCTGCGGCACGCGGCCATGACCGACGAGGGCGGGCGCGGCCTGTTCCTCGTGGCCCAGCTCGCCGAACGCTGGGGCACCCGCTACACATCCACCGGCAAGATCATCTGGGCCGAGCAGCCGCTGCCCCGACCGCAGTCGGCTCTATAAACACACCTTCGCCAACCCATAAACCAGCCTTATGAGCTCATAGGTCGGACCCGCGTACCGACTTAGGCTTGCCTTAATTTAGGCTTCCCGACGAGTCGCCCCGTCCTCGCTCGAAGGGAACCTGATCATGCCCCGCCCCCTGCGGGTAGCCATTGTCGGAGCCGGCCCCGCCGGGATATACGCCGCCGACGCGCTGCTCAAGTCCGATGTGGCCGCCGACCCGGGTGTGTCCATCGACCTCTTCGAGCGCATGCCGGCCCCGTTCGGACTGATCCGTTACGGCGTCGCCCCGGACCACCCCCGCATCAAGGGCATCATCACGGCCCTCCACCAAGTGCTCGACAAGCCGCAGATCCGGCTCTTCGGCAACGTCGACTACCCCACCGACATCAGCCTGGACGACCTGCGTGCCTTCTACGACGCGGTCATCTTCTCCACCGGTGCGACGGCCGACCGCGAACTGCCCGTCCCGGGCATCGACCTGGACGGCTCCTACGGCGCGGCGGACTTCGTCTCCTGGTACGACGGGCACCCGGACGTTGCGCGCACCTGGCCGCTGGAGGCGGAGAAGGTCGCGGTCCTCGGCGTCGGCAACGTCGCACTCGACGTGGCGCGCATCCTGGCCAAGACGGCCGACGAACTCCTGCCCACGGAGATCCCGCCGAACGTCTACGCCGGTCTGAAGGCCAACAAGGCCCTGGAGGTCCACGTCTTCGGCCGCCGCGGCCCCGCGCAGGCGAAGTTCAGCCCGATGGAGCTGCGGGAGCTGGACCACTCCCCCAACATCGAGGTCATCGTCGACCCCGAGGACATCGACTACGACGAGGGCTCCATCGCCACCCGGCGCGGCAACAAGCAGGCCGACATGGTCGCCAAGACCCTGGAGAACTGGGCCATCCGCGACGTCGGCGACCGCCCGCACAAGCTGTTCCTGCACTTCTTCGAGTCTCCGTCCGAGGTCCTCGGCGAGGACGGCAAGGTCGTCGGGCTGCGCACCGAGCGCACCGCCCTCGACGGCACCGGCAACGTCAAGGGCACCGGCAAGTTCACCGACTGGGACGTCACCGCGATCTACCGCGCCGTCGGCTACCTCTCCGAGAAGCTGCCCAAGCTGCCCTGGGACATCGAGTCCGGCACGGTCCCGGACGAGGGCGGCCGGGTCATCGAGGAGGGCGGCGCGCACCTGCAGTCGGTGTACGTCACCGGCTGGATCCGGCGCGGCCCGGTGGGCCTGATCGGCCACACCAAGGGAGACGCCAACGAGACGGTGGCGAACCTGCTGGACGACCACGCAGGCGGCCGTCTGCAGACGCCCGCTTCGCCCGAGCCGGAGGCCGTGGACGCGTTCCTCGCCGAGCGCAGCGTCCGCTTCACCACCTGGGAGGGCTGGTACAAGCTGGACGCCGCGGAGAAGGCACTGGGCGAGCCGCAGGGCCGCGAGCGCGAGAAGATCGTCGAGCGTGAGGACATGCTCAAGGCGAGCGGCGCGTAAGCGGGTTCGGCCGGAGCAGAGCCGACGGGCCCGGAGGCGGACGCCTCCGGGCCCGTCGGCTCTGCTCAGCTCAGCTGTCTTCCCGCGGGTAGGTTTTGATGATCTTGCCCTTCACGTTCGCCCTGATGTAGCCGGCGCCGTAGTCGTCCGAGAGATAGACGTTCATCGAGGCATCGGTGTCGAAGATGCTGGAGGCCGGGTCGACCACGAGGTAACGGTCGTCGGGGTTCGGCACGTTGAGCACCTTGTCGGCCTTGCCGAACAGCGCGGGCACCGCGTCCCAGTCGTAGTCGTCCAGGTCGGCGGGGATGGTGCCGCTCGTGACGGTGCCACTCGGGCCGTCCTTCACCGCGACGTCCGCACCCGCCTGGTAGCTGAAGCGGTCGTAGAGCTTGCTGTGTACCTTCACCGGGCACTCGGCGATGGCGTAGTCCTCGTAGACGACGAACCTGGTGACCGTCGAGCCGCCCGACGCGGCCTTGAGCTTCGCGACGGTCGTCCGCAGGCCCTCCGGCGTCAGCAGGCTGGATGCCGCCTCGGAGCCTGCGCTGTCGGCGGAGGACGATCCGGTGGCGGAGGCAGTGCCGGACGCGGTGGCTGTCGCCCCGCCCCGGGATGAGCTGCTGGGCGCGGCCCCAGTCGTGTTCTTGCTGCTCCCCTCCGGCAGCAGCGCCCACACCAGCACGCCGGTGAGGACCGCTGAGGCCAGCGAGGCCGCCACGGCGAGGATCGGGGCGCGCCGGGTGCGAGAGTGCGCCGACGGGGCGTGCGCCGGCGCGATGGTGACGGCGGGCGCGGGGTCGGGCCACGCGCCGGGAACGGCGGGGGCGGGCGCGGGTGCGGGTGCGGGTGCGGGGGCGGGCAGCCGGTACGACGTGGTGCCGGCACCGGCGGGTGGTACATCGTTGCGCGTCGGCAGTCCCGCCTCCGCGGCGGCGAGCATGCGGTCGAGGGTCCCCGCGTCGGGCCGCGCCTGCGGGTCCTTGACCAGGACCGCGTTCAGCACCCCCGTCAGCGGTCCGGCCTGGCGCGGCGGCGGTATGTCCTCGCTGAGAACGGCGGCGAGGGTGGCGAGGGTTGAGTCCCTGCGCAGCGGATGGTGCCCCTCGACCGCCACGTACAGCAGCATCGCCAGCGACCAGAGGTCCGAGGCCGGACCGCCCTCCTTGCCGGTCACGCGTTCGGGTGCCATGAAGTCGGGGGATCCGATGACGGCCCCGGTGGCGGTGAGACTGGAGAACTCCCGGCTCGCCGCGATGCCGAAGTCCGTCAGGACGGGACTCCCGTCCGGCCGCAGCAGCACGTTGGCCGGCTTCACGTCGCGGTGCTCGATGCCGACCGCGTGCGCCGCGCGCAGGGCGGACAGCACCTGCCGGCCCAGCCGGGCCGCCTCGACCGGCGCCATCGGGCCCTGATCGAGGCGGTCCTGCAGGGAGCCACCGGTGACGAGCTCCATGACGATCCACGGGTAAGTGCCCGGGCCGCCGTCGACGATGTGATGGATCGTCACGACATTGGGATGGTGGACCCGGGCCAGGGCGCGGGCCTCCCGTAGCACGCGCTCGCGCAGCGTCCGCGCGCCCTCGGGGTCGTACTCGGCGAGCCCCGGATCCGGCGGCCGCACCTCCTTCACCGCCACCTCGCGGTGCAGCGCCATGTCACGGGCACGCCACACCCAGCCCATGCCCCCGCCACCGAGACGCCCGGCCAGTTCGAAACGGCCGTCGATCACCCGTCTACCGGGTCCCCCTTCGCTCATGCGGGGGAGCCTAAAGGGCGCACGACCCGAACGTGTATCCGGGGCTGCTCATGTCGCGGACACGCGGGTCATGTCCGGCTCGGAAGGAGAGTGCTTCGGCATGCTGTGAACCGGCTCTTACCCGGGTAGACCTCACTCAGCGCATCTTCCGCGCCCCCCTCGGCTACGAAGGACTCACGGACTTGGCCATCGCGTACCCTGACGCACCCTCAACCCGGCGCCCCGGACGGTCGTGGACGATCCGGATGACGGGGCACCGCGACCGCACCGCCTCGGTCAGCTGCTCCTCGGGCTGCCGTATGCCTCCTCGCTCCCGCGACATCGCCGCGCTGCGTCGCTTCGCCGAGGCCCATGCGGCCGCCCACGCCAGGGCGGCGACCGTGCGGCCCGACGCGGCCTGCGGCTGCCGCCAGCAGAAATGCGCCGCCCACGAGGGCACCCGGATCGGCTGCGCGGGCATGGTGGTCCTCGCACTGCGTCACGATCCCGCGGTGGGCCAGGTGTGGACGCTCACGGAAGTCTGCTCCGCGTGTGCACCGCTGATGACGCACACCAAGGTCGTCGGGCGGGCCACACCGCGTGCGCGGCCGGCCACGGACAGCCGGACCGATGACGTTCCCCCGGGTGAGGTTCCGTCCTCCGGCCCGCGGGAGGCACCGGCCGCCACTCTGACGCGTGCCGTGCCCGGCGGGTTCAGTGCGCCGCTGCCCGCCCCGCAGGACCCACCGCCTCGACGCGGGGGCGCGGCACGTCGGCCCACGCCCGAGGGTCACGGCAGGCGTTGAGGGGCGGCACCGTCCGGCGGCCTCGCGCAGGGCCGCCTCGGCATGCGCGAACGGGCCCTGCCCCGACGCGGATGGTGGGCAGGCCCCGTTCGCCCCATGATTGTCGTGTCCCAGACGTGTCCGGGACACGAGTGAACGTGGGTGGACTGATGTGCGCCGTGTGCGCCCCGTGCGCGGGTCGCACGCCCCGTGTGTTGCGTGGATCCGAGCCGCCGCCCACGCCGAGGCACGACCGTGCGGCCCGACGCTCCCGCGCCCGAACAGGCGTGGCCGCCGGGCCGGTTGAGGCTCCGGCGCAGGCCCCACTCGTCCTCACCGTGTGAGCGGAAGGCCGTTACGACGTGCTCGGGGCGGGGGTGGAGCCCGTGCCCGCCGGCTCCTGAATGGTTCCGCCCAGCTTCGGCCGGAACTCCTCCAGCAGCTTCGCCGGCGCGCTGACCACCCAGCGCGTGCCGACCAGGAACTCACCCGTGTAGGCGGCGTCCAGCCAGGTCAGCTTGTACTTCTCCGCAGGGAACGTGGTGATGGTGTAGTCGCCCTGCTCCGTGTGGCAGACGCCCTCGCGCAGTTCGTTCGCCTCGACACGGATCTGGGCCGTGCATCCCGTCAGACCGGCGATCACCTCGATCCTCGCCGGTGCGACGACCCCGGCCTCGGTGGCGGAGATCTTCGTCGGTCCGCTCCTCGCCGCGGCGTCGCTCTCACCGCCGCTGCATGCCGTGGCCAGGGGAAGAAGCACCACGCTGCCGGCCAGCGCGGCGCCACGCGCCAGGCGAGCGCCCTGCGGGGAGCGGCGCCGACTGCTTCCTCGATGTGGCTGCTGCAACACGTACCTCTCCGTATCCCCGTGTCTGCGTGTTCCGCCCGCGGCAGCGGACTGGCGTACGACGAGGGGTACGGGGCAGCGCCCGGGGCTGTTCACACGAACAGCCCGACCGGGCTCATGCGGGGTCAGGGGCGGTCCGTACCCGCCGTACGGCCGTAGCGCCGCTCGAAGCGCTCCACGCGGCCCGCGGTGTCCAGGACTCGCGAGGTTCCCGTGTAGAACGGGTGGGAGTACGACGAGATCTCGACGTCGATCAGGGGGTGGGTGGTGCCGTCCTCCCACTCGATCGTCCGCGCCGACCGCGCGGTCGAGGGGATGAGGAACGCGGTACCCGCCGCTCGGTCGCGGAAGACGACGGGGCGGGAGACGGGATGGATGCCAGGCCTCATGATGGTTCCCTCCTCACAGCCGTTCGCCGAAGGGCGCCGGCTGGGTTCATCGCTCCTCGCGGAAGGGGACGTGCGCCCCGGCCACGGGGTCGTACTTGCGCAGGACCAGTCGGTCCGGGTCGTTGAGACGGTTCTTGCGCGTCACGTAGGTGACGCCGGTCCCGGCCGTCGACTTCAGAGTGACGACGGGACGCGCGGTGGTGCGTGCCACGAGGCCTCCTTCCGCCCACATCACGGGATCCCGGATCTTGTCCCGCACATGTCAGTTACGTGTCCCTCAACACCACCCCTGGCCCGTTCATTCCCTACGCCGCGACGGTCGCGCGCTCGCGTGCGGACCGTACGGCCGCCGTGAGGCCCGCGATGTCGTACGCGCCGTGATGCCTGCGGCCGTTGACGAAGAACGTGGGCGTTCCCGCCACACCGCCGAGGTCCGCCGACTCGACGTCCTCGGCGACCCGCGCCGCACCCGCATGGGCACGCATGTCCCGCTCGAAGCGCGCGGTGTCCAGCCCGATCCGCTCCGCATACCCGCGCAGGTGCTCGAAGCGCAGGGCGCCCTGGTGGCTGAGCAGCAGATCGTGCATGTCCCAGTACCGCCCCTGGAGAGCGGCCACCTCCGCGGCCTCCGCGGCGAGCTGGGCGTGGACGTGGACGTCGGACAGGGGCAGATGCCGCCACACGTAGCGCACGTCCCCGAAGTCCTGGAGCAGTTCGCGGACGACCGGCTCCGCCTGCCCGCAGTAGGGGCACTCGTAGTCGCCGTACTCGACGACCGTGACCGGCGCGTGCCGCGGGCCGCGGATGTGGTCCCGGTCGGGGTCGACGGGCACCGCGAGGTCGACGATCGTCTCCGCCTTGCCGACCAGTGCCCGAAGCCGTCTGCGGTGCGGCAGCACACCGATGACCGCGGTGACGAGCCTGCTGAGCACGAAGGAGCAGAGCACCGCGCTCAGGATGCCGGTCTTGGCGTCCTCGAGCCGCGTGCCGTCGAAGGCGAGCGTCGCGATGAGCAGCGAGACCGTGAAGCCGACTCCGGCCAGCGTTCCTCCCGCGGCGACCGCTCCCCAGCCGATCGGAGGCCGGGCCGCGCCGCGGGACAGGACGGTGGCAAGCGCGGACGCCCCGAGGATGCCGAGCGGCTTGCCTGCGACGTATCCGATGAGGATGCCCAGCGTGACGGGTGAGGTGAAGGCCCTGGCGAGCTGGTCCCCGCTGATCTCGACACCCGCGTTGGCCAGGGCGAAGAGTGGTACCACGGCGTAGCTGGTCCAGGGGTGGAACATGCGCTGCAGGCGGTCGTTCGGGGAGATGGCCGAGGCTAGACCGGCTCGGACGGAACGTTCCAGTTCGGGTGTCGGCTGCTCGCGGAACCGGCGGAACAGGCCGCTGGCGCGTTCCAGGTCGCTGCGGGCCGCCGGGTAGGCGTACGTCAGCAGTCCCATGGCGAGGCCGATGACGACGGGGTCCACCCCCGATTCGAGCAGAGCCACCCAGGCGGCGAGCGCAAGCAGCGCGTACACGACGCCCCGCTGCACCTCGAGCCGCCGGGCCAGCAGGATGACGACGAAGACGCCGACGGCGAGGAGGAGTGCCGGAACGGAGATGCGCTCGCTGTAGGCGACCGCGATCACGCCGAGCGCCAGGAAGTCGTCGACGACCGTGATCGTGAGGATGAAGACCCGCAGTCCGGCGGGCATCCGGCGTCCCACGACCGCCAGCATGCCCAGGGCGAAGGCGGTGTCGGTGGACATCGCCGCGCCCCAGCCCTGCGTCGCGCCGCGACCGGCGTTGATCCCGAGGTAGATGCCGATCGGCACGAGCATGCCGGCCAGGCCCGCGGCGAGCGGCAGGGCCAGCCGTCTGCGCTCGCGCAGCTCGCCCATGTCGAACTCACGCCGTGCCTCCAGGCCGACGACGAAGAAGAACAGCGTCATCAGCCCGCTGTTGATCCACTCCCGCAGGTCGAGCGACAGACCGTGCGAGCCAAAGCGCACGGACAGGTGGGTGTGCCAGAACGACTCGTACGCCGAGGGCGCCGCGTTCGCCCAGACGAGTGCGGCGAGCGCCGCCGTCACGAGGACGGCGGCGCTTCCGGTCTCGGTGCGCAGGAAGTCGCGCAGCGGGGAGTGCGAGTCGCCCCCGCACGCGGTCTGCCCTGTGTAGTCGGTGGCCTCTGGGGACATGCCTGGCCCAACACCATCCATCCGACGTGTCATTCCTTGAAGCAGAGTGCCGGTCAACCCGTGGACGGCCGATCCACCCCACGAACAACCGGGTCACCGGGCTGCTCCGGCGGGTTGTCGCACCCCCGCTTGATCGAGTACCACCTGCGGCGACGATACTGGAACTCGCACGCCGTTCCCGTCCCACAGATGGACCCATGCCGATCTCCCCCGCCGTCCGCCCCTCGACCCCCTCCACCGTGTGGCTCGCCCGTGGTCGCCACGTCGGATCCACGGCGGAAGCAGTCCTGCGCAGGCAGCTGCGGCTGCGCAAGGACGACGGGGCCGTGCAGGACTTCCGTGAACTGCCCGCATCCGAGAGCTCCCAGGGCCGGCGCGTCTTCGAGGCCCGATGGCAGGTCCCCGTGGACGTGACGGTACGGGCCCGGCTGACCGTCAGCGACGGAGCGGGGCAGGGGCAGGAGTGGACGCTGATCGCGGAGGCGGAGGCCCCGTGGAACCATCAGTGGCCCTCGCCCGCAGATGTGTTCTGGCCCGATCAGCCGGACGCCGGCTGGGACCACGCCACCGTCGCCGGTGTGCGCGTCGGGGACGTCACTTCCCTCCCCGAGGACGACAAGGACCTGCGGCGCGTGCTGAGGAACTGTCTGCGCGACGGCTGGAGCATCCACGTCGTCGTCCACGAGGCCATGACGACCGACGCACGAGGGCGTCTGCCGCTGACCCGGTTCCTGCCGGCGGGCCTGCGCCACCGCGTGGTCGAGCACCGCGCCGCACCACAGCAACTGCGCGCCGTGAACTGGGCCCTGAAGGAGTCCGGGGTCGAGGTGCCGCGTGGCGGGGCCGTGGTGCTGCCCGGCACCCCGGCCCCGCCCGATCACGACGCCCACGACCTCTCCGTACGCACGGTCTTCCTGGACGGCTCGGAGCCGACCGGGCTCATCGACGCGGTGACACGTTTCGCCGCCCTCCCGAAGCCGCTGCCGGAGGGCGGCGACGAGGCGCTCACGGCGCTGCGGGAGGACTGGCAGCTGCTGACCCTCGAGGAGGAGCTCGCCCGCGAGCGGCGGCTCGTGGTCATGTACGCGGAGGCGCTCGAGGCCATGACGAAGTCCCGCGACCTGTACCGCGAGGCCGCCGAACGGGCCAACGAGGCACTGGCCGCCTACCGGGAGTCCTCCGCCGCGAACGTGCCGGAGCAACCGTCCGGTAAGCCGGTCGGCTCCCCGTTGCAGCAGCTGACCCGGACGTTCGAACGCCTCAGGGGCACCGCCAAGTCCCCGCGCCTCGCGCCCGGCGCGGACGGCACGGACGGCACGGACAACGGGACCGAGCCGGAGGATCGCTAGACGCGCCGCGTCAGCGGAAGAGGGGCAGGCGGTCCGCGACCGCTGTCCGGGGCTGTCGCAGGCGCCCGCAGCGTCTGGCGGGCGGCTCGTCGGGCACCGATGGGCCTGGGCATGGCGCTGACCGAGGGCAGCACGATGGACGCCGCGTTCGGCGACTTCACGGAGTCCGACCTGGCCGGCTGTCACATGCCCGCGCACGCCTGGTCGGCCACCGGATCCGCCCCGTGCCGTGAATGCGCACCCTGGGGTGCCGTGCCATTCGAGTGAGGCAGGAGGGTGAGGACGACTCACCGGTGCGGGTGACCGGCGCGACTGCCGGTTTACCCCGAGGTAATACGGGCGCGAGAACCGGGAATCCAGAAAGTGGGTCCGCATTCTGCGGTCCCCACCCCGGAGGAGGACCCGTGGACACGACCACTGCAGTGATCACCGTCGCCGTGGTCCTCGCCGCGGCCGCTCTCGCAGCGGCCGTGGCCCTGCTGGTGCGACTGGTGCGCACCCGGCGCGGGTTGCGGCGGGCCGGGCTTCCCACCGGACCGCGCTGGGTCTTCTGGGGCGCCGTCCTCTACTTCGTGCTGCCGGCCGATCTGCTGCCCGACCCCGTGTACCTCGACGACATCGGTGTGATCCTGCTCGCACTGCGCACGATGCGCGGCCCGGCCGACGAGCGCAGGAGCAGAGCCGTCGACCGGCCGGGCGACCCCGCCTGACAGCGACTCAACCCCCTCGCGCCCTCGCCCGTCTCAGGTTCGGGGTGCCCGAACTCGCCGCCGATTACGGAGCGTAAGGAAACCAATCACCCGTTCGATTCGTATAAGTAAATGGAAGCCCAAGAGTTCCGAGGGCGGAAGCGACGACGCGGCATGCCAGGGCTTGGTCGGCGCAGCACCACGAGGGAGAGACGATGCAACCGTTCGCGCTCAACTACGCACGCCCGGCGGCGGAGTTGGAGGTTATCACTCCGTACGCCTATGACTCCGGACTGCAGTTGAACGTGCTTCTGGACGGGCGGATAGCCGCCTCGGACCTTGCCCTGCTCAGAGAACTCGGGACCACGACCTCGACCGCGGGCTCGAAGACTCACTTCGACGACTGAACGCGGAACCGACGACAATGACCGTTCTGATCCTGACCTGTGAACAGGATGTGACGGCGGACATGGTGGTCGTGCACCTCAACGCGTCCGGAGTGCCTGTGGTCCGGCTCGACCCGGCCGACCTGACCGGCGGGGTGGCCCTCTCGGGCGAGTACGTACACGGCGCCTTCCGCGGCCATCTGTGGTCGGCGGGCCGTCTGGTGAGCATCAACGGCCTGCGGTCCGTCTGGGTGCGCAGGCCGGGCACGCCGGCCACACGGGTCGCCGAGCCGTCCGAGTGGCTCACCGAGGAGTCCTCCCAGGCCCTCTACGGGATGCTGCGCAGCTCCGACGCGCGCTGGATGAACCACCCCGACGCGGCGCGCCGGGCCCGGCACAAGCCCTGGCAGCTCCGCCTCGCCCAGCGCAGCGGACTGCCCGTGCCGGCCACTGTGATCACGAGCTTCCCGCAGGCAGCCCGGGACTTCGCCGAGCGCTTCCCCGACCTGGTGGTCAAACCCGTCTCCGGCGCCCACCCGCAGGAACCTCCCCGGGCGGTGCCGACCAGCCGCGTCGCGCCGGACACGGACTTCACCGCCGTGGCGTTCGGTCCCACGCTGCTGCAGCGGCGGATCGCCAAGCGGGCCGACATCCGTCTGACCGTCGTGGGCGACCGGATGCTCGCCGCCCGCAAGGAGACCGCACCGGACGCGGACCCCGACGAGGTCGACGTCCGCTTCGCCTCGTCGGCGCTGCCGTGGCGGCCCGTCGAGGTCCCGCCCCGCATCGCCGAGGGCGTCCGCACCTACCTACGGGACGCGGAACTGGCGTACGGCGCCTTCGACTTCGCCGAGGACGCCGACGGGACCTGGTGGTTCCTGGAGTGCAACCAGTCGGGACAGTTCGGCTTCGTGGAGGTGGAGACGGGGCAGCCGATCGCCCGGACCATCGCGGAGTGGCTGACCGACCCCTCCCCGCGGCGGCAGACGGGGTGCGACGGCCGGAGGACGACGGTGCACTGATCCCTCCACGACCGGAAAAAGCGCGTGCCCGGCGCCGGGGCTGTTGCTAGCCTTGGCGCCATGATCACGCTTTCGACTCAGCACCGGATGATGCCCCGCCGACGGGGCTGCTGAGTACGGACGCATATCGAATCCGAGGCCCCGGGACGGGGCCTCGACGCATGTGCGGACCGGGTCCCGCCGCCCGGTGGGAGGACCCATGACCGCACGACGCCACTACATCACCACGACCATTCCGTACGTCAACGCGCGCCCGCACCTTGGCTTCGCCCTGGAACTCGTCCAGGCGGACGTGCTGGCGCGCCACCACCGCCATCGGGGCGATCACGTCCGGCTGGTGACCGGCACCGACGACAACTCCCTCAAGAACGTCCTGGCCGCCGAGGCCGAGGGCATCGACGTACGGACGCTGGTCGAGCGCAACGCCGACGCGTTCGCCGCGCTGCACGAGCCACTGGCGCTGTCCCCCGACGACTTCATCCGCACCAGCAGCGATCCCCGCCACCGGGTCGGCGTGGAACGGCTGTGGCACCGGTGCGCTGCCGCGGGCGACCTGTATCGCAAGCAGTACGAGGGTCTGTACTGCGTCGGCTGCGAGCAGTTCTGCACCCCGGACGAACTGGCCGGGGGGCGCTGTCCCGAGCACGGCACCGAGCCACAGCACGTGGCGGAGGAGAACTGGTTCTTCCGCCTGTCCCGCTACGCCGACCGTCTCCATGAGCTGATCACGAGCGGCGCCCTGCGCATCGAGCCCGCCGCCCGCCGCAACGAGGTGCTCGCCCTCGTCGCCGCGGGCCTGCACGACTTCTCCGTCTCCCGCTCGCACCATCGCGCCCGCGGCTGGGGCATCCCGGTGCCGGGCGACCCCGATCAGGTCGTCTACGTGTGGTGGGACGCGCTGGGCAACTACGTCACCAGCCTGGGCTACGGCACCGACGATCCCGCGTACGAGGAGTGGTGGGGGTCCGGCGAACGCCGCGTCCACCTCGTCGGCAAGGGGGTGGTCCGCTTCCACGCCGTGTACTGGCCCGCCATGCTGCTGTCGGCCGGACTGCCGCTGCCCACCGACATCCTGGTCCACGACTACCTCACCGTCGAAGGCCGCAAGATCAGCAAGTCAGGCCCGACGACCGTCGACCCGGTCGAGCTGGCCGCCGAGTACGGCACCGACGCAGTGCGCTGGTGGCTCCTGCGGGACGTCCCCCGCGTCGGGGACGCCGACTTCACCCGCGAGCGGCTGACGGCCCGCGCCGACGCTGACTTCGCGGGAGGACTGGGCAACCTCGTGCACCGGGTGGTGACGATGGTCCACCGTTACCGGGACGGGGTGATCCCCTCCCCCGCCGACGGCGATCCCACCGACGGCGACGCGGCCGTGACGGCGCTGCTGGAGGAGTGCCGGTCGGCACCCGGCCGGATCGACGCCGCCCTCGCGGACTTCGACTTCCGCCCCGCCCTGCGCGCCGTCTGGGGCATCGTCGAGCAGGCCAACCGCTGTATCGACGCCACCCGCCCGTGGGAACTGGCGCGGGCGGAACGGCGAGGCAACACGGCGGCGGCCGACCGTCTCGACGCGGTCCTCGCCGCCCTGATCACGGCATGCCGCGAACTGGCCGAGGAACTGCGCCCGTTCGTCCCAGGAGCGGCCGCCCGGATCCGTGCACAGGTGACCGCCGGGGAGGGAGGTGTGCTGCCACTGTCGTCCCCGCTCTTCCCCCGCCTGGCGGACCGCTCCTGACGTACGTGTCACATGATCGTCAGTTTTCGGTGTCGAGTCGGACGTGTTCGATGTCTTCGTCCAGGAAGGTGGAGAGGTCCTGGGCTTCGGCGCGGACGGCTTCCTGCTCCAGGGCGGTGAGGGAACGGAGGGGGCTGATGATAAGTCGGTGATGGTGCACGGTCCAGGTAGCGGTCACGCGTCCGTCGACAAGCACCGTACGGTGGCCTGCGACGGACACACCGAGGTGGGAGGCGTCGATGATGCGGCTGCGGTCGTGGTAGCCGAGGACGGCGTTGTCGAAGGCCGGCAGGAACCGGACGGGGGCCGGGGTGTCGGGGTGGGGGCGGGGCGCGTCGGGCAGATCGAGCAGTTCGCGACCGCGTTCGTCGCGGAAGACGACGAGTTCTTCTCGGACGGCTTTGACAGCGGTGGGAAGACCGGCGAGGCCGCACCAGGCGCGTAGGTCCGCACTGGCGGCAGGCCCGTGGGCGGCGAGGTAGCGGCGCAGCAGTTGCTGCCCGACGGGATCGCCGTCCCCGGTGGGCAGGGGGTCGATGTCCCGTTCCAGCCAGGTGGCCAACGGCAGGTTGCGTACGCCGGCGGTCTGGTGCCAGAGGCCACGGGGCGGGAGTTGGGCCATCGGGATGAGGGCTGCGACGAGCAGCTCGCCCAGGACCCGGTGTGGTGGGCCGGGCCAGCGGTCTTCGAGGGCTTGTACGAGCTCCCTCATGGTTCGGGGCCGCTGGTCGGCCATGGCCGCGCGGCCGGCGGCAGCGACCTCGTCCAGGTCGATGCCGACCAGTTCACGCCGGTAGGTGCCCAGCACTCGGCGGCGCAGCATGGTGTCGTGGCGGGCTCGCCAGGCGAGCGCGTCGCCGGAGGTGACAAGGTGGACGGTGCGGCGCATCAGGTGGGTGCGCACCACCGTGCGGCCGGTCAGCGCATCGTCCAGTTGCTCGGGCCTGAAGCCGGCCAGGCGGGACCACAGCCCGATGAACGGTTCCCGGGGCTCTTGCGCCTGCAGGCCGCACAGGTGGGTCACCGCCTCAGGCACGGATGTGTCGCTGCGCGTGAGCAGGTGCTGGCGGGCGAGGGTGGCGCGGTTGAGGGCGCGGCTGTCGAGGACGGTCATGGTCGGCCGGTTCAGTCGTTGTACGGGGCGGTGACGTCCAGGACCCAGGTGACGCCGAAGCGGTCGGTGAGCATGCCGTACAGCGGCGCCCACTGCGCAGGCTCCAGCGGACGCACGATGGTCGAGCCCTCCGCGAGTTTGCCCCACAGGACGCTGATCTCCTCGGCGCGGTCACCGCGCACGGAGACGAAGAACGGGTTCTCGCCCTGGTTCCAGGGCAGTTGCGAGGGCACGTCGTATGCCATGACGTGGAAGCCGTTGTCGCCGGCCACCTCGCCCCACATCACCCAGTCCGCCTCGCTCTCGTTCTGCACGGCGCCCGCGTCCTTGTAGGTGACCGCGACCGTACGTCCGCCGAAGACGGACTGGTAGAAGTCCAGCGCCTCACGTGCGGCGCCCCGGAAGTTCAGATGAGTGGTGGTCGTGACGGACATGACCTGCTCCTTGCCTCGATGTGACGAATACGCCGCCGTCACCAGGAGCGATGCCTCCCGGACGGCTCGTACGCCACCATGACGGAGGTAGCGGACAGGTTGTGTCCTGTACTGCAGGGAAAATGGATCTCATGCACAAGACATCCTCCCGGCTGCTCGCGCTGCTCTCGCTGCTTCAAACGCACCGTGACTGGTCCGGCGAGGATCTCGCCGAGCGCCTCGACATCACCTCGCGCACCGTGCGCCGTGACATCGACCGCCTGCGCGAACTCGGGTATCTGATCACGACCGTCAAAGGACCGGCCGGCGGCTACCGCCTGGAGGCCGGCACTCGCATGCCACCCATGCTGTTCGACGACGACCAGGCCGTCGCCCTGGCCGTCGCGCTGCAGTCCGCAGCGACCGGCACCACCGTCGCCGAAGACGCCACCCGCGCCCTGGCCACCCTCCGCCAGGTCATCCCACCCCGCCTGCGCCACCGCATCGACCTGCTGCGCATCACCGCCGTCCAACCGCCCGCGGACCACGACATCCCTCAGGTCGGCGGTCGGCTGCTGGTGGACCTGAGCCGCGCCATCCACGCCCGCGAGGAACTGCGCTTCGACTACACCCCGGGCCCAAGCACCTCAGCCGGCAACCCCCGCCGCGTACAACCCCACCACCTGGTCATCCGGCGCAATCGCTGGTACCTCGTGGCCTGGGACCTCGACCGCGAGGACTGGCGCACCTTCCGTGTCGACCGCATCCAACCCCGCACGCCCACCGGCCCCCGCTTCGCCTCCCGCGAACTCCCCGGCGG
Source organism: Streptomyces sp. HUAS ZL42 (assembly GCF_040782645.1). Classification (GTDB taxonomy): domain Bacteria; phylum Actinomycetota; class Actinomycetes; order Streptomycetales; family Streptomycetaceae; genus Streptomyces. Next base: position 1,162,612 of record NZ_CP160403.1, read on the forward strand.
TGACGTCTCCACCTTCATCACCAGCCGATTCCGCGGCAACGACGGCACCACCACCGACTGGCCCTGCCAAGGCGACGTCATCCTCCGTCTCCCGGCCGCCGAGGTCGCACCGTTCGCCCAGGACGGAATCGTCGAGGAACTCGGCCCCCACCACTGCCGACTCACCCTCGGCTCCTGGTCATGGACCGGACTTGCCGCCGCCATCGGCCGCTTCGACACCGATATCGAAATCATCGGCCCACCGCAACTGGCCAGGGCATTCGAGGATCTGGCCGCCCGCTACGCCCGCGCCGCATCCACCACAGGACCGGAGCTCGGTCCGACGCCGTGAGAACGCAACGCGCCGCGCCGCTCAGGCCTGTGAACCTCCCAGCGCACGGGCCAGTTCCGTCGTCGCCCGGGTGATCTCCGCGTCCTCCTCGGCGAGCAGTCGCGGCAGGTCACCGCGCCGGTCGTGGACGGCCCGCCGGGCCGCGCGTTCCCACACGACGTGGTTCTCGCGGTGGTTGAGCAGCTTCGGGTAGACGGCGGCGGTGCTCTCCCACTGACGGGCGTCGGCGATGCACTTGAGGAGCTCGATGATCTGCGGTCGGCATGTCACCTGGGGCAGCTGCGCGAGCTCCCACAGGAAGGGCACGGTGGCGGCGGTGGCCTGTTCCACGACGAAGCCGTACTGGCAGACGCGTCGGCGCAGGTCGTCGAGCGCGGCCCGGGCGGTCTGCTCGTCACCCCAGGCCACGCTGGACAGGAGGATCGGGATGGCGGCCGCCGACCCGGTGGAGTCCTTGATCTCGCTCCAGGGCACCTGGTCCAGTGTCTTCAGCGGCGTGCTCGGCTTTCCGGTCGGAGCGGGGCACATGGCGGGGGACCCTTCCACGGAAGTTGCGTCAGGTGAGGGCCGGATCGACAACGCGGCCCAGACGGTCTTGCCCACGGGATGTCTGGGTGTCCAGCCCCACGCGTCGGACAGCGCCTCGACTATCGCCAGGCCGCGTCCGCTCTCCTCGAGTTCGCAGGCGTCGGCGGCCGCGGGGACGGGCGGGGCGTCGACATCGTCGGTGACGGCGAGCAGCAGGTGGGCCGGGGTGAGCGCCAGGCCGAAGCCGATGGTCTGTCTGCCGGCCGGAATCTGCGACGTGGCGTGCTCGGCCGCGTTGGCGGCCAACTCGCCCATCACGAGCATCGCGTCGTCATCGCGATGGTCCAGTGACCACTGGCGCAGGATGCCACGGGTGAAGGCTCGGCCCAGTGCGAAGCCATGCCGGTCGCACATGATGCGCAGATCGGCGGAGACGACGGGGGCGACCGGCCACTCGCCGTGGCAGCGGGGCGCGCTGATCGCAGGCGACGACACGTCATCTCCCTGAAGCGACGTCAGGACGGGCGGCAACAGCGGGGGTTGACGCCACGGCTATTATCCACGGCGACAGCGCTCGTGTGCAATTGCACGGGAAATTGCGTCAAAAAGAGCCGGCGGAGCGCACGGCGGAGAACGTGAACGTCAAGGAGACTGCGGTGCCACCAGCGCGGAACGGAGTGCGGGCGAGTTCGTTGGACGTCCGCTGGATCAAGAGCCGGCACAGCAACGCGGAGGGGAACTGCGTCGAAGTCGCCACCCTGACCGACGGGGACATCGCGATGCGCAACTCACGCGACCCCGACGGACCCGCGCTCGTGTACACACCGGCCGAGGTGTCGGCGTTCCTGGCCGGCGTCAAGGACGGCGAGTTCGACCACCTGGTGCCGGACGGCGCGTGAACCGGCCAGGACGGCCAACTCCGCTGTCTTTCCGGCGGGATACGGTGAAGAAGACGTGCCGAGTGAGATAGTGTCTTCGTCACGTCTGCCGGTCCACGGGGAGCCACGATGTCCACCGCGTCGCCTCGCATCTCCCGGCTCGAGTCCTATCTCGACCGGCCCGAGCCCGCGCCGACTCTGCTGAAGATGCTGGTCGGCGTGCAGTTGGCGGGGTTCCGTGAGGATGCCGGCCTGTCCCAGGACCAGGCTGCGCGAACGCTCGGATTCAGCGGGGCGAAGCTCTCCCGCATCGAGTCGGGAAAGGGCCGCAGGCCCCCGGCGGAGCGCGATGTCCGGGCCCTGCTGGAGCTGTACGGCACCGAGGACTACGAGGCGTCGGTGCTGCTGAAGCTCCTGCAGCGGGCCGGCGAGCCGGGCTGGTGGCAGCGCTACGACAAGCGGCTCATGCCCGAGTGGTTCGACCGGCTGGTGGGACTGCAGGAGGCGGCCGCCACCATCCGTACCTTCGAGATCCAGTACGTGCCCGGGCTGTTGCAGACCGCCGCCTACACGCGGGCGGTGGTGGAGCGGGGCCTGCCCAACGCGCCGGCCAACGAGGTGCAGCGCCGCGTCGAACTGCGCACGCGCCGGGCGCAGTTGCTGGACCGGACGGACGCGCCGCAGCTGTGGGCCATCGTCGACGAATCAGTCCTGCTGCGTGTTCTCGGCGGCAAGGACGTCATGCGCGAGCAGCTCGGGCGTCTCGTGGAGATGGCCAGGCGTCCCCATGTGACCGTGCAGATCGTGCCCCTGGACGTGACGAACGCCTCGGCGCCCGCCATTCCGGTCACCTATCTCCGCTTCGGCGGTCAGGACCTGCCCGACGTCGTCTACCTCGAGCACATCAGGAGCGCCAACTTCCTCGAGGACCGTGACGAGACCGAGGAGTACCGGCTCGCCCTGGACAGGCTGGCCGACGAGGCGCTCAACCCGCGCGAGTCCCTGAGCCTGCTGCGCGAGACGATGGAGGCACGCTACCCCGCGCCGTGACCGTTACGGGAGGCGGCCCACTCCGCCGAACTCGATCCACTCCTGCGTGAGCTGACGGGGCGCCACCTCACTGTCCGGTCGCCAGGTGGACACCTCCACGAGTCCCGGTTCGAGGATGTCGACGCCCTCGAACAGTGCGGCGACGTCCTTCTCCTGGCGCACACGCCCCCAGTGCCCCTGCGTCACCTGGTCCATGAAGTTCGTGACGAAGTCACGCACCTCGGCGTCCTCGCTCACGAGCTGGCACATCACCAGATAACTGCCGGGCGCGAGCCGCTCCGTGACCCGGCGCACCACAGCCTGCGGTCCGTCGGTCTCGCTGTCCGGAATGCAGTGGAAGACGGAGTTGAACAGCACGGCGACCGGCTGGGAGAAGTCGATCAGACGCTGGGTGTCGGGGTGGGAGAAGATGGCTTCCGTCTCCCGCATGTCCGCGTGGATGACGGTGGTGCGCTCGTCCTGCTCCAGCAGCGCCCGGCCGTGCACGAGCACCATCGGGTCGTTGTCCACGTAGACGACGTGCGCGGTGGGGTCGATGCCCTGGGCGACCTGGTGCACGTTGTCCTGGGTGGGCAGGCCGGAGCCGTGGTCGAGGAACTGCCGGATTCCGTACTCCTGTGTCAGGGTCCTGACGACCCTTTGCAGGAAGCGCCGGTTGTTCACGGCCAGACGGCGCGTGCTCGGAACGACCTTGTCGAGTTCCTCGCATGCCGCACGGTCGGCCGCGTAGTTGTCCTTGCCGCCCAGATAATGGTCGTACATGCGCGCCGCCGTCGGCACGTTGGCGTCGATCTTCGTGGACAGCTGCTTCTCCGAGTGCATCGCTCCCCCAGCTCCGTGCCGCGCCAACTCGGCTGGCATGAAAGAGATTACATCCTGGGAACTCGATGTTGTCCCGTTCCGGAGGATGAGCGGCACAGAACCGGAAGAGGACTCAGGAGGCGTCGAGAGCGGCGAGTTCGCCGGCGGTGAGGACGAGGTCCTGCGCGGCGGCCGAGTCGCGGATCGTCTCCGGACGGCTCGCTCCCGGAATCGGCACGACCACCGGCGACTTGGCGAGCATCCAGGCCAGGCAGACGCGCTGCGGGCTCACCCCGTGCGTCTCGGCGACCTGTGCGAACGGCGCGTACGCCGAGCCCAGTTCACGTGCCCGGGAGATACCCCCGAGCGGACTCCACGGCAGGAACGCGATGCCGAGTTCGTCGCACAGGCGAAGCTCCGGCTCACTGGAGCGGAAGGACGGGGAGAACTGGTTCTGCACGGAGACCAGCCTGCCGCCCAAAATCTCATTGGCCAGCCTGATCTGCTCCGGGTTGGCGTTGGAGATGCCCGCCATGCGGATCTTGCCCTCGTCGAGCAGGTCGCGCACCGCGCCGACGGACTCCTCGTACGGCACGCGGGGGTCGGGGCGATGGAACTGGTAGAGGCCGATGGCCTCGACACCGAGCCTGCGCAGCGAGGCCTCGCAGGCCTCCTTGAGGTGCCGGGGGCTGCCGTCCAGGGTCCAGCTGCCGTCGCCGGGACGCAGATGGCCGCCCTTGGTGGCGACCAGGACGTCCGCACCGCGCTCATGGGTGGCGAGGGCCTTGGCGACCAGGGTCTCGTTGTGGCCGACCTCGTCGGCGTACAGGTGGTAGGCGTCGGCGGTGTCGATCAGCGTCACGCCGGCGTCGAGGGCGGCGTGAACGGTGGCGAGGGAGCGTGCCTCGTCGGGTCGCCCCTCGATCGACATGGGCATGGCGCCGAGGCCGATCGCGCTGACCTCGACGTCACCGATGCGGCGGCTGGGCATGGGCTTGTGACCTCTTTCGGCTGGCGGTGGCGCCGGACGCTCACCAGCCTGTCCCGGTGGCGGCCAGAGGTCCAATAGAAGAAAGCGAACGCATTCAGTGCCCGCGCAACTGAATCCCGGCCCACGTGGTGGCCTCGGCAACGGGGTTGCGCCGCCGCCCGGTTCGTGTGAAACGCTCACCCACGTTTCGGCACTCTGGAGAGGCGACGGCATGCGCATAGGACTTCTCGGCACCGGCCCCTGGGCGCAGATGGCCCACGCGCCCGCCCTCGGCGGACACGACGGGGTGGACTTCGCCGGCGTGTGGGGCCGCCGCCCGGACGCCGCGAAGGAGCTGGCCGCCCAGTACGGGGTGCGCGCCTACGACGACATCGACGCCCTCCTGGCCGACGTGGACGCCGTCGCCGTCGCCCTGCCACCGGACGTCCAGGCGGAGCTCGCGGTGCGCGCCGCGCGGGCGGGCCGCCATCTCCTGCTCGACAAGCCCCTCGCGCCGACCGTCCGGGAGGGGCGGGCCGTGGTCGAGGCCGTCCGGGAGGCCGGGGTGGCGTCGGTGGTCTTCTTCACCACCCGCTTCCAGAGCGAGCCCGCGGCCTGGATCACCCGGCAGGCGGCCACCGGCGGCTGGTTCACCGGGCGGGCGCAGTGGCTCGGCGCGGTGTTCACCGGCGACAGCCCGTTCGCGGCGTCCCCTTGGCGACGGGAGAGGGGCGCCCTGTGGGACGTCGGCCCGCACGCCCTGTCCGTCCTGGTGCCCATCCTCGGCGAGGTCCGGCGCGTGGCCGCGGTGGCGCACGGCCCCGGGGACACCGTCCACCTGATCGTCGAGCACGCCGGCGGCACGACGAGCACCCTGACCCTGAGCCTCACCGCCCCGCCCGCGGCGGCGGGCGCCGCCGTGGAGCTCCGCGGCGAGACCGGCGTGACGCTCCTTCCACCGAGCGCGGAGGGAGCGGTGCCCGCCCTCGCCCGCGCCGTGGACGCCCTGCGCGCGTCCGCCGAGAGCGGCCGGCCCCACCCCTGCGACGCCGCGTTCGGCCTGCGGGTCACGGAGGTCCTGGCCGAGGCCGAGGCGCTGTTGGCCCGGAGCCAGGGCCTGTCCGGCGGATCAAGTCGCAGAGAATCACCGGCATCTGATCGGCGCGGGTGAGCGGGGCGTGGTGCGTCCAGCTGCAAGGCGGAGGAGGGCGTCGACGGGGAGCATCGGGAACCGACGGCAAACGCCGCAGACGGCGGCCACACCCCGCGTCTGCGGCATGATCCGCCGGACAGGCCTAATCCTCGTCGAACGGCTCGTCGCTCCACCGGAACCACGCCCGATCGCCCTCGATGTGCAGCAGGAACTCGGGGACCGGGCCGTCGGGTGAGGAGAGGGAGACGCGGCGTCTGATCTCGTGGTACACCGTCTCCCACTCCTCCAGGTGCCCGTCGTCGTCCCGGTCCGCCAGCGCGAGTTCGCGGACGAAGAGCTCCTCAACGGCGGCGAAGGCCGGGCCGGCCGTGAACTCGCCCGACAGCCACGGGAAGTCGGCCTCGTCGATCAGGATCTCCCCGACCCGCTGCTCACCGCTGTGCACGCACCAGACCTCGCCGTCGAAACCCACTGCCCCTCCGTCGTCCGCCGCCGATCACGCCGTACGACCGAGCATGTCACCCGCTACTGACAACGGCTCATTGCCGGGCACGGAAGTTGATGCGTTCCCGTACGACGGGGAAGCCGGCCCGGGTGAAGTGCGCCGCCATGGGGAAGTTGCCCTGGTCGGTGGCTCCGGAGACGAACTGTGCTCCCTGCTCGACGAGGAAGTGCGTGCACTCGGCCAGGAGGTCGTAGGCGTAGCCGTGCCCGCGCTGGTCCGGCAGTACGCCGACGAAGCCGACGCACGGGCCCGAGGGATTGTGCGCCGGAATGTGGATCCCCGCCAGGTCGCCCTGTGGTGTCCGCGCCACCTGCCACCACTCCCGCGGTGACGGGAGCCAGTGGAAAAAGTCGAGTTCCTCCTGGGCGGCCCGGTCGACTCCGCCCTCCTCGATGGCCTTCAGCGCGTGGACGTCCAGGGTGACGGAGTGGATGCGGCGCAGTGCGTCGCGGAACACCGTGTCGTCGGGTTCGGGGGCGAACACCAGGCGGCCCGGCCGCTCGGGCAGCCCGCACTCCGGTGTCCAGCGGTACAGGAAGCGCTCCACCAGGAGTTCGTAGCCGACCGCCTTGGCTGCGGTGAAGCGTGCTTCCGCGGCGGTGCGCAGGGACGCTTCCGTGCGCCAGCCGCCGGGCAGGTTCAGCTCCAGGTCGACACGCCAGGGGGCACTGCGCAGGAGTTCGGCTCCCGCCTCCTCCTCTCCCTCGGCCACGTCGAACCAGTTGACAACGACCGGCTCGGTGTCGTCCGGGCCGCCCCACCAGGCGGCGCGGGCGACGACCCGTCCGTCGCGCAGGGCCACGCGCTTCCACTCGGGGCGGAACCGGGTCAGCCGGTGCGCCTCACGGGCGCCCAGCGGGTCGGGCAGGGTGTCGAAGACAGGGGCGTCGAGCTCGTCGAGCGCGCGGATGACCAGGTCGGTCATGGGATTCCTCCGGAATGCGTACTGCGTGGAGCGCTCCCGGGTCGGATCAGACGAGGCACGCCGGGGCAACGGAGAGGGAGCGCTGGATGGGTGTGCGGTGCACGGCACTCGCCTCCTTCCGTCGGTCTCGGGGCGTGGTGTCACACGGTACGGATGCCCGCGCCGACGCGTCCACGGGTTTTCCGGCCGGGCTCGGCATGCGGGACGGGCCGGTGAGGAGGAGCGTGGTGCTGTGGGAAGAGTGCGCGCCCTGTCACCGCGCCGGGAACGCGACCGGGACCGGCGGGGGTGGCTGCGGGGCGCGCCTCCGCCACCCTGGGTCAGAGTGCTGCCGATCGTCCTGATCGTGGGCATCGGCGTGGCCACGCTGCTCAGCCACGACCCGCTCGACATCGGCTTCCTGCTGGGCGCCGTCCCGCCGCTGGCAGTCCTGTCGTACGGGCCGTTGGGGACCGGGCTCCTCGGCGGCGCCGCGGTCGCCCTGTTCAACATCCCGGCCTTCCAGCTGGACCGACCCGGCAACACGGACCTGCTGACGATCTGCTTCGTCGCCATGCTGAGCGTGTTCGTGTCGTTCGTACGCCGTCGGCGGGACGTTCAGCTGGACACCGAGCGCACCATCGCCGAGGCCGCCCAGCGCGCCATCGTGCCACCGCTGGCCGAGCGGGTGGGGCCGGTGCGCTGCGCGGGACTGTACCGGGCCGCAGAGCGCGGGACGCTCGTCGGCGGCGACTTCTTCGACGTGCGCGACGGGCCCCACGGCGTACGGGCGGTCATGGGCGACGTACAGGGGCACGGGCTGGCGGCGGTCGCCACGGTCGCCTCGCTGCTGGGGGCGTTCCGGGAGGCGGTGCTCGACGCGCCGGACCTGGAGTCGGTCGCCGGCCGGCTCGACCGGCGGCTCGTCGTGGACGCGGCACAGGTGCGGCACGCGGAGCTGTTCGCGACGGCCGTGCTGCTGGAGTTCTCCCGGGACGGCGCTGCCGTACGGCTCGTGGCCTGCGGCCATCCGCCACCGCTGCTGCTGCGCGAGGGAAAGGTCACGGAGCTCGGGATCGAGCCGTGGCCTCCCCTCGGTCTCGGCCTCGCCGACGCCGCCGCGTACGAAGGGTGCACGGTCTCGCTGCAGCCCGGCGAGCGTCTGTTCCTGGCCTCCGACGGCGTCTGGGAGGCCCGGGACGCAATGGGTGCCTTCTACCCCCTGACCGACCGCCTGGCCGACCTCGCCGACGAGGACCTGACGGTGACGGCGGAGCGGGTCTGGGCGGACCTCGTGCGGCACTGCGGGACCGCACGCGACGACGTCACGATGCTCGTTCTCGCACCCGCGAACCCGCTGAGCCGTTGAGACTCTCCTGGTCCCCCTCCGCGTCGATGTGCGGCAGGATCCTGTCCAGCCAACGCGGTGTCCACCAGGCGTGCGACCCCAGCAGCGTCATCACCGCGGGCACCATGAGCAGCCGCACGACCGAGGCATCGATGAGGACGCTCACGGCCAGGCCGAGTCCCAGCATCTTGACCACGATGTTGTCGCTGACGATGAACGCCGCGAAGACGCTCATCATGATCAGTGCGGCACAGGTGATGACCCGGGCGGTGATCTCCAGCGCGTGGGCGACCGCGGCCTTGGCGTCGCCGGTGCGCAGCCAGGCCTCGTGCACACGGGAGAGCAGGAAGACCTCGTAGTCCATGCTGAGCCCGAAGATGATGGCGAACATCATCATCGGCACATAGCTCTCGATGGGCACCTTGCCGTGCACGCCCAGCGCGGGACCGCCCCACCCCCACTGGAAGACGGCGACGACGACACCGTACGAGGCCGTGATCGACAGGACGTTGAGGACGGCCGCCTTGACCGCGACGAGCAGACCGCGGAAGACGGCGAGGATGATCAGGAAGGCCAGGCCGACCACGACGCCGATGATCAGCGGCAGCCGGCTGGAGACGATGTCTCGGAAGTTGACCTGGACCGCGGTCGTGCCGGTGACGTATCCCTTGGCTTCGGTGCCGGAGACCGCGTCGGGCAGGGTGTCGTCGACGAGGCGGTTCATCAGGTCCGTGGTGGCGGAGTTCTGCGGAGACACCTTCGAGTACACGGTGCCGATCAGGACGTCCCCGTCCTTCGTGGGCATCAGCTGGGTCACGGTGGCCGCGCCGGACACGCCGCTCAGGGTCTGCTGCGCCTTCGAGGCGAGGTCGGAGCGCTGGGAGCTCGGTACGGAGGTCTGGTCGATGACGACGGTGAGCGGGCCGTTGGAGCCGGGGCCGAACGCGTCGGACATGAGGTCGTAGGCACGCCGGTCGGTGAAGGACGTGGGGTCGGCGCCGTCGCCGATGTGACCGAGCTGGATGGAGAACGCCGGAATGGCGAGGATCCCCACGGTCACGAGTCCCGCGGCCAGGAACTGCCAGGGCCGCCGCTCCACCCGCTGCGCGTAGCGGTGCCAGGTGCCCTCGGGCGTGGCGCCCGGTGCGGCGTCGGTCTCGGCGACGGGGCGGCGCACGTGGTAGCGGTCGATCCGTTTGCCGATGAGTCCGAACAGGGCGGGGACGAGCGTCAGCGCGCCCAGGACGGCGGAGACCACGGTGACCCCGGCTGCGACGCCGAGCAGGGCGATGAAGGACACCCCGGACGCGGACAGGCCGATCAGGGCGATGATCACCGTGGTGCCCGACACGAGCACGGCATGGCCACTGGTGGCGGTGGCGTGCCCGGCGGCGCGCACCGGATCGGCGCCGTCCATGAGGCTCTGCCGGTGCCGGGTGACCAGGAACAGGGCGTAGTCGATGCCGACGCCCAGACCGATCATGGTGGCGAGGGTCGGCGAGACGGTGGCGAAGGTGAACGCGGCGGCCAGCAGCCCGAGGCAGGCGAGGCCGCCGACGACGCTGATCAGCGCTGTCAGCAGCGGCATGCCGGCGGCGATCACGCTGCCGAACCCGATCAGCAGGACGACGATGGCGACCGCGAAGCCGATCAGCTCGCTGACCCGGTCGTCGGCCGCGGGGCGCGCCAGTTCGCCGAGCGGTCCGCCGTACTCGACCTGGGCGCCGGCCGCTCTGAGCGGCTGTACGGCGTCGTCGACCCCGTGGAGGTAGCCGTCGCCGAGGGTGGAGGGCTGGACGTCGAAGCGGATGGTGATGTAGGCGGTCTTGCCGTCGGAGGACACCGGTCCGACCTTCGAGGAGGTGGCGGACAGCGGGTTCTGCGCCGACAGGACGTGCGGAAGCTTCTGCAGGTCGCCGATCGTCGTCGACATCTGCGAGCTCAGCCCGGACACGGCCTTGTCGTCGTGCAGGACGATCTGGCTGCTGTAGCCCCCGGCCTGCGGGTCGTGCTTCTCCAGGACGTCGAGGCCCTCCGTGGACTGCACGCCCGGCAGGGAGAAGTTGTCGGAGTAGTCCCCGCCGAAGGCACGGTTCAGAGCCTGCAGGGCGACCAGGGCCACGAGCCAAGCGACGATCACGATCACGAAGTGCCGTGCGCACCATTCCCCGAGCCTTCGCAAGACCCCCGGAGTGGCCTTCTTCCGGGCCTCGGGACTGTCGTGGGTGGATGCCATGCTCGGCTCTCTCTGCCAGGCGGATGTCCGACCTCCCCCATTACACGTCCGTCTGATCACTGCGGCATCTCGGGCCACCGCGGCATCTCGCGCAACTGTGGTGTCCCGGGGCGATCACCCTTCCGGATGCACTGTGCGCCAGGGCGTTGAATGGTGATAGTGGACCCGATGAGAGCAACGGGCCGCAGCAGCCCTCCGGACCCGAGGAGCGGACATCATGCCGACATCAGATCCCGAAGCGTCCCGGCCGAGCCGGAGCCGTGTCACCCCGGACAACCTGCTCCACGCCCACGGCACCGAAGTGTCGCCGGAGGACATGGTTCTGGCCACTGGCAGGGACATCACCCCGCGCAACCTGGAATGGGCCCGGCGCAAGCTGGCCGAGGAGGGGCCCAACGCCATAGAGAAGCTGCTGCCCTAGGGGGCCGCGCAGACCACCGGGACCCGCTGGACGAGATTGTTGGCGAAACCGCCCCGGTTCCACTGCTGGTCCAGGGGCTGGGTGTGCCCTTCGGCGTCGGTGGCCCGCGCGCTCAGCACGTGTTCGCCCGGCGTGGCGGTCCAGACGAAGCTCCAGCGGCGCCAGGCCCATCGGTGCCCCGCGTCAGGCTCCAGCCGGGCCGGGTGCCAGGTGTGTCCCGCATCCGTGCTGATCTCGGTCTTCGTCACGGGTGCCCGCCCCGACCAGGCGCGCCCCTCCACGGTCACCGGGCCGGGTCGCACCACGCGCGCCCGGGACATGAAGTCCGGGAATCCGGGCGGGACGAGCAGGGCGCGGGGTGCGATCCGGGTGACCGGTTCGCCCGCGTCCTCGGGGTGCCGGCGCAACCGGTAGGCGACGGCCTGCTGGAAGCCGGTGAACGGGGCGTCCGCCACGGTGATGTCGCGCAGCCACTTCACATGGGCCATGCCGTACCAGCCGGGCACGACCAGGCGCAGCGGGCGACCGTGCTGAGGGGGCAGCGGGGCACCGTTCATCGCGTACGCCACCAGCACCTCGGGCTCGCCGCCCGTTGCCACGTCGACGGGCAGGGACCGCTGGTAGTCCTGTTCGACGCCGCGCTCCACTCCGTGATCGGCGCCGGTGAACACGACGTCGACGGCGTCGGATCCGACTCCGGCCTCGGCGAGCAGCAGCCGCAGCGGTACGCCCGTCCACTCGGCGGTGCCGACCGCCTCGACGAGCCAGGGCTGGCTGACCGGCCGGGGCGTCAGCAGGGCCCGGCCGTTGCCCGCGCACTCCAGGGTCACGCGGGTGGTGACCGCGGGGAACGCCCGCAGGTCGGCCAGGTCGAGGCGCAGCGGGCGGCGCACCCGGCCGCCGACGGTCAGGGACCAGGGCGTGCCGTCGGGGACGTACGGGATGTCGTAGTGCGTCAGGACGTAGTGCAGGCCCGCCGGGGTGACGTCGTGGCGGAGTGCCTCCAGCGGCAGGCCGTGGTTGCGGGTGGCGAGCGCCAGTTCGTCCCGGCCGATGCCCTCGTCGGGTGCGGCCAGCCGGGCGGGGGCGCTCACATCGCCGAGTCGATCGCCCATGCGGCCATTATCGCGCCGTTCGGCCCGTCGCGTCGGCCCGAAGACGCCCGCGCGGGCGGCCGGCGCTCTCGGTCAGGATCACAACTGCCCTGCGCCCCGCGCTGGTTCGGCCATCCTTCCGTTGCGGGTTCACCCTTTCGAAGAGGGCCTTCAGGCTGCCAGACTCCGGTGGATGCCCGACTTCGACATACTCGTCCTCGGATCCGGCCCGGGCGGCCAGAAAGCCGCCATCGCGGCGGCCAAGCTCGGCCGCCGCGTCGCCGTCGTCGACCGCGCCGACATGGTCGGCGGGGTCTCCATCCACACCGGCACCATCCCCTCCAAGACCCTGCGCGAGGCGGTGCTGTACCTCACCGGCCTGACCCAGCGCGATCTGTACGGACAGAGCTACCGGCTCAAGGAGGACATCACCGTCGCCGACCTGACCGCGCGCACCCAGCACGTGGTCGGCCGCGAGGTCGACGTCATCCGCAGTCAGCTGTCCCGCAACCACGTCTCCCTCTACGCGGGCACCGGCCGCTTCGTCGACCCCCACACCGTCGCCCTGCGCGAGGTCACCGGTCAGGAGCGGCTCATCAGCGCCGACCACATCGTCATCGCGACCGGGACCCGGCCGGCGCGGCCCGACAGCGTGGAGTTCGACGGGCGGACGATCCTCGACTCGGACAACGTACTCACCCTGGAACGGGTGCCTCGCTCCATGGTCATCGTGGGCGCCGGCGTCATCGGCATGGAGTACGCCTCCATGTTCGCCGCGCTCGGCAGCAAGGTCACGGTGGTGGAGAAGCGGGCCGGGATGCTCGACATGTGTGACGTCGAGGTCATCGAGTCGCTGAAGTACCACCTGCGGGACCTGGCGGTCACCTTCCGGTTCGGGGAGACCGTCTCCGCCGTCGAGCGCCATCCGCGGGGTGCCCTGACCGTGCTGGAGAGCGGCAAGAAGATCCCCGCGGACGCGGTGATGTACTCCGCCGGCCGGCAGGGGCTCACCGACGAACTCGACCTCGACAAGGCCGGGTTGTCCGCGGACCGGCGCGGCCGGATCACGGTCGACGAGCACTACCGCACCGAGGTGCCGCACATCTACGCCGTGGGCGACGTCATCGGCTTCCCGGCACTGGCCGCGACGTCCATGGAGCAGGGGCGGGCGGCCGCGTACCACGCCTGCGGGGAGCCCGTGGGCCAGATGCACAACCTCCAGCCGATCGGCATCTACACGATCCCGGAGATCAGCTTCGTGGGGCGGACCGAGGACCAGCTGACCGAGGACTGCGTGCCGTTCGAGGTCGGCATCGCCCGGTACCGCGAACTGGCCCGCGGGCAGATCATCGGCGACGCGCACGGCATGCTCAAGCTGCTGGTGTCCCCCGAGGACCGCACGCTGCTCGGCGTGCACTGTTTCGGCACCGGCGCGACCGAGCTGATCCACATCGGGCAGTCCGTGATGGGCTGCGGCGGGACGGTGGACTACCTGGTCAACGCGGTGTTCAACTACCCGACGCTCGCGGAGTCCTACAAGGTCGCCGCCCTGGACGCCACGAACAAGCTGCGCCACCTGGACCGGATCGGGGACTGACCGCCGGTCGCCGTCCAGGGGGTTGCGCCCCCTGGACCCCCGGCCTTCATCCGCCCTGGGCCAGACCGGCCCCGCTCCTCACATGCCGTTCTCCTATGGTGAGGGCGGCCCTGGAGATTACCCACCGGCCCCGGGAGATTACCCACAGGTCAATCTTGAAAGGCCGATCGCTGGGGCTATCATCACTCGCACACTCGGTGTGACCGGCCGTCCACGCAGCGGCTGCACGGTCCCCACCGGGCGCTTTTCGCCGCCCCGCCCCGAGGCCACCCCTCCACGGAACGAGGCGGAGCCACCCCCCCCTCAACGCCGTAGGTCCGTTCTGGGCCTTGCGTCGTGCAAGTCGGAAAGCAGCGCAACCATGAGCAACAGCAGCGGCAGAGGGCTGCAGGCAGGCGTCCTCGGCACGTTCGACACAGTGGTGATGGCGGTCGCGGGCAGTGCCCCCGCGTACTCCATCGCCGCGACCACCGCGGTCCTCGTCGGCGCGGTCGGGCTCGCGAGTCCGGCCGCGCTGCTGTACTGCGCGATACCCATGCTGGGCATCGCGCTCGCGTTCAGCTACCTCGGCCGCATCGACGTGAACGCGGGCGCGAGTTACTCCTGGGTGGGGCGCACGCTCCATCCCTTTCTGGGCTTCATCAGCGGCTGGGCGCTGGTGATCTCGGCGACCATCTTCATGGTGGCCGGTTCACTGCCCGCCGGATCGATGACGCTCGCTCTGTTCGACGAGGGCCTCGCCGACAACACCGCGTTGTCCACGGTGGTCGGGGCGGTCTGGTTCCTGGTGATGCTGAGCGTGGTCCTCGGCGGCGCCCGGCTCACTGTCCGCGCACAGTTGATCATGTCCGGTGTCGAGCTGGTCATCCTGGCCCTGTTCGCGGTGCTCGCCCTCTTCCACTCGGGCAGCGCCCGGGCCTTCGACTGGTCCTGGCTCGGTTTCGGCCACTTCGACGGCATGTCGGGGTTCGCCTCGGGCGCGCTGGTCGCCGCGTTCTACTACTGGGGCTGGGACGTCACCAGCAACCTGAGCGAGGAGACCCGCAACAGCCGCCGTACGACGGGACTCGCCGGGCTGATCGGGGTGGGCATCGTCTTCCTGCTCTTCGAGGTGTTCACCATCGCCGTGAACGTCATCCTGACGTCGAGGCAGATCGAGGACAACGGTGCCAACGTGCTGGCGGCGCTCGGCGAGGAGGTCTGGCCGGGCCCGGGCGGCAAGCTCCTCATCGTGGCCGTGATGCTGTCCACCATCGCGACCCTGGAGACCACGCTCATCCAGGTCACGCGCTCACTGTTCGCGATGGGCCGCGACCGTACGATGCCGTCCGTCCTCGGCCGTGTGCACCGCACATGGAACACGCCGTGGGTGGCCATCGCCGTGGTGGGCGCGGTGGCGCTGGTGCTGTTCGTCGCCTCCAACGCCCTGGGCTCGGTGGGCGACATCCTGTCCGACGCCATCTCGGCGATCGGCCTGCAGATCGCGGTGTACTACGGCCTCGCGGGCCTGGCGGTGGTGGTGGCCTACCGGAAGATGCTGCTGAAGTCCGCTGCCAACTTCCTCCTCGGCGGGCTGTGGCCGCTGTTCGGTGCCGTGTTCATGTTCTGGATCTTCTTCGAGTCGCTGGGCGAGCTCAGTCCGGCGGCGGTCGTGATCGGCATCGGCGGCCTCGCCGTCGGGCTGATTCCGATGCTCTGGTACTGGCGCAAGGGCAGTGAGTACTACCGGCCGGCCCGTCTGGACGCGTCGCGCACCGTGGAGACGGTCTATGTCCCCGACGGCGGGCCTGCCGTACGGCAGGCCGCCCACGAGGGTCTCCCCACCGACTTCTGAGAGGGACCCGATGGCGCGAGACCGCTTCACTCCCGATTTCGACTCCGACTGCGGGGACGCGGCCCTCGCCTCCACCCGCCACGACATCGTCATCGGCCGCTGGCAGGGACTCAGGGAACTGCTGCGCGCCACCGGCCCCGACTGGATCGTCCGGGGTCACCGGGTCCGGCAGCTCGCCCAGGCCTGCGCGAGCAGTTCGACGGTGGAGACCTGGCTGGCCGCCGAGCCGCGCAGCGCCGACGCGTTGGTGCTGCGGGCCGCGACGGAGACGGCGCGGGCGTTCAACCTGGCCATCGCCGCGGGTCGGGGCGTGCCCATCGACCCGCGGCGCATCGACACCGCGGTGATGGCGTGCCTGACGGCCAGCGAGGCCTACCTGGACGATCCGACCCCGTGGGTTTCACTGATCTCGGTCGCGCGGCTGTACGCGTCGGGGGTGCGGCGACAGGAACTGGCGCGCTGGTGGGACGAGTTGTACCAGCGCGACCCGTACAGCATGGAGGGCCATCTGCAGGTCCTGCACTACTACTCGGCGCGCTGGCACGGCACCCACGGCCTGATGTACGACTTCGCCCGCGACGCGGCCGGCGTGGCGCCGCCGGGCAGTCCGCTGCCGGTGCTGGTGCAGTACGCCCGGGTCGAGGAGTACCGCTTCGCGCTCGACGCCGCGCGGGGACACCACGCCGCCGTGGGCCTCGGCCAGCACTGGAACAACGACGGCGCCCTGAGCGACGTACGGCGCACCTGGGAGCGGTGGGTCATGGGCCGCGCGGACAGCGCCGTCGCCCCGGCCGAGCTGCGCGACCTCAACTACCTGACGCACGCCGCCTGCCAGGCGGGCGCGGAGGACGTGGCCGGCGACCTGCTGGCGATGCTCGGCACCCGGGCCACGCGAACGCCGTGGTCGTACACCGGGGATCCGGCGAAGCAGATCGTCAAGTGGCGCAAGGAACTGGGGCTACGGGGGTGAACGTGAGGCGTCGACTGGCGCTGCTCGGAGGCGGCTTCTCGACCGACACAGACGGTCTGCTGGACGATTGGGTGCTCGGTCATGCGCGCGCCGCGCGGCCCAGGGTGTGTTTCGTGCCCACGGCCAGCGGTGACGCGGCCACGTACGTCGAGCGATTTCTCGATGCCTTCGGTTCGCGGGACTGCCGGCCCTCAGTCCTGCGACTGTTCCAGCGGGACCTCGACGACGAGTCGCTGCGCGCCTTCCTGTTCGCGCAGGACGTCGTGTACGTGGGCGGCGGCAACACGGCGAACATGCTGGCGGTGTGGCGCACGCACGGCGTGGACCGGCTGCTGGGTGAGGCCTACGACCGGGGCACCCTGCTGTGCGGGATCAGCGCCGGCGCCAACTGCTGGGCAAAGGGATCGCACACCGACTCCTTCGGGCCGTTGACGTTCCTGCCGGACGGGCTGGGTCTGCTGCCCGGTTCGGTCTGCCCGCACTACGACAGCGAACCGGGCCGCCGTCCCTCCTACCGGCAGGCCGTGGCGACCGGCGCGCTGCCCGCCGGGTGGGCCCTGGACGACGGTGTGGGAGTCCTGTTCACGGAAGGACAGCCGACCGAGACCGTCACCCGCGCCCCGGAGTCCCGGCTGTACCGCGTGGAGCCGGACGGGCGGGGCGGGGCCGTCGAGCGGCCCCTGCCCTGCCGTGTGTTCGGCACCGGGTGATACCGGGCGATCACCTGCTCACGGCGCCGCGTTCGGCCCGTCCGGGCGGCTGCTGCGCTGCTGCGCCATCTGCCGGCTGAGTTCCTCGGTCTCCGGCTCGGACAGCCGCTGGAAGCCGTCCTCGGTGATGACGGACACGATGGGGAAGATCCGGCGGTTGATGTCCGGGCCGCCCGTCGCGGAGTCGTCGTCCGCCGCGTCCCACAGCGCCTGGAGCGCCGCCAGCGCCGCCTCGCGCCGCGACATGCCCGGCCGGAACAGCTTCTTCAGCGCACCCCGGGCGTACGGGGAGCCGGAGCCCTCGGCGTGGAAGTCCGTCTTCTCGTACGCCCCACCGGTGACGTCGTAGCCGAAGATACGGCCCCTGGCCGCGGCGCCGGCCGTGACGTCGTAACCGGCGAGGAGTGGTACGACGGCGAGGCCCTGCATGGCCTGGCCGAGGTTCTGCCGGATCATCCCGGCCAGCCGGTTCGCCTTGGCCCGGAGGGTCATCGGGATGCCCTCGATCTTCTCGAAGTGCTTCAGCTCGACCTGGTACAGCTTCACCATGTCCAGCGCGAGCCCGACACTGCCGGCGAAGGCCACGGCGGTGTGGTCGTCCGCCGGGTGCACCTTCTCCAGGTCTCGCTGGGCGATGAGGTTGCCCATCGTGGCCCGGCGGTCGCCGGCGATCATCACGCCGTCGCGGTAGGTGAGCGCCAGCACCGTGGTGCCGTGCGGGAAGCTGTCGGGCGCGGCGCGGACTCCGTCGGGGAACGGGCGGCGTGTGGGCAGCAGCTCCGGCCGGTGCGCGGCCAGGAACTCGTTGAAGGACGAGGTCCCGGGAGTGAAGAACTCCTCCCCCAACCGGCCGACACGTTCGCTGCCTGTCATGCCGCTCCCCCTCGTCCCCGGCCTCCTCGGCCGACATCGGAGTCCTACCAGGTGCCGCCGGGCGGGAAACGCGTGCGGCGTCCGCGTGTGGCTCAGCGTGCTTTCGGCCTGCGGTGCGGGGGTTGTCCGGGAGCCGGGTGGGCCGGCGGGGGCGGTACGGGCCGGACGGCGGGCCCCTCACCGTTCACGGTCACCTCCGTTCCATGGTGACGGATCGTCAGAGCCGCGCCGGACAGCAGCGTGTACGTCGCCTTGTCAGGCCCGATCTCCACGCGCAGGCGGCGGTCGAGGAGTTGGAGGGTGAAGGCGAGACGGCTGAACCTCTCGGGCAGGCGCGGCGCGAAGCGCAGGGAGTCGCCGTCGCGGCGCAGGCCGCCGAAACCGGCCACCAGCGCCATCCAGGTGCCGGCCAGCGACGCGATGTGCAGTCCGTCGCGGGTGTTGTGCTCCAGGTCCTGCAGGTCCATCAGGGCGGCCTCGGTCGTGTAGTCGTACGCGAGCTGGAGATGGCCGGCCTGTGCGGCGATCACGGCCTGGCAGCACGCCGACAGCGAGGAGTCCCGTACGGTCAGGGGCTCGTAGTAGGCGAAGTTGCGGGCGACCTCGTCGTCGTCGAAGTGGTGGGCGCACGTGTACATCGCCAGGACCAGGTCGGCCTGTTTGACGACCTGCTTGCGGTAGAGGTCGAAGTAGGGGAAGTGCAGCAGGAGCGGGTACTGGTCGGGGCCGGTGCCCGCGAAGTCCCAGGGCTGGTAGCGGGTGAAGCCGGCGTGCTGTTCGTGCACGCCGAGTTCGTCGTTGTACGGGATGTACACGGCCTCGGCCGCGTCCCGCCAGGCGGCGCTCTCCTCGTCGTCGACGTCCAGACCCGCCGCCTCCTCCGGGTGGCGCCGGACGGCGTCGGCCGCGGCGAGCAGGTTGGCCCTGGCCATGAGGTTGGTGTACGTGTTGTCGTCGGCGACGGCGCTGTACTCGTCGGGGCCGGTGACGCCGTCGATGTGGAAGGCGCCGTGCGTGTCGTGGTGGCCGAGGGAGCGCCACAGGCGGGCGGTCTCCACCAGCAGCTCGACGCCGGTGTCGCGTTCGAAGTCCGTGTCCCCCGTGGCCGCCGTGTAGCGCACGACGGCGTCCGCTATGTCGGCGTTCACGTGGAAGGCCGCCGTGCCGGCCGGCCAGTAGGCGGACCCCTCCGAGCCCTCGATGGTCCGCCAGGGGAACGCGGCCCCGCGCAGGCCGAGTTGGGCGGCGCGCTCGCGGGCGGCGGGCAGGGTGTTCTGGCGCCAGCGCAGGGCCTCCGCCACGGCATCGGGCGCGGTGTAGGTCAGCAGGGGCAGCACGAAGGTCTCGGTGTCCCAGAAGGCGTGGCCGTCGTAGCCGGATCCGGTCAGGCCCTTGGCCGGGATGGCCCGTTGCTCCGCACGGGCGCCGGCCTGAAGGACGTGGAAGAGGGCGAAGCGGACCGCCTGCTGGATCTCCTCGTCCCCGTCGACCTCGACGTCGGCCCGGTCCCAGAAGTCGTCGAGGTAGGCCCGCTGGTCGGCCAGCAGGCCCCGCCAGCCGCTGTGATCGGCCGCCGCGAGCGCCGCCTCGACCTGGTCGCTCATCGCGGGCCGCGAGCGGGTGCCGGACCAGCCGTGGGCGACGAGCTTCTCCACGCGCAGCCGCTCGCCCGGCTCGAGCACGGACGTGATGGTCAGCCGGGCCACGTCCACGTTGCTCTCGCTGTGCGTCGTGGTGCCCTCGGGCCCCACGACGACGTGGTCGGCGGCCACGGCGACGCGCAGACCGCTGCGCCGGGTGCGGTGGACAAGGCGCAGCCGGTGGCCCGAGGTGGCGTCCTCCTCCGGCTCCAGCGGCGACTTCAGCGCCCGCGCGGCGCGCGGGTCGCCGTTCGGGTCGGGCAGGCTCTCGTTGGCGACGAGCTCCGACTGGATGACGAGGCGGGTCCGGCTGTCGACGGGCTCCACCTCGTACGCCACGGCGGCGATCGCCCGCTGGGTGAGCGAGACCAGCCGGGTGGAGCGCACCCGTACCGTCGTACCGGCCGGGGAGGTCCACTCGCAGGTCCGCTCCAGGACGCCGCGGCGCAGGTCCAGGGTGCGTTCGTGGGCGACGAGCCGGCCGTAGCGCAGGTCGAACGGCTCGTCGTCGACGAGCAGCCGCAGCACCTTGCCGTTGGTGACGTTGATGACGGTCTGGCCGGACTCCGGGTAGCCGTAGCCGGCCTCGGCGTACGGCAGCGGGTGCAGTTCGTGGACGCCGTTGAGATAGGCGCCCGGCAGGCCGTGCGGTTCGCCCTCGTCGAGGTTGCCGCGCCAGCCGACATGGCCGTTGGACAGCGCGAACACGGACTCGCTCTGGGCCAGCACGTCGAGGCTGAGGTCGGTCTCGCGGACGGTCCACGGTTCGACGGCGTACGAGCGGTGGGTGATCACGCGCGGCCTCCCAGTTCGGCGAGGTCCTTCACCACGACGTCGGCGCCGTGGGCGTACAGCGCCTCTGCCTGTCCTACGCGGTCGACGCCGACGACGTAACCGAAGCGGCCCGCGCGGCCCGCGTCCATGCCGGCCAGCGCGTCCTCGAAGACGGCTGCCCGCGCCGCCTCCACCCCGAGGTCGCGGGCGGCGGCGAGGAAGGTGTCGGGGCGCGGTTTGCCCGGCAGTCTGCGCTCGGCGGCCACCACGCCGTCGATGCGTACGTCGAAGAGGCGCTCGGCGTCGATCGAGCGCAGCACGTCCAGGGTGTTGGCGCTGGAGGAGACGATCGCGGTCCGCAGCCCGTGCGCGCGCACCGCCTCGATGTAGCGCAGCGTGCTGTCGTACGCCTCGACACCCTGGGTGCGGATCCGCGCCAGGAGCAGTTCGTTCTTGCGGTTGCCGACGCCGTGGACCGTCTCGGCGCCCGGCGGGTCGTCGGGGTCGCCCTCGGGCAGGTCGATGCCACGGGAGGCGAGGAAGGTGCGTACGCCGTCGGCGCGCGGGCGCCCGTCGACGTATTCGTCGTAGTCGGCGTGGGCGTCGAACGGGCGGAAGTGCTCGCCCTCGCGTTCGCGCAGGAAAGCGTCGAACGTGTCCTTCCAGGCGGCCGCGTGGACCACGGCCGTCTTCGTGACGACCCCGTCGAGGTCGAAGAGGCAGGCCTGGATTTCTTCGGGAAGACCGAGCTCCGTCATACAGGACACGGTTCCCCGTAGCGCCGCGTCCAGCGGGTGGCGAGCGCCACATGTCGGTCGGATTCAGTCGTGCGGGAACGAGTGGTGTTCGTGGGCGACCGTCCAGCGGCCCCGCTCCTTGCGCAGGCCGAAGGTCAGCCGGAGGCGCGCGGTGGGATGCGCGGCGAGTTCCTCGGGTGTTCCGCAGCGCAGCAGGGCATGTGCGTAGGCGACGTCCGTGCCCGCGGTGACGTCGAGGGACTCGATGTCGAAGCAGGCGCCCTGGGCCTGCCAGTCGAAGAACGGCGGCCAGGTCGCCCGGTAGGCGTCGAGTCCGCGAATGCCCTGGTCGGGCGGGGGTACGTCGAACATCACGAGGTCCTCTGCATGGTCGGCGAGGACGCCGTCCAGGTCGCCGCGGTGGACGGCGTCGGCCCATTCGGTGATCAGGGCGCGGATCCGCGCCTCGTCGTCGGACATGGTGGCTGCTCCCTTCTCCCTCCCCCTTCCAGGAGACTCCTCATCGCCCCGCACCTGATCGATGACACACTCTGCTGTGTGCCCCTGACATTCGACGATCTGCTCCTGCGCGCCCGTTCCCTCGTACGGGACGGCCGCCGCGCGCTGCTCGGCGTCACCGGGAGCCCGGGCGCGGGCAAGACGACGCTCGCGGAAACGCTGGTACGGGAGCTCAACGGCACCGGCGACCCATGGGTCGCACACGTCCCGATGGACGGCTTCCACCTCGCCGACGTCGAACTGGAACGCCTCGGCCGCCGGGACCGCAAGGGCGCGCCGGACACGTTCGACGCGGCCGGGTACGCGGCACTGCTGCGGCGCCTGCGCGAGGAGACCGAGGACGACATCGTGTACGCGCCCGGTTTCGAGCGGGTCCTGGAGCAGCCGATCGCGGGGGCCGTACCGGTGCCGCCGGCGGCCCGGCTGATCGTGACGGAGGGGAACTACCTGCTGCTGGAGACGGGCGCCTGGGCGCGTGTGCGGTCGCAGCTGGACGAGGTGTGGTACTGCGAGGCCGACGAGGACGACCGCGTCCGGCGCCTGATCGCCCGGCACGAGGAGTTCGGCAAGGGCCGCCAGGAGGCGGTGGCCTGGGTAGTGGGCACGGACCAGCGCAACGCCGCCCTGGTCGCGGCCACACGTGACCGGGCCGACCTGGTGGTCCCACCGACGCTCCTGGCAGCACCGTACGAGCCGTCCGGGGCGCCCTAGGCTGATCGCATGGGGGAGGACATCACCGTGCCGGCGGTGGGCTGGGGGCGGCTCGAGTCGACGCCGGTGGGTGAGCGGCTGGAGCTGTTGGAGGAAGCGGCCTGTCCGGAGACCGACTGGGACGCGGAGCCCGCGTGGGGCTGGGTGATACCCGCGTCGCCGAAGGTGCCCTGGTGCGGCCGGTACGAGTTCCACAGCACCAACGGCTCGTACAAGCCGCATTTCTGGGCCGGGGAGCGCTGGGACGACGTACGCGCGTTCGGCGATCCGGTGCTACGGGATGCGCTGGACGGGTTTGTGCTCCGTCTGATCCGGGGCGGAGAGGACGCGGACGAGGAAGTCGCGGAAGGAGGTCCCTTCCCGACGGATCCGGAACCCTGGCGGCCGCGTCTGCTGCTCGTCTGCCCGCCGGACACCGTGCGCGGCGTTGCCGCGCGAGTGGGGCGTGATCGTGAACGAGGCCGACCGGTGCGGCTGGGGCCTGCTCGGCCTGCCTTGGTGAGGACGGGGCGTCGTCCCAACCCCGTTGTCGGTGCCGACCTTTAAGGTCACTGCCATGGCTGACGGCATCGAATGGGTGGTGGACCTGGAGGGCTGGATGTCCAGCGTCGTCTTCGCACGCGGGATATCACCCGAGGAGCTTGCCCTGCGTATGGGAGGCGACCCGGACCGGGCGACGGAACCGATCACCGACGCCGAGGTGTGGGACCTCGGCATCACGGTGTATCGACCGGGTGCGGACGGAGACGGCGTCGTGCGCGTCGGTGAGAGCGCGGGCTGGGCCTTCGCCCTGGAGTACGGGGACTCGACCGGCGGTGACCTGCTCGCGGAGATCTCCCGTGACGGCGTCGAGGCAGTTCAGTACGTGCCGATGCAGGAGCATCCACCGGCCACTGTCGCCTACGCCCGCGACGGCGTGGTGCTGTGCGGTTTCGGACTGGCGGAAGAGCGCCGGCGCTGGGGGGAGGAGCCGGACGTGCTGCTGCCCGATCTCGTCGCGGGCAATGTCCTCGCGGCCGACGGAGACACACAACTCGCCGCGGAGGATGAGCACTTCAGGGTGGTGTACCGCCGCACCCTGGGCGTCGTCGAGCGGCGGTTCGGGCTGTCCCTCTCCCCCGCCTGCCTCGACGACGCCCGTCTGCCGGCCTACGCGGTGCGCGGCACCCCGCGGATGACCTTCGCCGACTGACCGCGGGAGGACGTGGCTCACGCGTGCAGCGTCAGCTCAGGTTCCCCGTGGGCGTCGCCCGCCGTGTCTCCGATCACGGCGGTGAAGGCCTCAGTCCGCACGGTCAGTCCGTCCTCGCCGAGGGAGAACACCGGCTCGAACGGGCCACCTGGGCCGTAGCGCACGGCGAACACATGCAGGCCGTCCGGGCCGCCCGGAGCCGGGTCCGCCTCCAGGGCCGTGGAGGTGATCAGGTGGCGCCAGCCCTCGTCCGGGTTGCCGTAGCCACGCGGGTCTGCTGCCAGGGCGAAGGCCGCCTGCTGCTGGGTGGTGTCCGAGCGGGCGTCGAAGTGGTCCGGTCCCTCCGCGCCGGGGTGCGTGAGGCGGAGCCCGCCCGCGGACGTCACCTCGGCCTGGGCCGTACGGCGCACCCGGTCGCCGTCGTCCTTGGCGTACGGCAGGCCGGCCAGCAGGTACGGCGTCCCGTCCAGCCGCTCCACGGCCACCGTCATCCACAGGCCGGTGCCGTCGGTGACGTAGAGCGAGCGGACGTGGCGCAGGACGTGGTCGCGGCCCACGACCGGCTTGGTGACCAGCTTGGCGGTGAGGGCGTCGGCGCGGATGTCGCGGACGCGGACCTCGCCCATCGGGCGGCACAGCAGGAAGCCGTCCGTCACCGGGCCGAAGCCGTGCTGGCGATTGGCGGCGGCGGGCAGGTAGTACGTGCCGCCCGCCTCCACCAACGACGGGGTCATCCGGTCGTCGAAGGCCACCGAGACCGTGCCTGCGCGGAGTTGGTGACGGACCGCCGACGCGGACGGCGTGCGGTGCCAGGGCGTGGTGTCCTGGATCTGCCAGACCAGCATCCATGCGAAGTGGCCGTCGACTCCGCCGTCCGCCTTCACCGCGTGCCGGCCCCAGCGGGTGTCGCCCCGGTAGCGGCCGAGGTCGGAGCCGATCCGGTGGCTGAAATAGCGCAGGCCCAGGACGGATTCGAAGCCGGAGTGCTGTTCGCTGTAGCGCGGGCCGCCGTTGTCGAAGCCGCCGTTCGTCAGGCGCGCGTCGATGTAGCGGGCGAGCGCGTCGCCGTCCTCGGCGAAGATCTCCTCGCCGCTGACGCGATGCGCCTGGGCCAGGAAGGACAGCGAGATCGGGCCGTAGTTGTTGTCGTACGCCCCGCCGTGCTCGGGGGGCAGGAGCGCGCCCCGGTCACGGACCCGGTGGGCGCGGATCTCGTCGACGTACAGGGTGATCGCGCGGGAGCGGACCGCCTCCCCCTCCTGCGGCGGGAGATGCCGGGCCAGCATCAGGCCGCCCACGACGCAGCCGATCGCCTGGTTGCCCGCCTCCTGCGGGTTGAAGAAGGTCGCCTCGGTCAGCCAGCGCCAGTAGCCGTGCGCCGTCCGGAGGAGCTCCGCGCGCTGCGCGTCGTCGACGAGGCCGTTCGCCGCGTCCAGGACGTTGACCGCCTGGAGCAGCGCCCACACCGTGCTCGGCCAGTCGCCGATGGGGTGCGCTCCGGCTTCGAGGGTGTAACGGGCGTACGGCAGGCCCGAGTTGCGTGCCTTCAGATTCGGGTACCCGGGGTTGTCGTCCGTGTACACCCGTTCCCGGAGATGGAACGCCAGACTGCGGCGCACCGCCTCCGGCAGCCGCGGGTCCTTGGAGCGCTGCCAGGCCAGGGCCAGCAGGGAGGTGATGCCGAGCGAGGTGTCGCCGATGTCGTCGTCGGCGTGCGGGTGCTCGAGGTTGCCCTCGGGGGTGATCCGCGCGAGGGCCTGCTCGACGACGTCGGCCAGGACGGCGTCGTACGCCTCGGGGGTGTCGGGCAGGTCGTGCAGCGGGCCGCGCTGGTGGAGGAGGTGCACGGGAGGGTGCGGGAGGTGCACGGGAGGGTGCGGGAGGTGCACGGGGATCAGCCCTTCATGCCTGAGGTGGCCATGGTGTGGATCGTCGCGGTCACCCGGCAGGTGCGGGCCGGCCACAGTTCCCAGCGGTGGTTCGGGGTGTGTACCCCACCGGTCAGGAGACTGCCGGAGGCGGCACGGGCGAACTCGGCGAGCGCGGCCGTGACGTCGCCGAGTGCCGGCCCCGCGCGAGCGGCGAGGACGTGCGCGTCGCACACGTCGTTGAGGGTGAACGCGGAGTCCGGCGGTGACTGCACGTTGTCGCCGCCGGCGAAGAGGCCGCTGGTGGTCTGCGCGGCCCGTAGAGCGCCGAGATGGGTCATCGCGGCGGCGACGGCCTGCCCGCTGCCGTGCAGCGCCGAGTCCGGGGAACGGTACGCCGCGACCAGGGTCTTCACCCGGCGCGCCAGACCACGGTGCGGCACACCGGCGGGTTCCTCGTCGGGGCGGGCCGCGAGCGGGGCGGCCGTCCGGTCGGCGGCGCGGGCCACCGACCGGACGAACTCGTGGTCGAGCGGGGTGGGCAAGGTCAGTCCTTCAGTCCGGCATTGATGTCGGCGTTCATGACGTAACGCTGGAACACCAGGAAGACGACAATCAGCGGGATCATGGAGATGACCGATGCGCCGAGCAGGACCGACCAGTTGATGTTCTGCGCGCCGACGATGCTCTGGATGCCGATCTGCACGGTGAACTTGTTGGGGTCGTTGAGCATCAGCAGCGGCCAGATGTAGTCGTTCCACCGCCACTGGAAGGACAGGATGGCGAGGGTGAGCATGATGGGCCGGGAGAGCGGCACCATGATCCGCACGAAGATCGACAGCTCACGCGCGCCGTCGATGCGTGCGGCTTCCACGAGTTCGTCGGGAACCGTCAGGAAGAACTGGCGGAACATGAAGCATCCGGTCGCGGTGAGCACGGCCGGGAAGATGATGCCGGCGAACGAGTTGTAGAGGCCGAGGTCGCGGACCACCAGGAACGACGGGGCGAGCATGACCTCGCCCGGCAACATCGTGGTGGCCAGGATGCAGAGGAAGAAGGCCTTGAGCCACTTGTTGTCGTACTTGGCCAGCGCGTACCCCGTGCAGCAGCTGACTCCCACCGTGAGGATCGTGGTGATCACGCACACGATGGTCGTGTTGATGAAGTACTGGGAGAAGTTGGCACTGCGCCACGCCGTCAGGTAGCCCGACAGGGTGACGTCGCGCGGAACCAGCGTCAGCGGATAGGAGAACAGGTCGCTGGCCGGCTTGAGGGAGCTGAGGATGAACCACAGCACCGGCAACCCGTACAGGCACGCCAGAACCCACAGCAGTGTCGTCGCGGGCACCGCCTGCCGGAGCCCACCACTACCCGCCCTGCGGGGCTGCTTCTTGGAGACGGCCCGTCCGGGACCGGCGTCGACCGGGCGTGGCATGTCTGTGGTTGTCATCGGTTCTCCACCCGCCGGTTGACGATCAGCTGGATGATCGCGACGGCCATCAGGATGAGCATGAGCACGAACGACGCGGCGCTCGCGTATCCGATCTGGCCCCGTTTGAAGCCGGTCTCATAGATGTACTGGACCAGCAGGTTGTTCGACGTGCCGGGTCCGCCGTTGTTCAGGGCGACGAACACCGGGTACTCCTTCATCGCGTTGATCGTGTTGAGCAGGATGACGATGAACGAGGTGGGCGCGATGCTCGGCAGCGTGATGCTGATGAACTGGCGCCATGGACCGGCGCCGTCGAGCGAGGCCGCCTCGTAGTACGACACCGGTACGTTCTTGATCGCTGCGATGAACAGCAGCATGGTGAAACCCGTCCACATCCAGGATGCCGCCATCACCACCACCAGCAGCGACAGGTCCGCGTTCGACTGCCACGGAACGGCACCTCCGCCGAGCTTCTCGATGACGTAGTTGACCAGTCCGAAGTTCTCACCGAACAGCCACCGCCACAGGACGCCCACGACGATGGGCGACAGCAGCCACGGGATGAAGAAGATGACGCGGGCGACCGACGAGCCCTTGGCGTGCTTGCTCACCACCAGGTTGGCGGCGAGCAGCGAGAGCGCGAAGTTCAGCGGTACGAAGAGAACGGCGTACAGCACCGTCCGGGTCAGCGCGCCGTAGAAGGTGGAGTCCCCGAACAGGTTGTTGTAGTTGTCCAGTCCGATGAACTGGAACGCCCCCACACCTGTGTAGTTCGTGAAGGAGTAGACGAGCCCGATCACCGCCGGCCAGACGAAGAACAGCGAGAAGAGCACGACATTGGCCGCGATGAGCACGAGCGGCGCAAGGATGTACTTGCTGCGTCTCCTGGGCGGGCTCGTGGACAGGTCCGAGGCGCGTTTTGTCATCTTCCTGACTCCGTGCTGGTGGATTGGATTGCGGTGGGCTCACACCATGAGCCCGGCATCACGCGGACGCCCGGGGCCCGGGCGGCGGTGTCCTCGACCCCGCCGTCCGGGCCCTGTGGCCTACGATCAGCCGCCGACCTGCTGGTTGTAGCCGGCCACGATGTTCTCCAGGGCCTTGTCGGCCGACTGCTGGCCGTTGATCGCCTTGGCGAGCTCCGTCTTGGTCGGGTCCTCGGTGAGGCTCTTGCCCTTCAGCACCCAGTCCGTCTGCGCGTTGTTGAAGTAGCCCGAGATCGGGGCGTAGAGCGGGATCTCCTCGTTGTAGAGCTTGAACGCCGCCTGCGCCGCCGGGGAGGTGAAGGGGTACTTCGGGTTCAGACCGCTCTCAACGGGCAGGAAGCCGGACGCCTCGCACAGCTCGCGGTAGTGGTCCGGCTCGTAGACCCAGGACAGGAACTTCTGCGCGGCGGTGGCCGCGTCGCCGTTGTTGTTGAAGCCCACCATCATGCCGCCGGCGTTGACGTCGCTGGCCTGCACCGGCTGGGCGGGAGTCGGGACGCTCGCCCAGTCGAACTTCTTGATGCTGTCGGCGAAGGCGGCGACCTGCCACACGCCGGACCAGTAGGCGACCACGTCACCGCTCTGGAACATGGCGGACGGGTCGGCGCCGCTGGTCCACACCGACTTCGGCATGGTCTTGTCGTCGTTGAGTCCGACGAAGTAGTTCACGGCCTTCTTGGTCGCGTCGTCCACCGAGAACTTGCCCGAGTCGTCCGCGTGGACGTACTGCCCGCCCATCTCGTACACCATGGCGCGGAGCCGGGACGGCGAGTTGTCGAACGTCAGGGAGTACTTCGCCTTGGTCTTCTCCCGGACCGTGTTCGCCGCCTTGATGAAGTCGGTCCAGGTCCAGGTCTTGTCCGGCGAGGTCGGGAAGGCGACGCCGGCCTTCTTGAACAGCGTCTCGTTGATGTACAGGCCGGACGCGGTGACGTCCGAGGGTATGGACAGCACCTTCCCGGACGAGTCCTTGGCGAGGAAGTTCGGGTTGATGTTGTTGCTCTTGGTGTTGACGATGGAGCTGAGGTCGATCAGCTTGTTCGACCAGATCGGGTCCAGCGACGGCACGGCCGCCACGTCGGGCAGGGAGTTCGCCTGCGCGGCGTTCTTCAGCTTCGCCGTGTAGCCGTCGTAGGGGATGTTGACGAGCTTGACGCTGACGCCGGCTTCCTTCTTGTACTGCTCCACCAGCTTCTTCCAGCCCGCGTCCTGCCCCGGAACCGTGGAGATCCAGAAGGTCAGCGACTTGGCGTTCCCGCCCGAGCTGGACCCCGACCCGCCACAGGCGGAGAGCAGAAGGGCACCTGCCGTGGCCACGGCAGCGAGGGGAACCACGCGGCGTATGCCGCCGCGGCCGAGTCGGCGGGAGCGCCGCACACCCACACTGGTCATTTTCGATCCCTTTTCGTCGTACTGGACGGAGCACGGCGCCGACCGAGGCGGCACTGGTGCATTTGCAGGAAGGTTCGCTTTCCGAGGGCGCGGCCTCGCCCGGCCGCGTCATCCTGCACGGGTGGGATCCCCGGCCACTATGGCCGTCGTCACGCGAGCACGCCCTCACGTGGCTGCCGTACCTCGAGTACGGCCGGGACGCTCACCCCAAGCCGGTATCCCGACCGGCTTAGAAAGCGCTTGTGTGCGGACATTGGCAGACCGAGTCGGAGGCCGTCAATCCTTCATCCGCGCGGCCTCGGTCACGGTTTGGACTCCCCGGGCGACCGCGAGCCGTGCGGCGCCCACGACGGTGCCGAATTCCCCGACGGTGCTGCTGACCACGTCGGTGGGCCAGCTCAGCCGCTCCAGTTCGGCCCGCACACCAGGCAGGAGCTGCGGGTCCGAACCGGTGCTGCCGCCCAGCACGATCAGTCCCGGGTCCAGTACGGCCGTCACGGCGGCGGCGAGCCGGCCCACGTCCGCGGCATGACGGCCGACGACCGTGCGGGCCGAGGCGCGGCCCTCTCCGGCGAGCGCGAAGAGTTGCTCGGCGGTGCCGGGACACGGTCCGTCCGTGTCCTGCCAGGCCTGTGCGGCCCGGCGCAGCAGCGAGCGTGCGCCGATGTACTCCTCCAGGGCCTCCTGGCGCGGCTCGCGGCCCTCGTCCCAGGGGTAGGGCAGCCGGGCCAGCTCTCCGGCGGCGCCGTTCGCTCCGCGCAGCACCTGGCCTCCGACGACGATGCCGAGGCCGATGCCCACGCCGATCCGCAGATAGCCGAAGGTGTGGCGGCCGCGGGCGGCCCCCTCGTGCAGTTCCGCGAGCGCGGCGCAGTTGACGTTGTTCTCGAGGTGGACGGGAACGCCGGGCGGCAGCGCGACGGCCATGGCGTCGAAGACGGGACCGGCCTTCGCGGTCGCGGGGCGCACACCGGCGCCCTCCTGCTGCCGGGCGACGTCGCCGACCGCGACGACGATGGTGCGCAGCGGGGCGCCGGCCGGCAGCGCGCCGAGGGCCTCGCGTACGACGTCGGCGGCGTCCGCCCGGGAGCCGGTGGCCTGGGCGAGCAGGGTGCCGTCCAGGGCGCAGCCGCGTACCCGGGTGAGGGCGGGGCCGAGATCGACGGCGAGCACGGCTCCGGCGGCCGGCCCGAGCCGGTAGACGGCGGCGGAGCGGCCCATACCGCCGGAGGCGGTGCCGGAATGGGCGGCGAGCCGGACACTCTCCAGTTCCACGACGGCGGCGGACACCGTCGGCTTGGACAGGCCCGCCAGGCTCGCGAGCTGTGGCCGGGTCGCGCTGCCCGCCTGGGCCA
This sequence comes from Streptomyces sp. HUAS ZL42, assembly GCF_040782645.1. Lineage (GTDB taxonomy): Bacteria > Actinomycetota > Actinomycetes > Streptomycetales > Streptomycetaceae > Streptomyces. Next base: position 1,193,421 of record NZ_CP160403.1, read on the forward strand.
GCACGGCGAACACCATGCTCGCGCTCTCGGTCAGACGGGGGGCTTCCGGCACGTCAAGTTCCACAGTTCCCCCACACGGGTTCAAGGGCCGTGCACCCGGGTCGATCGGCTCCGGGGATACGGCGATGGGATGCCCTGGCGTCACGCGTCCCCGCCTCCGGGACGGCCCGTCCGGTCGTCCCGGAGGTCGAGTGCGCGCTAACGCTTGACGCACCATACTTCGTTAGTTAGTTTCCTAACGAACTTCACGGTACTCGCCTGCCGTGCTCCGTCAGAGGCCCGTCCCGGGGCTTCCCTAGTTCCCAGACGTACTTCCACCTGTCTTGAACCAGGCACGGTTCGCCCGCCGTCGCAGCCCGTACGACCTGCAACGACGAAAGAGGATCCGTGCAGGACTCCACGCCTCTCGTGGTCGGTGTCGACGTGGGCGGAACCAAGACGCATCTACGTGCGCTCGCGGGAGCCGACCTCGTCGCCGACCACGTCCGGACGAGCCGCGGTTGGCGGCCGCACGACCCCGTGCCCGCCGCCGACTGGCTCGCCGCACTGGTCCGCGAGGCCCTGCCCGGAGGTGTCCGCCCCTCCGCCCTGGCCGTGGGCGGGCACGCCTGTGAGACCCCCCGCCAGTGCGCGGAGATCCGCGCCGCACTGCAAAAGCTCTTCGGCGTGCCCGCGCTGGTCGTGGGTGACGCCGAACTCCTCGTTCCCGCCGCCGGATTGGACAAGGGCGTCGGCCTGGTCGCCGGCACCGGTTCGGTGGCGGTGGGCCGACTGCCCGACGGCGACCCCGTGCAGGTGGGCGGCTGGGGTGCCGTGCTCGGCGACGAGGGCGGCGCGGCCGGCCTCGTCCGGGAGGCGGCACGGGCCGTCTGGGCAGCGCACGACCGCGGCGAGGAACCCGACGCACTGGCTGTCGGGCTCGTCGCCTCGTTCGGTGTGCCCGAGGTACCGGCGCTCGGCGCGGCCCTGGAGGCCGCCGCCGACGTCTCCGCGGAGTGGGGCCGGCACGCCCCCGTCGTCTTCACGGCCGCCGCGGCAGGCTCACCGCTCGCCCGCTCCGTGATAGCCGAGGCCGGCGGGGCACTCGCCGCGCTCGTCGCCCGGCTCGACGCGCGCGGGGTGCCGGTCGACGACGTCGTGGTCGCGGGCAGCACGGTGCTTGCCCAGCCCGCGCTCTACGACGCGTTCACCTCGTCGCTCGCCCGCACCGTGCCGGGAGCCCGGCCGCGACCGCTGCGGGTGCCGCCGGTCGAGGGGGCGGTGGCGCTTGCGCGAACTCTCCTGTGACGCCCGGCTGTTGACCGACCTGACGTCCCCGCGCGTTTCTGTGGGCCGAGGAGCCCCAGTTCACCCACAGGACACCCCGCGGTCGCCGAACCCTCGCCGATGGGACACAACTCGGCCGTAGATCTTCGCTCGTACGCACCATCTGACTCACAGGTCACCACAAACCCCACGAGTCGCACAGGATCGCACGACCTTCCACGGCCGCACGGCCGAAGAACTCAAGAGAGGCACATCGCATGCCGTCACCCGCCGGGCACCACTCCTCCTCGTCGGCCGGTCGACTCGCCGTGAACAGAAGGGGGTTCCTCAGGACCTCGCTGGGCGGCTCGGCCGCGGTGCTGGCCGCGCCGACGTTCGCCGGATGGCTGGCCGCCGCGGACGCCAAGGCCGCCACCGCCACCGCCGCGTTCGTGGACGACTACAGGACCAACGTCCTGGCGAACCTCACGCCCGAGACCAACGCCGTGGTGCGGATCCTCGGCGGCTTCGCCGAGGTCTGGAAGACGGGCGCCGCCTGGAACAGCGGAACGGTGCTGCGGCCCGAGGTGCTGCGCGCCAACATGCGCTACTGCGCCCGGATCACCTCCGCCCGCACCGACGCGCAGGCGAAGGATGCCTTCCTCTACGACCGGCAGCACCAGAGCTACGCGATGATCGCCGGCCTGGGCCCGCTCGCCGAGCTGTACAAGGCGGGCGCCAAGGCGGTCACCTCGATCACGAGCGCGCCGGACACCACTCCCCCGACCACGATCAGCGACACCCTCCCGGCGAACGCCCCGGCCGGTTCCGCGATCGGCGCGGGCTCGTACACCTCGGACCTCGGCCAGGTCGCCAAGCTGGTCGACACCGTGCGCGGCCCCTTCGCCTCCGGCAACCCCGCCAAGTACGCCTTCCAGTACCCGCGTCCGTGGCGCATGAACGAGGACAGCGAGGTCGTGGACACCGGGAGGACCGACGCGCTCGGCTACCCGGTCTACGACTCCCAGGTGGTCGTCGCCCCGCAGCTGCTGCGCCAGCGCAGCACCTCCCCGACGGACGACGGCGGCTTCCCCAGCGGCCACACCAACGCCTTCCACCTGGCGGGCCTCGCGTTCGCGTACGCGGTGCCCGAGCGCTTCCAGGAGCTGGTGACGCGCGCCTTCGAGCTCAGCCACACCCGGATCATGTCGGGCATGCACTCGACGGTCGACGTGATGGGCGGCCGCATCATGGCCACCGCCCTGGCCGCCGCCGCGCTCGCCGACCCGGCGAACGCCGGCCTCAAGGCCGCGGCACGCGCCCAGGCCCTGGCGTACTTCACCGGGAAGACCGGCACGACGGCCGACGCCCTGTTCGCGTACGCCCACTCGGACGCCGCCGACCCGTACGCGGACCGGAAGGCCAACGAGCGTGCGGTGCGCCCGCGTCTCACGTACGTGCTGACCCGCGAGGGCCGCAAGGAGCCCCTGACCGTGCCCAAGGGCGCCGAGGTGCTGCTGGAGACGCGGCAGCCGTACCTCACCGCCGACCAGCGGCGCGAGGTGCTGCGGACGACCGCGCTGCCCTCCGGCTACGTCCTGCTGGACGGCTTCGAGCAGTGGGGCCGGCTGAACCTGTTCGCCGCGGCGGACGGGTACGGCGCCTTCGACTCGGACGTGGCCGTCACGCTCGACGCGGCGGCGGGCGGCTTCCACGCGGCCGACAGCTGGCGCAACGACATCGAGGGCGACGGCGGTCTGACCAAGCGGGGCACGGGCACGCTCACGCTGATCGGCCACAACAAGTACACGGGCGGGACCGTCGTGGAGGGCGGCGTGCTGGTCGCCGCCTCGTCGCACGCGCTCGGCCACGGTGATCTGCGGGTGACGGGCGGGACGCTGCGGCTGGAGAAGTCGGTGCAGGTCCACGGCACGTACGCACAGGAGAACGGCACGCTGGACGTGACGCTGCGTTCCGGCCGCGGGCCCGCCCTCGAGGTGACGCGGCGGGCGCTGCTGGGCGGGGGCAGTGTGCTGTCCCTGCGGCTCGACGCCGAGAAGCCGCCGGCCCCGGGCAGCACGGTGCGTGTCGTCTGCGCTCCCGGGCTGCGCGGGCAGTTCGACCGCGTCGAGCTGAACTCCGACACGCTTCGGGCCGTACCTGTGTACACGGCGGAAGGTCTGTCGGTACGACTCCTGAAGCGGTAACGCCTCCCTGGCGGGAGGTGATGCAGAGTGAGCCCATGAGGCGCCTCTGGATCTCTCCCGCCCCCGCGCGGCCGGTGTCACCGCGGGGCGGATGATGACGCGCGAACTGCACTCGGTCCTGGCCCCGGAGGCACTCTCCGGCGATCCCGCGGCGCGGCCGTCGCGGTGGTCCCGGCCGTCCGCGGGACGCTGGGTGCTTCCGCTCCTCGTGGTCGTGCTGCTGGCGCAGATGGCGTTCGCGATGGTGACCACGGCCGTGCAGCAGACCCCGACCATCGACGAGCCGGTGTACGTCGGCACGGCCGCCGGGTATCTGCACGGGGAGGGTCTGCGCTACAACCCCGAGCATCCGCCCCTGGGCAAGCTGGTCGTGGGCGCCGGGGTGGCCCTCGCGGACCCGCACGTCGACACGTCGTTCACGGGAACGCAGGAGCGACTGGGCCCGCATCTGCTGTACGAGTCGGGCAACGACCCCTGGCGGCTGATGCTGTGGGCCCGGCTGCCGGTGATCGTGCTGACCCTGCTGTTCGGGCTGGTCGTCTTCGCCTTCGCAAAGGAACTCGCCGGCCGGGCGGCCGCGCTTGCGGCGCTCGCCCTGTACTCGTTCTCCCCCGACGTCATCGCCCACGGATCGCTGGCCACCCTCGATGTGCCGATGGCCGGATTCCTGCTGACATCGGTGTGGCTGCTGTGGCGGGCGAGCCGCCGGCCGCGGCTGTATCTGCCGCTCGCCGGGGCGGCGCTGGGAGCGGCGGTGGCCACGAAGATGAGCGCGCTGCCGGCGGTTGCGGTGCTGCTGGTGCTGGCCGCCCTGCCGGAGTGGCGCGGCCGCGCCACGAGGTGGGGGCGGGCGCTGCTCCGGCCGGCAGTCGTGGCGGGGGCCGTCGTCGCCGTCGTGTGGGCGGCGTATCTGGTGGTCGATCCCCGGCTGCGCTGGACGTCGCAGGTGCATGTGCCGACCGTGCACGGGATGCGCGGGCTCCTGGTGGACCTGATGCCGTTCCCTGAGGCCTACCGGGACGGCATGCGCATCCAGTTCGGCCTCGAGAACGACCCCTGGCAGGGCTTCCTGTTCGGCCGCCTCTACACCGGCTCGCTCTGGTACTACCTGCCGGCCGCGCTGCTGGTGAAGACCCCCCTGGGCATGCTCGCGCTGTGGGCGGCCGGAGCCGTCGCCATGGTGACGGTGCGGCGGCTGCGGCCCGCGGCGCCGTACGTGCTCGTGCCCGCCGCGGTGCTGCTGGCCGCGGCCATGGAGGGGTCACGGGACTTCGGCACCCGGTACGCGGTGTTCCTGCCGATGTTCCTGGCGGTGGCGGCGGGCTGCGTGCTCACGGTGCGGTGGCGGTGGGGCCCGGTGGTGACGGCGGCGCTGGTGGCGTTCGTCGGGGTCAGTTCGCTGCGGACGTACCCCTACTACCTGCCGTACGCCAACGAGGCGTTCGGCGGACCGGCCCGGACCCATCTGCTGCTGCACGACTCCAACGTGGACTGGGGCCAGGACCTCGGCCGGCTGGCGGACCGGCTGCGCGAGCGGTACCGGGGCGAGCGGATCTGGCTCGTCTACAAGGGCAGCGGCGTGCCGTCCTACTACGGCATCCACGCGTCCGACCCGCTCACGGTGCCCGCCGGTCGGGTGCACGGGCTGCTGGCAGTGTCGGACTCCGCCGCGGCCAAGGCGAAGGGGCGGTTGGCCGAGCTCATCGACAGCAGCCGTCCGGTCGACGAGGTCGGTCATTCGATCACGATCTACCGGCGCTGATCCGCGGGCACCGAGTGCACTCGACGTTCTCCGGCAGGCCCTGGTCAGCACGGTCCGTGAGCTATGTTGAGTCCTCGTGGGAGACAAAGGAGGCGCACCCGTGCCATCGCCGCAGCAGGCACGCGCGCAGGCATCCGCGATCACCTCGGGAAAGACGGCTCCGGAGGCAGAGGCCTCACCGACTTCCCAGCTCAGAGCACTCTTCGACGGGCCTCGCCTGTCCCCCGGGCAGCGACGCGTCGCCCAGTACCTGATCGAGCACATCACCGAGGCGGCGTTCCTCTCGATCACCGATCTCGCGGACCGCGTCGGCGTCAGCCAGCCCTCGGTGACGCGTTTCGCGGCCGCCGTCGGCTTCAGCGGTTACCCCGCGCTACGGGAGAAGCTCCAGTCGATCGCGCTCGGCACCCTCCCCGGCGGCCCCGCGGCGGCCGAGGAGAACGGGAGCAACGAGCTGCAGGCGGCGGTCGACGCCGAGATCGAGAACCTGGAGAACCTGCGCCGGGACTTCGCCGACCCCGACCAGGTCATCGACATCGGCCGCAGGCTGTCGGAGTCCACCCCGCTGACCATCCTCGGGCTGCGCATCTCCGCGTCGCTCGCCGAGTACTTCGCCTACGCGGCACGCCGTATCCACCCGGACGTACGGCTGGTGACCCGGGGCGGCAGCGTCGCCTACGACGCGCTGCTGCAGTCGCGGGAGGCGGGCGGCACCTGGGTGCTGGCGTTCTCGATGCCCCGGCACGCCCAGGAGACCCTCACCGCGGTACGGGTCGCGCGCAGCGCCGGTCTCAAGGTCGCGCTCGTCACCGATCTGGCGCTCGGCCCGGTGGCCGACGAGGCCGACGTCACCTTCGCCACCGGCACCGGCTCCCGCCTGGTCTTCGACTCCTACGCGGCGCCCGGAGTGATGGCCGCCGCGCTGCTGCAGGCCATGACCGACGCGGGTCCGGAGCGCACCCAGGCGCGGCTCGAGGAGTACGAGCAGATCGCCGAGCAGCACCAGTTCTTCCTCAGGGACTGATCCCCTCATAAAGTGCCACAAGGGGAGCAATCACTTTAAATCGCGCATGAATGTTTTCATACGTCTTGCAAAGCGGACGGCATATATAAATACTGCTCACGGCCGCACCGCCCGCACAGGGCACCCGAACGGGCACCCCGAGCCGCCGTCCCCTACCCGCGTCGGCGTGAGGGTGTTCGGGGCCTCGCCTGAGCGAGCGCCCGTGGCGGCCCCGGTCCTCCCCTAGGCCGGGGCCGCCCCCAACCCGTCGGACCATCCCTCCGACACCGCCCACCGGAAGCGATGATCATGCCCCTGACGACCACGCGCCTCAGCCCGGACTGGCCCTGCCAGGTCAAGACACCCGGCAGCTACGACTGGGAGCGTTCGGCTGCCAAGTGGCTGCGCGAGCTCGTACCGGCACGCTATGCCGGCTATCCGGCGATGCTGCGCCACCCGGTGCTGCTGGCCCGCCATGCTCAGATCCAGGTCCAGCACGAGATCCGCGTGGCCCGCACGGCCCTGCAGACGGCACGCGCGGACCTGCCGCGGCTCGGCCTGCCCGAGTCGGTCATCGAGCACACGATCAAGCTGTACGCCGCCGAGGTCATGCAGTTGCAGCACATCGCACGCAGCGTCCGTGCGGTCACTCAGGCGCTGACCGACCACAACGCCGGACGCTGAGGGCGGGACTGCCCTCAGTCGTCGTCGCGGTGTCGCACGTACCAGAGAACGCCCACGACCATGGCCAGCAGGAAGACGGTGGGCAGCACCAGGCCCGGGATGCGGGAGCCGTTCATCGATATGGCCTTACGGTCGTGCGGCGGACCGCCCCACGCGTCCGCTCCAGCCCATAGTGGGGGCCTCACGGTACTGCGCCACCCGGGCTTTCCCCAGATGTTGCGCGCTGTTCGAAACGAGCCGCTCAGTCAACCGCCCGTTCGAGACTCCAGGTCGCGCCGGGTGTCGTCGCCGTAGACGCCGTTCTCGTCGCCGCGGATGCCGTACCAGAGCTGGAAACGGGCCACGGCCTCGGTGAGGACGGTGTCGTAACGGCCGTCGGTGGAGCCGTTGTCGTACACGTTGGGAATGCGCCGCAGGCGCTCCTGAAGGTCCGTCACCTCCGGGCCGGTCGCCCCCTCCCGGAGGGTGCCGGGGCCGTCGGGGTCGGCCGAGGCCGGGGCGGACGGAGCGGGGGCGGTCGTCGTCGGGGGCGCGGGCGCGGCCGTCGCGGCGTTACGGCCCGGCAGCAGGAGGGCGCAGCCGAAGCCGACCAGGGCCGCGGCGGACACGCCGACCGCGATGGCGGCGCGGCGCAGCCCGGAACCGGAGGCGGGCCGCTCGCGGCGCCGTGCCGGGCGCCTGCCGTCGGACGTGACGGTCGGCAGCTCCTGCGTGTCGTCCTCGGTTGCGGTGGCCCCCCTCGGCACTCGCACAGGTTCGTGGGCCCCGCTGTCCTGCGTCAGTTCCCGGAACAGTTCCGCGAGGGCGTCGGTGCGGCGGGGGCGCAGGACGACGATGGGTTCGAGGACCTGGTGGTCCTGCGGCTCTCCGGGTTCGGCCGGCGTCGGCACGCTGGTCTCCTTCCGTCCCTTGGATCCCCGAGGAGTGATACGGGCGGTCCGCCTTCCGGGTTCAGCGTGCGAGGAACCGGCGCAGGGAATCCTTCGTCGCGGCCACGAAGGCGTCCCGCCCGGCGTCGTCCAGCGCCTCCAGGGACAGGTAGGGATTGAGGTCCTCCAGCTCGACCAGCAGGAGCTCGCCGTCCGGGGCGCGGCACGCGTCGACGCGCTGGATGCCGTGATCGAGGCCGTTCCACTCGATGAAGCGGCGGGCGAACTCCAGATCGTCAGCGGTGGGTTCGTACCGCTCCAGCTGCCAGCGCCGGTCGGTGTGCGGGGCGTACAGGGCGTACTGGAAGTCGTGGTCGACGAAGTAGAACGAGACCTCGTAGGCGAAGTCGATGCACGGCTGGACCAGCACGGTTCCGTCGATGAGGCCGCCCAGGCTCTCGACGGTGACGATCCGCAGGCCCAGGGAGTCGGCGCCGAGCTTGGGTTTGACGACGTAACGGTCCGCCTCCGGCAGGCGGTCGAGGTGCTCCGGGCGGTCGACGGTGGGGATGACCGGGTGGCCGGCGGCGCTCAGGTCCAGGAGGTATTGCTTGCCCGCCATGTCGGCCTTGCCGGTGAGCGGGTTGTACACGCGCGTGCCGCTGCGGACCGCGCGCTCGCGGAACGCCTCGTACTCCGCCCGGTACGACAGGACGGGACCGCTGTTGCGGACGACCACGGCGTCGAAGTCGTCCATGAGCGCGCTCGCGTCGAGCGGATGGCACAGGGCCAGGTCGAAGTCCTCGCGGAGGCGGGCGGTCAGCTGGATGTCCTCGTCGCAGTAGCGGCGCCCGCGGGCCTGGTACGCGAGGTCGGTGACATAGAGGATGCGGGGGCGGACGGGGGGCACGCTGGGGACTCCTCGAGGTCTGCGGGTGGCGGCGGGCGCAGAAAGGTTACGTCGGACCGGTGGGGAAGTCCCCGCGCGGCCTGTCGATCTCCGTACAATTTGATACCGAACGACCGCGCGGGCCGACCGGCCCAGCGGTCCTTGCCGAATCGACCGAAGGAGCCGCCCGTGCCCGGCCAGCGTTCCATCACCGAAGCCGAGCGGCTCGCGTCGGCGAAACTCGGCGGAACCCCCATCCGCCGGGAGCAGATGGCGGCCGTGGCGAACATCTACCGGGCCGCCTCCGCGGTGCGCCAGCACCTGGAGAACTCCGTGTTGCGCGGCTCGGACCTGACCTGGACGGCGTTCGTCGTGCTGTGGGTGGTGTGGGTGTGGGGCGAGTCGGAGACCCGGCACGTGGCCGAGGAGGCCGGGATCTCCAAGGGCACCCTCACGGGCGTGGCACGCACCCTGGAGTCGCGCGGCCTGCTGCGGCGGGCCGATCACCCGACCGACGGCCGGCTGGTCCTGCTGAGCCTCACCGACAAGGGCGAGGAGCTCATGCAGCAGGTCTTCCCCGAATTCAACGAGGAGGAGGCCTTCGTCACGGCACAGCTCAGCGACGCCGAGTGCCGGGGGCTCGCGGAGTCGCTGCGCCGGGTGGTGCTCCAGGTCGAGGAGCACGGCGAGGAGCGCCGCCGCACCCTGCTGAACGGCGCCGAGCCCGCGCCGCGGCGCAGCGGGCGACGGCCGCGGACCTGAGACGTCGGAGCGAGGGGCCACAGCGAAGGGCACTCAGTTCCCACACAGAGGGAACTGAGTGCCATCAAGCCCGGTCAGGTGCTACGTTCCCCTCCATGAGCTCCAGTGACAAGGCGGAGGCGAAGCCCCCCATGCGGGACGCCCTCATCGCGGCGGCCTTCCAGCTGTTCCTGGAGCGGGGCTACGAACAGACCACGGTCGACGACATCGTGGCGCTCGCCGGCGTCGGACGGCGGTCGTTCTTCCGCTACTTCCCCTCCAAGGAGGACGTGGTCTTCCCCGACCACGAGCGCTGTCTGGCCGACATGACGGCCTTCCTCGCCGCGAGCGACGACGAGCACGAGCCGGTGCAGCGCGTGTGCGACGCCGCCCGGCTCGTCCTGCGGATGTACGCCGAGAACCCGGCCTTCTCCGTGCAGCGCTACCGGCTCACGAAGAAGGTGCCCGGACTGCGGGCCTACGAGCTTTCGGTGGTGTGGCGCTACGAGCGCGCCCTCGCCGAGTACCTGCGCGGGCGCTTCGCGGGCCGCCGCGACGGCAACCTGCGGGCGGATGTGATCGCGGCGGCGGTCGTGGCGGCGCACAACAACGCGCTGCGCTCCTGGCTGCGTTCGGACGGAGAGGCCGACGCGAGCGCCACCGTGGACCATGCGATGGGATATGTGCAGAACGCCTTCGGCTCGCCCGCCACACCACCGCCTGCAGCCGCATTCGCACCCTTCACGGCTTCCGCCGGCGAGGGGCCCGACGACGTGGTCGTGATCGTCTCCCGGCGGGGTGCGCCCCTGTGGCGCGTGGTGCAGGAGATCGAGACGACACTCGGGCGCGACTGAGTCGAAAATTTGGGGTACGGAGTGCCTTTACGAGTGACACTCAGTGCCATACGCTGAGCGCGTGCGCGGTGGCACGGTGAACCGCGCACGTGCGTGCACGGATGAGCCGCGCACGCGGCATTTCCGGCCGAGCGCAGGGAGTTGACCAGCGTGTACCACCACTCAGGAAGCGCCGTTCAGCAGGTGTCCGGCTCCGCGACGGGAGTTCTCGATCCGGCGACCGCGGACTCGGACGCGATCCTTTTCCAGCGCTGCACCTGGTGCGGCACCGCCATGTACCACAAGCTGATCTGCCCGGTGTGCCGCGGCAGCGAGCTGCGCACCGAGCGCAGCCAGGGCACGGGGACGGTCCGTCACTCCACCGTGGTGCACCGCAACACCCCCGCCGCCCGCAATGTGTCCCTGGTCGAGATGGCCGAGGGTTTCGTGGTGCGGGGCCGGGTCATGGGTCCGCCCATCGGCATCCACAGCGGCGACCGCGTACGGCTGTCCACGGTCAAGGACCCGGTCCGGGGCGAGCCGGTCTTCCAGTTGCTCGACGAGCCGTACCGGGCCTGGACCTGACAGACCTTCAGCCAAGGCCGGGGACCACATCCCTGGTGCGCACCGGCCGTCCCGTCTCGAAGCACTGGTTGGCGGCCGGCCCGACAGCCGGCGCGAGTGCGCCGTCGCGTTCGGTGGCCGGCCGCTGCTCCGCCGCCCCGGTCCGGCGGGCCGCGCGGTGTCGAGCGGTCCGAAGAGCGCGTCGAGCATCCGTGTGTCTCCCCCGCCGTGTGCCTCATGGGCGACCGTGAGCGCAATGTCGACCGGGGGCCGCCACAGCGGGCGCAGGGTGAGCCGCAGACCTCCCGCGTGCTCGGCAGCCGTGTCCCCGTGCAGCGCACCGCTGCCGGAGGTGATCCGCGTCCGCGGCGACGCCCAGCGGCTCTCCTCCACCTCGAGTTCCAGCCGCCCCGCACTGCCGTTGAACATCACCCGGAGCCCTCCCATGGGGAGTTGGCGGTGAGGTGGTACGTCATCGTCGCGCCGCCCGCGTAACGCACAGGACCGCCATGTCGTCCTCGATGGTGACCGGGCCGCCGAAGTCGTTGCGGTCGCGGACGTATCCGTCGTCCCCTTCGGCGTCCAGGTAGAGGGCGCGCAGGGTGTGGTCGGCGGCCAGGTCGGGGGCGAAGGAGTCGCCCGCCGCCGAGTGGGCACCGTGGGCGCGGTCGTAGTCGCGGCGCGGTCCGTGCCGCTCCCCCGCCTCGGGGCCGTAGAAGGCGAGCCGGCCGTAGCCGAAGACATCGTTCGGCTCGTCGTCGAGCCACCGGTTGACCAGGGCGAAATGATGGCTCGACCTGTGCACCGCCGGCCCGCCGCTGCGGTCCTTCTCCCGGTGCCGGCGGCGGAAGTAGTCCGCGCCGTGGCGGGTGTCGAGCAGCCACTGGCCGGGGCGCGCGGCTGGGGCCTGTCCGGCGGATCAGGTCGCAGGGAAGCGACGCTGCTTGATCAGCCCGGGTGAGCGGTGGCCGGCACGTCCAGCTGCAAGGCGGAGGAGGGAGTCGACGCGGAGCGATGGGGGTCCCCCCGCTCGGGCGAAGCCGAGAGTGGGGGAGAGTGACGACAACGCGGCAGCTGGGCGTGCCGGCCACCGCGTCTGCGGCATGATCCGCCGGACAGGCCCCGGAGCCCGGGTGAACGTCTGGGCGCGGTGGCCGGTGCCGACGACGGCCGCGCGGAGCGGGGGAATTCGGCTCGTGGGCGGTGGCCTTTCCCGTCGTCGCCGGCTTGATGCCGAGTGGCTTGTTCATGTCCCCGGCCCTCGGCCGCGCCGCCCGCACAGGCAACCCACAGAGAGCTCGTTCCGTCCTTCGGGGCGCGAGAGGCCCCCGGGACCGACGGGGCGCCTGAGCCCTGGGTTCTAGGAGGGGACCATTGATCCATGCCCGGCGAATAGGTGTCGCCGCCGCGGCGTTAGTGACGGTCCTGGCGGCGTCGCCAGGACTGGCACACGCGCAACAGCCGTCCGCAGCAGCGGCGTTGACGAGTTCCGGCGACGGTGGACTTCCGCCGGGCTGGCGGATCACCGGGGAGGGCGCCGACCGTGACCTGGTCTGGCGCTCGCCGACGCCCGTGCCCATGGGTGACGCACGTGTGGAGTTCCACGCGGCGGGCCGGCTGCTCGGTGTGCCGAAGGCGGCGAGGGACGGCCACACGTTCCGGCTGAGCCTCGACGACGCCGGCAGCCTGAAAGACCTTCAAGTAGTGGCGGGCGGGCGCCGGCTGGACGCGCCTGCCGACAGTTCCGGCAAGCACTCCCGCAAGTCGGTGACCGCGGCCCGGCCCCCGGCCCAGCTGCCGGCGAACTCCGTGGACCCGGGCAAGCCCGGCGCGTACCGCACCATCACCGGCGAGTACGACCTCGACCCGGTCCGGCTGCCCGGCTTCGCCCAACCGGTCGAGATGCGGGCCGTGGTGGTGGCACCGGCGGGCGCCACCGGCAAGCGGCCGCTCGCGCTGTTCCTGCACGGCCGCCACACCACCTGCTACAAGCCCGGCACCGACGACGGAACCGGCGACTGGCCCTGCCCGGCCGACATGAAGCCGATCCCGAGCTACCAGGGCTACCTCAAGGACCAGAAGCTGCTGGCCTCCCAGGGCTATGTGACGGTCTCGATCTCGGCCAACGGCATCAACGGCCAGGACTGGAACGCCGAGGACGGTGGCGCGCAGGCCCGCTCGTCGCTGGTGCGCCGGCACCTCGCGCAGTGGGCCGGCTGGTCCGCCCGGCCGGGCACGGCCCCGTCGGTGGTGCGGGGCGCACCGAAGGCCGACCTCTCCCGCGTCCTGCTCGTCGGCCACTCGCGCGGCGGCGAGGGCGTGAACCGGGCCGCCATGGACAGCCTCTACCCACCGCCCGCCGCCCAGGACGGCTACCGGGGCCCGGTCCGCTGGAAGGTCCGCGGCACCGTGCTCATCGGACCGACGATCTTCGGCCAGAATCCGGTCGCCGACGTGCCGTCCGCGACGATCCTGCCGGGCTGCGACGGCGACGTCTCCGACCTCCAGGGCGAGGTGTACGCCGACGGGACGCGCGGGGTCAGCCGGGGCACCGCGCTGCACAGCGCCGTCTACGTGGTCGGCGCCAACCACAACTTCTTCAACACCGAGTGGACGCCGGGCCGGTCCGAGGCCCCGTCCTTCGACGACTTCTGGGAGGACGAGGAGCAGCGCGACGCGGTGTGCTCGACGGGCACCGCGACCCGGCTGACCGCCGACCAGCAGCACCAGGCCGGCGCCACCTACATCGCCGCCGCGGCCCGGCTGTTCGTCGCCGGCGACGACCGCGTGCGGCCGCTGCTCGACGGCTCGGACCGGCGGGCCCCCTCGGCGGACCCGGCCCGTGTCCTGACCCACGCGGTGGGCGCCCGCCGCTCGGGCGGCTTCCTGCCCGACGCCGGAATGATGGTGGCCGGCGGCAAGCTGTGCGCGGCGGCCGACCCCGACCCGGCCGTGGCCTGCCTGGGCGAGGACGTCAAGGGGTCGTCCCCGCACTTCGCGAGATGGGACACGGAACGCGAGACCGGCCGCGGCGCGGTCGCGCTGAACTGGTCGGCGCCGGGCACGGCGACGACCATCAGCCCCACGAAGCCCGTGTCCCTCGCCGGCGCCAGGAACCTGGCGCTGCGTGTGTTCGTGCCGCCGAACACGACCGGCACCCGGCTGGACGTGTCCGTCACCGACGCCTCCGGCCGCCGGGCCGAGCTCGGCCAGGTCCGGGTCGAAGGGCTGCCGGGCACCGAGCGCACCGCCTCGTACTGGGCGCGTGAGCTCCGCGTCCCGCTGACCGCCGCCGGCCGTGCGGGACTGGACCTCAAGCATGTCAAGTCCCTTGTCGTCACCCCGCGTTCGCAGTCCGGGCGGGCCTGGCTGATGGACGCCTGGGGCTGGTCCCCCGGCACCCCCGCGGTCAAGCCGGCGGCGCTGCCCCGCGTCGACGTCGGCCGGCTCACGGTCAAGGAGGGCGACTCCGGCACCCGCACCTACCGGATCCCGGTCCGGGTCTCCGGGCACGGCAGCGGCCGGGTCCGGGTGTACGTCCTCGACCCGGACACTGGTCGGGCCGAGGACAGGCTGGTCACGGTGCGGCCCGGCAGCAACGCCATCGACGTACCGGTCGAGGTGAAGGGCGACACCCGCTTCGGCGGCGACGTGCAGCACGACCTCCTCGTGAAGGCCGTGCGCAACGCAGTCGTCGGCGCTCACCGGGGCGGGGTCACCGCCGAGAACGACGACCCCGCGCCCGTGATCACCCTGACACCGGTCGCGGACCGGGTGACCGAGGGGGAGGCGCTGACCTGGCGGATGTCCCTGGACAAGCCCGTCGACATGGAGATCTGGCAGCCGGTCCGGGTGCTTCGGGTCTCCGAGGGCGCCGAGCTGTCCACCAAGGACGTGGACCCGCAGTGGCTCCTGGACTACGCCGGTGACTCGCCCGATCCCGAACGCCCGCTGTCCCAGGCGAACCTGTGGGTGTGGCTGGGGATTCCCGCCGGGAGCACAAGCATCGACTTCACCGTGCCGACACTGAAGGACCAGCTGGCCGAGCCGACCGAGTCGATGCGCCTCGCGCTGACCGACTACGACGCGGAGCCGCTGCCCGACCGTCCGGTGCTGACGGGAACAGTGCTGGACGCCTCGTAGGCCATGTCCGCGTGCGGGGCACGGGCCGGCACGGCCCGTGCCCCGCACGTCACAGCGTCACGCGGATTCCGACGGTGCCGTCCAGGCCCCGGCGCAGCCGGCTGCCGAGGAGCGTCAGCCGGCCGAGGACTCCGTACTTGCGGGCGATGAGCTTGCGGTAGCGGGCGGTGGTCGGCGCGTCGCAGATCTCGGCGGTCGCCGGGATCTGCTCGCCGGTCGGGTTGCCGCGCAGGTCGCAGGGCCCGACGAGGACGTCGCCGCGGGCGCGGATCCGCTTGACCTTCCAGGAGTCGGCGGCGGACCAGGCACCGAGAGCGTCCCCGTCGCGCACCACCCACACCGGGGTGGGGACGCCGGTGCCGTTCTTCCGATAGCTGGTGATCAGCAGGTACTTGCCCGCACCGAGCCGGTCCAGCGACTTGTCGTCCATGACGGCAGTCTAGGCACGCTGCCGTCTCCTCAGCGCGGCACTTGGGCAGCTGGATCAAAGCGTTCGGTCGCCGGCCGTCTCGTGCGGGATCCTGGTCGTGGAGCACAGAACAGGGGGCCGAGGGTGACCTGGAAGCGTGTGAACGGCACGGTGGCGGCGGACGAGGACACCGGGCATCCGGCGGATGCGATGACGTGATCGCTTCCGGGATGAACGCGCCGGGCTCACGGCACGTATCAGGAGCAGGGCCCCTCAACGACCGGAGGGACCTGCGGTGTTGGCGCCGCGCGTTCGGGTTCGGGAGCCATGGATGAGGCACGTACGACGACGGACTGTCCGGCGAGTGACACGGCTGGCGGCCGTCGGCGGACTCCTCCTCGGAGGGGTGATGGTCACGCAGGCCGTGGCCAGCGAGACGTCCGGCACGACCGCTGTCCCGTTCAGCTCCGCGCGGTCGGGTGCGAGCACCGGCGCGGACCTCGTGTCGCGGCTCGGCACCTCCCGTACGGCGGGCACCTGGATCGGCTCCGACGGGCGGCCGGTCGTGGCCGTCACGGACGAGGAGACGGCCACGGAGGTCCGGCGGGCGGGCGCCGAGGCGAAGGTCGTGCGGCACAGCATGAACGAACTCAAGTCGGCCACGTCCACGCTGCGTTCGGCTCCCAAGGTGGCCGGCACGGCGTGGGTCATGGACTACCAGACCAACGAGGTGGTCGTGCAGGCCGACAGCACCGTCTCGGCCGCCGACTGGGCCCGGTTGACGAAGGTCGCGGACGGCATCGGCAGCTTCGTGCGCATGGAGCGCACCTCGGGCAGCTTCACTACACGCCTCAACGGAGCGCTGCCCATCCTGTCGACGGGCGGGCGCTGTTCGGCGGGCTTCAACGTGACCAACGGTCAGAGCGACTTCATCCTCACCGCCGGGCACTGCGGTCCCAACGGCTCCATCTGGTTCTCGGACAACCGGGGCAACCAGCAGCTGGGCACGACCGTCGGCAACAGCTTTCCCGGCAGCGACTTCTCGCTGGTGCAGTACGCGAGCGGCCGGGCCGGGGACGGCGCCGACGTGGTGTCCGTCGGTGACGGCAAGGGCGTACGGATCACGGGCGTGGGCGATCCCGCCGTCGGGCAGCGGGTGTTCCGCAGCGGCAGCACGAGCGGCCTGCGCGACGGTCAGGTGACCGGGCTCGACGCGACGGTGAACTACCCCGAGGGCACGGTGACGGGTCTCATCGAGACCAATGTGTGCGCCGAACCCGGGGACAGCGGCGGGCCGATGTTCTCCGACGGCATCGCGCTCGGGGTGACCTCCGGAGGCAGCGGGGACTGCGCGGCGGGTGGTACGACGTTCTTCCAGCCGGTGACCAAAGCGCTGCAGGCACTCGGCGTCCAGCTGATCGTGACGACGCAGAAGGCCGGTGGCGGCCAGAGCGCCTCCCCCTCGTCCTCCGCCGCGCCCGCGCCGTCCGCCTCGGCCACGCAGAGTGCGATCGCGCCCGGCGCGGCATCGCCGGGTGCGCCGGCCCCCGTGACGGGCACGCCCGGCGAGCCGCTCCTGGCCCGGCTCACGGACCCCAGGAACGTCGGCCCCGGGCTGCTGGTCATCGCGGGCAGCCTGGTCGCGCTGGTCGCGACGCGCTACATACGCGCTGAGCAGGACCGCAAGGCGTACCAGCGGTACTACTCGGCCACATGGGGCTGACGCGCCACCCTGGGTAGTCGTCCGGACACCCACCTGGGACCGCTCAGACATACCAAGGCCGTGCGACTTGTGAAAAAATCGCACCATGAAGTCTCCAAAGGGAGATTGTTCGTGAACGGCCCCGCGAAGAAGCCCGGTTACGGGGACCTACGGCTCGATCGCACAGGTCAGGCCGAGGCCTTCGACGCCATCGGCACCCGCTACGACCAGGCCTTCCCGCACAAGGAAGGTCAGGTGGCGGCCGCCGAATGGCTCATCAAGTCCCTGCCTCCCGGTTCCCGTGTGCTGGACCTGGGGTGCGGTACCGGACTGCCGACCGCCCGCGGTCTCGCGGACGCGGGCCTCACGGTCATCGGGATCGACCTGTCGCGTGGCATGGTCGCGCTGGCCCGCGAGAACGTGCCCGCGGCGGAGTTCCATCAGCTGGACATCGCGGACCTGCGGCCCGGAGGCGCCGGCGACCTCGGCCGCTTCGACGCCGCCGCGGCCTTCTTCTCCCTGCTCATGCTGGAGCGCGCCGAGATCCCCCTGGCCCTGGAGACCGTCCACCATCTGCTCGTTCCCGACGGTCTGTTCGTGCTGTCGATGGTGGAGGCCGATGTGGACGACTTCTCGATCCCGTTCATCGGCAGCACCATCCGGGTCTCCGGCTATCTGCGCGACGACCTGCGCGAGGTGGTCGAGACGGCGGGCTTCGAGATCGTCGAGGAGTCCTCCTACACGTATGCGCCGGCCACCTCGGACGTAGAGCCCGAGGAACAGATCTTCCTGCGCTGCAGACGGAAGCACCGCACGTGACGAAGCACCTCGGTGCCCATCGAGGTCCCGTGGGACATGTGCGGCACGACAGGGGGCAGGGTGCCGGGCAGCAGACGGACCGGCTCCGGTATCTGGACGCCGCGACGCGGCGGATCGCCCGCGGCATGGACCTCGACGAGACGCTGTACGAGCTGTGCCGGGCGGCCGTCCCGGCGTTCGCCGACCGGGCATTCGTCCATCTGTGCGATCCACTGCCGGTCGAGGACGAGATCCCCGCCGCTCCGGCCCGTCTGCGGCTGCACAGCACGGACCGGACACCGCCGGCCGCGGACGGGCTACGGAAGCATCCGCCTCAGGTCGTGCACCCGGCCGTCGCGACCCGGCTCGCGGGGCTGCTGCGGCCAGGGCGACCGGTCTTCGGGAACGCCCCGGGCATCGCGGCGGCAGCGGCCGAGATGCTGGAGGCGGCCGGCGTGCCCGGCGCGCCACCTCGGGGACGGCGGCTGATCATCGCCCCGCTGCACGGCCGCAGCCAGTTCATGGGCAGCGTCGTCCTCGTCCGCGGACCCAACCGGCCGCCGTTCACCCGCGACGACCTGCTGGTCGCCTCCCAGCTCGCCACGCACACCGGTCTCGGCGTCGACAAGGCGATGCTGTACGGGCGTGAGGTGTCCTTCGCGGACGCGGTGCAGCGCACGATGCTCCCCCCGTCGCTGCCCGAGCCGACCGGGGTCCGGCTCGCCAGCCGCTATCTGCCCGCCTCGCGCAGCGCCCGGCTGGGCGGCGACTGGTACGACGCGATCCCACTGCCCGGCAACCGTGTGGCGCTGGTCATCGGCGACGTGATGGGCCACTCCGTCACGTCGGCCGCGATCATGGGGCAGCTGCGCACCGTCGTGCAGACCCTGGCCGGGCTCGACCTGCCACCGGACGAGGTGCTGCACCACCTCGACGAGCAGGCGGAACGACTGGGCGGCCAGCACATCGCGACCTGTCTCTACGCCTCGTACGACCCGGTGCGGCAGAGACTGCTGATGGCCAACGCCGGCCACCCGCCCCCGGTGCTCCTGCATCCGGACGGCAACGTGGAGGTCGTACAGGTCCCGTCCGGAACGCCGATCGGCGTCGGCGGCGGCGCCTTCGAGTGCACCGAGATGGCGGCTCCCTCCGGAGCGGCCCTGGTGCTGTACACCGACGGCCTCGTCGAGTCCCGCGGCTCGGACGTGGTGACGGGGGTGGAGCGCCTGGTGACCCGCCTGCGCGCAGCCCGGGCCGGGCCGACGGCACTGCAGGACCTGTGCGACGAGGCGCTCGGCAGCCTCGGTTCGGGGGAACGGGAGGACGACATCGCCCTGCTGGCGGCCCGGTTCATGGGCATCCTGCCGGAGACCGTCGGCTACTGGTATCTGGCGCCCCATCCGCGGACCGCGCGACAGGCCCGCCGGCTGACCCGCAGGACGCTGCACCGGTGGGGTCTGGACGACCTACTGGAGCCGACGGAACTCCTGGTCAGCGAGGTGGTGGCGAACGCCGTACGCTTCGCCGGCCGGCCGATCACCCTGCGGCTGCTGCGCACGGACGTGCTGCGCTGCGAGGTGGGCGACGACTCGCCGCTGGTGCCGAGGATGCGGCACGCCCAACTGAGCGACGAGGGCGGGCGGGGGCTGTTCCTGGTCGACCAGCTGGCGCTGCGCTGGGGGGCGACGCGGCTGAGCACGGGCAAGGTGGTCTGGTTCGAGACGGCGCTGCCGGGGACGAAGGATCCTCGGTGAGTGCGGCGCTCAGGCCGCCTTCACCTGCTCGGGGACCGCGGCGGCCCACTCCATGACCAGCCGCTGGTATTCCTCGCGCTGCTCGACGCTGAGTGTCCCGCCCGACCGGAGCCACAGGGCCCGGATCTCCTCGTTGACCTCGGCAGCCGATCGATCGGAGACGGGTTCAACAGTGGTGGACATGGCGTGAATCTTACGGCTCCCGGCGTGAAGGTCGCGTGAGTAATCCCAAGCTAAACGGGCATTCCGGACCGTGTTACTGATCACGTCCATCTGTCAACCCCCGTACGCCGGTTCACGCCTCCGCAGCCCCCAGCACGAGCACCTGGATCGCCAGGACGGCGGCCCCGCGAGCCCAGTCGTGGAAGTCCGACACCTTGGTCTCCAGATCCACCGGGGCGGCCAGTGGATGCCGCTGCGCGCGGACGGCCTCCTCCACCGTCCTGCCTGCGACGTCCATCAGTCCGACCCCCTCACCGGCGAGCAGGATCTTCTGCGGCATGGCGAAGTTGGCGATCTGAGCGACCAGCGTGCCCAGGGCGCGGGCCGCCTCGTCGATGACGCGGGCGGGCATGGGTTCCCCGGCGGCGGCGAGGGCGAGGATCTCCTCGTACGTCCGGTCCCGGCCGGTGGCGGCATGGACCTGGTAGCGGATGTTGGGGATGGTCAGGAGCGAGACGGCGCTGCCGCGTTCCCCGTCGGGGGTGAGCGGACCGTTGGGGTTGACGATCCAGTGGCGCCCGAAGCCACGGTCCTCCTCGGCGTTGGGCACCCGCCTGCCGCCCAGGACCAGGCCGTAGCCGATGCCGGCGCCGATGGTGAGGACGACGAAGCGGTCGAGGCCGCGGCCGGCGCCGAACCAGGTCTCGGCCTCGACCAGGGCAGCGACGTCGTTCTCGACGACCACCGGCAATCCCGTGCGCTCCTCGACCAGCGCGGCGAGCGGGACGTCGCGCCATCCCAGGAAGGGCGACTCCCCCACCACGGCACGGTCCTGGACGAGGCCGCCCACACCGATGCCGATCCCGGCGAGCCGGGGGTGGGTGCGGGCCAGGTCGTCGGTCATCTCGCCCAGCAGGCCGACGACTTCGTCGGGGTCGTGCGTGGTGAGGGGCCGGTCGTGGCGGGCGACGATATGGCTCCTGAGGGTGGTGACGACGCCGTACACCATGTCCTCGGTGATCTTGAAGCCGACGAAGGAGCGGGACTCGGCGACCACGTCGAGGGGCTGCGAGGGGCGCCCCTGCCGCGCCTCCGCCGGGGTGCCCCCTTCCGGGACCTCGATCAGCAGGCCGGTCTCGATCAGCGGTTTGGTCAGCCGGGTGAGGCTGCCCGCGGAGAGGTTCAGTCGTCGCGCGAGGTCGGTGCGCGACAGCGGGCCGTGGACGAGCACCTCGATCGCCACGGAGCGCTCCCCCGGGCTCAGTGGCAGCCAGCTGGCGGTACCTGTGGTCATGAGGGTCAGACTCCCACAACAATTTATTTCGCGTTGGAAGTATTCAGGTCACTGTAGGCCCGCAACAGTCCGATGCAAAAGATGTTTGCAGGCCCCTTGACGCATGGATTCTTTCGCCTCAAAAGTAAGTGGCCGTACGAGCCGCCGCGGACGAGGGAGTCTCCCGATGACCATCGCCTCCAGCAGCCCTCCGTCGCGTCTGCCGCTGAGCGGCGCCACGGAGGCACGGACGAAAACCCGGACGAGCAGGGCAGGTTCCCGGGAAGGACAGGGCGACGGACGGCTCGCCGCGGTGTTCCTCGCCCCGGCCCTCCTGGGCTTCCTGGTCTTCCTGCTCTGGCCGACGCTGCGGGGCATCTACCTGAGCTTCACCCGCTTCAACCTGCTGACGCCCGCGGAGTGGGTGGGTCTCGACAACTACGACCGGATGGTCCACGACCCGATCTTCTGGGACTCACTGCAGGTCACGGTCGCGTACGTGATCATCAACATCGGTGTGCAGACGGTGACCGCCCTCGCCGTAGCCGTACTGCTGCAGCGGCTGACACAGTCCGCACTGCTGCGCGGGATCGTGCTCACGCCGTATCTGATGTCGAACGTCGTCGCCGGCATCGTCTGGCTCTGGATCCTCGACACCCAGCTCGGTATCGGCAACGAGATCATCTCCGCGCTCGGGTTCGACCGCATCCCGTTCCTCGCCGACGAGACCTGGGCGATCCCGACGATCGCGCTCATCAACGTGTGGCGGCACGTGGGCTACACCGCACTGCTGCTGTTCGCCGGTCTGCAGGCCATCCCGAACGACATGTACGAGGCGGCGAAGGTCGACGGCGCGAGCGAGTGGCGGATGTTCTGGCGGATCACGATGCCGCTGCTGCGCCCGGTGCTCGCGGTGGTGCTGATCATGACGGTGATCGGCTCGTTCCAGGTGTTCGACACGGTCGCCGTCACCACGCAGGGCGGACCGGCGAACGCCACCAACGTCCTTCAGTACTACATCTACGGCGCCGCGTTCGGCCGCTTCCAGTTCGGCTACGCGTCCGCGATGTCCGTCGCGCTGCTCGTCGTGCTGAGCGCGATCACCGTCGTCCAGTACCGGCTCACCCGGGCCGGCCAGACCGACCTCGGCTGACGGGGAGGAGACCGACATGGCTGCCGTGGCAACCACGACGACCCTACGGCGGATCAGGCGCCGGCCCTCCCTGGGCCGGATCGTGGCCTGGGCGGTGATGGCCGCGATCGTGCTCATCACCCTGCTGCCGTTCTACTGGATCCTGCGCACCGCGCTGTCCACCAACACCTCGCTGGCCGCCCACCCCGGCGATCCCCTGCCCACCGGTCTCACCGGCGGCGGCTTCGAGCGGGCCCTGGGCCTGCAGTCCACCAAGGAGGCCATCGCGCAGGGCGGCGCGGGCGGCGGGCTGAGGTTCTGGCGCTATCTGATCAATTCGGTGGTCGTCTCCACCCTGATCACCGTCTGCCAGATCTTCTTCTCCTCCATGGCCGCCTACGCCTTCGCCCGGCTGCGGTGGCGCGGCCGGGACAAGGTGTTCGGACTGTTCCTGGCCGGCCTGATGGTGCCGACCATCTTCACCCTGCTGCCGAACTTCGTGCTCATCAAGCAACTCGGCCTGGTGGACAACCTGCTGGGCATCGCCCTGCCGACGATGTTCATGACGCCGTTCGCGGTGTTCTTCCTCCGGCAGTTCTTCATGAACGTGCCCCGGGAGGTCGAGGAGGCGGCCCTCCTCGACGGCGCCGGGAAGATACGGATCTTCTTCCGGGTGATGCTGCCGATGGCGTCCACGCCCATCCTCACGCTGGGCGTGCTGACGTACATCACCTCCTGGAACGACTACTTCTGGCCGCTGATGGTGTCCTACAGCGACAGCTCGCGGGTGCTCACCGTGGCCCTGGCGATCTTCCGGGCGCAGACCCCGCAGACCGGTTACGACTGGTCCGGCCTGATGGCCGCCACGCTCATCGCCGCGCTCCCGATGCTCGTGCTCTTCGGCTTCTTCGCGCGCCGCATCGTCAGCTCCATCAGCTTCACCGGGATCAAGTAAGGGGACAGGGATGCGAGTTCGTATGCGTACGGTCGTGGCGATGACCGGGGCGCTGGCGCTGTCCCTCGCCGCCGGGTGCGCCAAGGGCGGCGCGGCCGGGTCGGGCGCGAACACGGTGACGTACTGGCTCTGGGACGCCAACCAGCTGCCCGCCTACCAGGCGTGTGCGAAGGCCTTCGAGAAGGAGAACCCCGGCCTCGAGGTCGAGATCACGCAGATGGGCTGGGACGAGTACTGGACCAAGCTCACCGCGAGCTTCATCGCGGGCACCGAACCGGACGTGTTCACCGACCACATCCAGAAGTTCGGCCAGTTCGCCGATCTCAAGGTGCTCGAGCCGCTCGACGACCTGGGCATCGACGAGTCGGACTACCAGTCCGGGCTCGCCGCCAACTGGATCGGCCAGGACGGACACCGCTACGGCGCCCCCAAGGACTGGGACACCGTGGCCCTCTTCTACAACCAGAAGATGCTCGAGGCAGCCGGGCTCACGGCGCAGGAGCTGGGCAGCCTCTCCTGGAACCAGAAGGACGGCGGCACCTTCGAGAAGGCCGTCGCGCATCTCACCGTCGACAAGAACGGCAAGCGCGGGGACGAGCCCGGCTTCGACAAGAACAACGTGAAGGTGTACGGCCTCGCGACCGCCGGCGCCGGAGACGGTGACGGCCAGACGCAGTGGAGCAACTTCGCCGCCTCCGCGGGCTGGACCTACACCGACAAGAAGCGGTGGGGCACCGAGTACCACTACGACGACAAGACGTTCCAGTCCGTGATCAAGTGGTACTTCGGCCTGGCGAGGAAGGGGTACATGGCCCCGCTCACGGACTACAGCGCGGGCGCCAACCCGGCCAACGCGCAGCTCGCAGCGGGCAAGGCCGCCGCCGCCTTCGACGGGGCCTGGATGATCTCGACGTACTACGGATTCAAGGGCGTCAAGGTCGGCACGGCCTTCACCCCGGTCGGTCCCACCGGCAAGCGCGCCACGATGATGAACGGCCTCGCCGACTCCATCACCAGGAACGCCCACAACAAGGCGGGCGCCAGGAAGTGGGTGCAGTACCTCGCATCGAACGAGTGCCAGAAGACCGTGGGCGGTTACGGGATCGTCTTCCCGGCCACACCCGACGGCACGAAGGCCGCGGTGGCCGCGTACAGGAAGAAGGGCATCGACGTCACGGCCTTCACCCAGCCGGTCGCCGACAAGAAGGACTTCACCACCTTCTCCTATCCGATCACCAACTACGCGGCGGACGTGTTCGCGCTGATGCACCCCGCCATGCAGGACATCTACGGCAACGGCAAGTCCGTGAGCAGCCTCGGCAAGACCACCGACCAGATCAACCTGATCCTCGACCAGTGACTCGACCCGTCACTCGACCCATGAAGGGCACGCCTTACATGTCGTTCTCGCTCGGCATCGTCGGCGCCGGCCAGTTCTCCGGCCAGTTCGCCAAGCTGTTCCTGGCCCACCCCGGCGTCAGCGACGTCTACGTCACCGACCTGCTGCCCGAACGGGCCGAGCAGCTCGCCGCCGCGGAGGGACTCAGCGGCACGTTCCCCTCGTACAAGGCGATGCTGGAGTCGAAGGCGGTCGACGCCGTCGCCGTCTTCACCCAGCGCTGGACCCACGGCCCGCTGGTGCTCCAGGGCCTCAACGCGGGCAAGCACGTGTACTCGGCCGTCCCCATGGCGATCACCACCGAGGAGATCGCCGCGATCATCGACACGGTCAAGGCGACCGGGCTGACCTACATGATGGGCGAGACCAGCCAGTACAACCCGGCGACCGTGCACGCCCGCAACCAGATCGCCGAGGGCGCCTTCGGGCGGATCTTCTACGCCGAGGGCGACTACGTCCACGACATGGACCTGGGCTTCTACGAGGCGTACCAGTACAGCGGCGGCGACAACTGGAAGGCCACCGCCAGTTATCCCCCGCTGCTCTATCCGACGCACGCGGTGGGCGGTGTGCTGGGCGCCTGGCAG
Organism: Streptomyces sp. HUAS ZL42; assembly: GCF_040782645.1. Taxonomy (GTDB): domain Bacteria; phylum Actinomycetota; class Actinomycetes; order Streptomycetales; family Streptomycetaceae; genus Streptomyces. Next base: position 1,218,532 of record NZ_CP160403.1, read on the forward strand.
ACGCATGCGGTGAGCGTGTCGGCGATCGGAGTCGTCGACGACCGCGGCGACGGCGTCTTCGACCGGTCCGTCAGCCAGTTCGACAACGACGTGTCCAACGCGAGCGCGCTGTTCGAGGTGGCGGGCGGCGGTTCGTTCCGTACGAACGAGTTCCGGCGCGTGGGCTACCCCTCCCACATCCGGGAGTCGCGCTTCCGATTCTTCGGCACGGAGGCGAGCATGGAGCAACTCGCGACGGTCGCCCTGTGGCAGGACAAGAACGGGGTCAAGGACATCAGCGAGCTCCTCGAACCCAAGCCCACCATGTCCCCTGACGACCCGTCACTGCAGCACATCGCCCCGGATCTGCGGGCCGCCTTCACATCGGGCTCGGCTCCGGTGCACGACCGCTCGCGTCTGCCGCGGGAGTTCGACAACCTGCACAACGGGCACGAGGGCAGCCACCACTTCCTGGTCGACGACTTCGTGACCGCCGTCAACGCGCGGACACTGCCGTCGGTGAACGCCTGGGTGGCGGCCCGCTACACCCTGCCGGGCATCATCGCGCACGAGTCCGCGCGGCAGGGCGGGGTCAGGCTGGAGATCCCGGACTTCGGGGACGCGCCCGAGGCGTGACGCCCGCCCCCTTGCCGGCCGGGTGCCCGAGCTGCGTCAGGTGCCCGGCTTGCGGCCGTACACGAACACGTCGTCGCCCTTCTTCAGCAGCGACCAGTACGTCTTGGCTGCGGTCTTGGTCATGTTGACGCAGCCGTGCGAGCCCGGCGGGTTCCACATGCTCACGCCGACCGAGTGGAAGGCCTGGCCGCCGTCGAAGAACTGGCTGTAGGGCATGGGCACGTTGTAGATGGTCGAGACGTGGTCGATGTGCCGCCAGTAGATCTTCTTCAGGCCGGTGCGGGTCTCGTACCCGTTACGGCCGGTACGGACCGGCACCGGCCCGTAGACGAGCTTCTTGCCGTCCTGGATCCAGCTCAGCTGGAGCGTGAGGTTCACACAGGCGATACGGCCCTTGTTCACCGGGCACTTGCCGTCCTTGTTGGGGTTCTTCCCCACGGCCTTCTGCTTCAGCATCAGGTCCATCACACCCCAGGTGACGGGGCCCGCGTAGCCGATGTTCGGGGTGATGCCGTGCTTGTTCTGGAAGGCCTGGATGGCCTTGCAGTCGGCGGCCGACTGCTTTCCGTCGACCGGGCGGCCGAGGAACTTCTCCACCTGCTTCTGGTACGGGCCGGTCTTCGTGGTGCAACTCGCGGCCGCCTGCGCGGGCGCGCTGCCCAGCGCGAGCGTGAGCGGTGCGACCAGTCCGGTGATGCCGAGGGCGACGGCCCCTCGTCTGCGTATGTCCCCCATTGCGTGCCTTTCCCGTGCACGTTGTCCTGCGATCTCTGCCAACTAGACACGTGCGCCGGGGCGTCGGTTGTACGCCGGGTAGGGCTGTGACGAAACGGTCACCTTCTCGGCCGTGAACGGCTGAGCCTGCTCAGCTCGGCGGTGTTCACACCTTGTCGCGCTCCCGACTGTCCCCTACGGCATCAAAAACGCCGCGTCTCTGTCATGGAGTCGACGGTAGTGCGGCGACGATCACCGGGGCAGATACCGTGCGTCCATGTCCGCGTTCATACAGCAACTCCCCGCCCTCGTCGGCGTCGTGATCGGCGCCCTCGGCTCGTATCTGGTGGTCGTGCGGGGCGACCAGGTCCGGTTCCGGCGCGAGCAGGCGGCCCGCTGGGAGGAGCGGCGGCTCGCGGTGTACGCCGACTACGCGCAGTCGGTGAAGAAGACGGTCACGGTGACGTACCGAGTCGCCTCCGAACTCGGCAACGGGACGCACCCGGACCCCCTCACCCTCGAAGAAGCCAAGCCGCTGCTGGCCGAGGCGAACACGGGACGGGATCCCTCGGGTGAGGCGCTGATCATGCTGGGCAGCCCCGCGGTGGTGGAACAGGCACGGGCATGGGTCGTGACGGCGATGGAGATGGAGCGGTTCGTGCGGGAGGGCAGGCGGGATCCGCAGGCCTGGCAGGCGCTGCTGGACCGGCAACGCGCCGGACGTGAGCGGTACTACGCGGCAGTGCGGGAGGACCTCGGCCTCCCGCCCGGCCACTCGGCGCGTTGGCCCGTCCGCGCCGCGGAACCGGTGCCTCCTCAGCGGTAGCCGGTCGTGTCCGCCGGTTTGCCCGCGTCCTGGACCTCCACGAGGTAGCGCCAGGCGTCGGGACGGCTGCCGTCGAGGTCCGTGAAGCCGTACACCTGGGCGAGGCCGCCACTGGAGAGGGATCCGCCGTTGAAGCGGGCCACGTCGGGGTCGGCGGCGAGGGCGACGACGGCGCGTCCCACGTAGCGCGGGGTCTCGGAGATGGCGAAGTGCGGGACGCGCTCGAGGGCGTCCCGCCAGTTGTCCTCCCGCACCCCGAAGTTCTCGAGCATCATCTCCGAGCGCAGCCAGCCCGGCGTGAGCGCGACGGCGGTGGCACCGCGCGGGCCGAGTTCGTGGCCGAGGGCGAACGCCATGCGCAGGACGGAGGCCTTGGCGAGGTCGTAGAAGAAGTTCACGCGGTAGGTGTCACGGTTGTACGCGGCGGTGCCGTCGGTCATCTCGACCACCAGTCCGCCGGGTTGGCGCAGGAGCAGCGGCAGGACGTGGTGGCTGGTGATCGCGTGCGTCTCGACCGCGAGCCGGAGCAGCCGGAGCCCGTTGTCGAGGTCATGCTCCCAGACGGGGGTGTCCCATTCGAAGAGGGTCTCGCCGCCCCAGATGTCGTTGACGAGGACGTCGAGGCGCCCCTGCTCGCCGGCGATGCGGTCGACCAGCGTGCGGACCTGCGCCGGGTCGAGGTGGTCGGTGGGTACGGCGATCCCCTTGCCGCCTGCCTCGGTGACGAGGTCGGCGGTGTCCTCGATGGTCTCGGGGCGGTCGTACTCGGAACGCCGGGCGCGCGTGCTGCGACCGGTGACGTAGACGGTGGCGCCCGCCGCCCCGAGCTCCACGGCGATCCCACGCCCCGCCCCCCGCGTCGCCCCGGCGACGAGCGCCACCTTGCCCTTCAGCGGCTCCGGCATGTCCGACCTCCCGTTCTCGTGCGAGTGCTGTCGCTTTCGAGAGTGGCGGGGAAACCGGACATCTTCTGTCGGCTTTACGGACGCTCACACGGCCGGTTCCGCTGCCGTCACCCGGCCGGGCTCAATCTGGTGTCCAGCTCGTCGTCGGTCGGCACGAACCAGATCCGGCCGCCGCCGTTGGTCTCGCGGACGAAGTCACGCAGGGACGTGCTCTCGGCGACGTGCCGCGAGACGTCGCCGACGACGGCCAGCCGGATCCTGTAGTTCACGAACTTCTGTATGACCGCGCCCGCGACACCCGACCGCAGCCGGAAGAACTCCTCCGCGACCCGTTCCACGGGCACCGCGACCAGCTCCGCGTCCTGCCCCATCGCGTCGCCGATGAGATCGAGCGCCGCCCGCTCCGAGTCGAGCGGCGGGCCGTCGGGGGCACAGTGCAGGACACGTACGCCATGAAGGGTCAGGAGCGTGTCGGTGGTCATGACCGGTGATCGTAGTGTCGCGCCGCGCCCGGGCCGAAGGGGATTTCGGGGTCAGTGCCCCCGGTCGATCCATTCTTCGAGGTGCGGGGCCTCGGCGCCGATGGTCGTTGCATCGCCGTGGCCGGTGAGGACCTTCGTCTCGGGTGGGAGGGTGAGCAGGCGGTCGCGGATCGAGGTGATGATCGTCGGGAAGTGGGAGTAGGAGCGGCCGGTGGCGCCCGGCCCTCCCTTGAACAGGGTGTCTCCGGTGAAGAGCGTGCCGAGCCCCGGGGCGTGGAGACAGACCGCACCCGGTGCGTGCCCGGGGGTGTGCAGGACCGTCAGGTCGGTGCCTGCCACCTCGATCACCTGGCCGTCGGCCAGCTCGGCGTCGGGGTCCCGGTCGGGGTGGGTCAGCTTCCACAGGGGCAGGTCGTCGGGGTGCAGCCGGATCGTCGCGCCGGTGCGGTCGGCGAGGGCGGGTGCGGCGTTGATGTGGTCGTTGTGGGCGTGGGTGCACACGATGGCGGTCAGGCGACGTTCACCCAGGGCTTCGGCGATTGCGTCGGCGTCGTGGGCGGCGTCGATGACGATCGCCTCGTGGTCGTCGCCGACGATCCACACGTTGTTGTCGACGTCCCACGTGCCGCCGTCGAGGCTGAACTGCCCTGTGGTGACAAGGCGTTCGATGCGTACCCGGGCGGTCACAGGACCACCACCGAGCGCAGTACGTCGCCGCCGTGCATCCGCTCGAACGCCTTCTCCACCTCGTCCAGCGCGATGGTCTCGGTGACGAACGCGGCCAGGTCGAGACGGCCCTGCAGGTGCAGGTCGATCAGCATGGGGAAGTCGCGGCTGGGCAGGCAGTCGCCGTACCAGGACGACTTCAGCGCACCGCCCCGGCCGAACACGTCCAGCAGCGGCAGTTCGAGCTTCATCTCCGGCGTGGGCACACCGACGAGGACGACCGTGCCGGCCAGGTCGCGGCCGTAGAACGCCTGCTTGTACGTCTCCGGGCGGCCCACCGCCTCGATCACCACGTCCGCACCGAAGCCGCCGGTCAGCTCCCTGATCGCCTCCACCGCATCGGTCTGCCTCGAATTGACCGTGTGGGTGGCGCCCATCGACCGCGCCTTCTCGAGCTTGCGGTCGTCGATGTCCACAGCGATGATCCTCGCCGCCCCCGCCAGCCGCGATCCGGCGATCGCCGCGTCCCCGACGCCGCCGCAGCCGATCACCGCCACGCTGTCACCGCGTCCGACGTTGCCCGTGTTGATCGCGGCACCGATGCCCGCCATCACCCCGCACCCCAGCAGCCCCGCCACCTGCGGCGCCACCGACGGATCCACCTTGGTGCACTGCCCCGCCGCCACCAGCGTCTTCTCCGCGAACGCGCCGATCCCCAGCGCCGGGGACAGCTCGGTGCCGTCGGCCAGGGTCATCTTCTGCTTCGCGTTGTGGGTGTTGAAGCAGTACCACGGCCGTCCGCGCAGGCAGGCCCGGCAATTGCCGCACACCGCACGCCAGTTGAGGATCACGAAGTCGCCGGGGGCGACATCGGTGACGCCCTCCCCCACCGACTCCACCACACCCGCCGCCTCGTGCCCGAGGAGGAAGGGGAACTCGTCCGAGATGCCGCCCTGCTTGTAGTGCAGGTCGGTGTGACAGACACCGCAGGCCTGCACCTGCACGACGGCCTCACCAGGACCCGGGTCGGGTACCAGGATCGTCTCCACGCGAACCGGCTCGTCCTTGCCCGGTGCGATCACGCCGCGAACTTCCTGCGCCATGGCGCTGCCCCTTTCATCTGCGGCTCTCAGTCGGTTCCGACCCTACGCGTGACTGATCGGTAACGGCATGGATCACCTCTGGCAGGTGCTCAAAATACCCCCCGGGGGTAATTCTCCGCAGTTCGCCGGTCAGGGGACGGTCCGCGTCACGCGAGCGACAGGAACAGTTTCTCCAGCCGCGCCTTCATCTGCTCCGCGCTCTCGCCGTTCGCCCCGCTGCGCCCGGGGTCGGTCAGGCACTGCTGCAGCCCGGTCGCGATGATCGCGAAGCCGGCCCGGTCGAGAGCGCGAGACGCCGCGGCGAGCTGGGTGACGACGTCCTCGCAGTCGCGTCCCTCCTCGATCATCTTGATCACACCGGAGATCTGCCCCTGCGCCCGGCGCAGCCGGTTCAGCACCGACTTGAGCTCATCACCCTCGAACTGCAGCTCCACGACCACTCCTCTACATACCCTTGGGGGTATTTTACCCGCACCCTGGGCCAAACGCGGTCCGGGCCTCGGACTGCTGTACGCGGCCTGGCAGTTGCTGTCCGCGGGCGTCGCCGGAGGACCCGTCCGGCATCCCTGCCGGCGAACTGCCGCACAACCGGCCCCGTACCGCCGAAGTGGGCGCCGCTCCGGCGGCGCCGGCACGGTGTCGGAAGCGCCACGGCACGCATGCGCCCGACGTAGCCTGAATGCTCCGCCCCACCCGCCTAGGAGCACCGTGACCATCGCAGAGACACAGACCGGCCGGCCACCGTGGCGGCTGCTGCTCGACTACGTACGGCCGCACCGGTGGGCGCTGGTGGCGGGGGCGGTGCTGTCGCTGGTCACCGGGGCCACGGGGCTGCTGCTGCCGCTCGTGGCGCGGGGACTGATCGACGACCTGGCGCACGACCGGGCGATATCGGGCGCGTTGCTCGCCATGTCGGGACTCGTGGTCGCCAACGCGGCGGTGGGCGCGCTGGGTTCGTACGTGCTGCGGCGCACCGCCGAGTCGGTGGTCCTCGGCGCGCGCCGCTCGCTGTCGTCGTACCTGCTGAGGCTGCGGATCACGGCCGTGGACCGCAGCGAGCCCGGCGACCTGATGGCCCGCATCACCTCCGACACGACGCTGCTGCGGGAGGTCACGACGGACTCGCTGGTCGGCCTGGGCACCGGCGGCCTCACGCTCGTGGCGACGGTCGTGATGATGGGGCTGGTGGATCCGGTGCTGCTGGGTGTCACACTGGCCGTCGTCCTCGGCGCGGGCACGGTCCTCGGCGTGATCGTGCCGCGCATCAACAAGGCGAGCCGGCAGGCGCAGGACGCGGTCGGCGTGATGGGTGCCTCGCTGGAACGGGTCCTCGGCGCGCTGCGCACGGTGAAGGCGTCCGGTGCCGAGCACCGGGAGGAGGAAACCCTGCACTCCGCGGCTGAGGAGTCCTGGCGGCAGAGCGTGCGGGCCGCCAAGTGGTCGGCGGCCGCGGGCAACACGGCCGGTCTCGCCATGCAGATCGCCTTCATCACGGTGCTCGCGGTGGGCGGGGCACGGGTCGCGACCGGCGCCGTCGACGTCGGCACGCTGGTCGCCTTTCTGCTGTACGTCTTCTATCTGATGTCGCCGATCCAGCAGGTCGTCGGCGCGATCACGCAGTACCAGACGGGTTCCGCGGCGCTGACCCGCATCCAGGAGGCGCTGCTCCTGCCCGCGGAACCCCCGGCCCGGCCCGCCCCGTTGTCGTCCGCCGACACCCGACCTGCCTCGCTCGCTTTCGCGGACGTCCGCTTCCGGTACGCCGACGACCTGCCGGACGTCCACCACGGGGTGACGTTCGCCGTCCCGGCCCGGGGGATGACGGCGTTCGTCGGACCGTCCGGAGCGGGCAAGACCACCGTCTTCTCGCTCATCGAGCGGTTCTACGACCCCGATTCCGGTGTCATCACCCTGGACGGGCGGAACGTGGCGGACTGGGATCTGCCGCAACTGCGTTCCGCCATCGGTTACGTGGAGCAGGACGCACCGGTGCTGTCGGGTTCGCTGCGGGACAACCTGCTGCTGGGCAATCCGGAGGCGGACGAGGACGCCGTGCAGCGCGTGCTGAAGACGACCCGGCTCGACGGTCTGGTCGCCCGGCTGCCGCAGGGCCTCGACACGCTCGTCGGCCACCGCGGCACGAAACTGTCCGGCGGCGAGCGGCAGCGTGTGGCCATCGCTCGCGCCCTGCTGCGCCGCCCCCGGCTGCTGCTGCTCGACGAGGCCACCTCGCAGCTGGACGCGGTGAACGAGGCCGCGCTGCGCGACACGGTCGCCGACGTCGCCCGGACGACGACGGTGCTCGTCGTCGCCCACCGGTTGTCCACGGTGACGATGGCCGACCGCATCGTCGTCATGGACGCGGGCCGTGTCCGGGCGGTGGGCACGCACCGTGAACTCGTGGCCTCCGACCCGCTGTACGCGGAGCTGGCGGCGACACAGTTCCTGGCCACGGCAGAGTGACGGCAGAGGCCGCGCGAACGCTGTCCATACCGTGAAGCGGCATTCACGAACCGTCGAGGGCCGTCCGGGATTCCCGGGCGGCCCTCGCGGTGTTCGTGCGGGTGTCAGGCCTCGACCGCGGGCAGGAACCCGGTGGCGGGCGTGACGAGGTCGGTGACCTGGTGCAACTTGTTCAGTTCGTGGACGCGGTTCATCCCCGACAACTGCTCGGAGACCCGCGGAACCCGGTCCTGCCGCTCCACGGGGACGTCGCTCGCGGCGAGCGAGTCGACGAGGGCGACGGGGTTCGGTTTGTCGGCGTTCCGGGTGTCCGCGCTGGCGGCGTTCGCCGTGGGCGCGCCGAGTCCCGTGACCCCGGCGGCGAGACAGGCGACGGCGACGATACGTCGAGTGGAGATCATGCAGTGCCCAACGGCACCGGCGCCGCCGCGGACACGGGCGCGCGGCGGCCCTCACCCTTGTGGGCCGGTGGCCGGCTGCGGTTGCCGAGCAGGGTGCGGCGGAGGACTCTCGAAATGAGGCCCTGGTGGCCCGTTGTCCGTTCGGGCCACGGGTCTCGAAGGAGGTCACCATGGGCACTGCGGCAACTCCCGCCTTCGACACCGAGACACTGCGCAGGGGCGTCGAAGGCACCTCGGCGGCGAATCTTCTGTCGCTCTACGCGGACGACGCGGAACTGCGCGTCGTGGACCACAACACCCAACCCAGCCACCCCAGGGTCCTGCGCGGACGGGACGAGATCGGCGAACTGCTCGAGGACGTCTACGGCCGCGAGATGACGCACAAGCTGGAGGACTGCATCATCCAGGGCGACCGCGCCGCCTACAGCGAGTCCTGCGAGTACCCGGACGGCGTCCGCGTCCTCGCCGAGTCGATGATCACGCTCCGTGACGGGAAAATCCTCGGCCAGACCATGATCCAGGCATGGGACGAGTAGGCAGGAAAGCCGCGAGGGCCCAGGTCACCACGCGGTTGACCTGGACCTTCTCGGCCCGCGCGGGACTGGGACGGGCGCACCCCGCCCGGTTTCGACTGCCAGGACCAGCTTCCGCAGCAGTTCGGCGAGTGTCTGTTGCTCTTCTGAGGTCAGTGCTGCGAGGAGGGCGACCTCGCCCGCTTCCTCGGACGCCGCGTGCTGTTCGAACGCGGCATGCCCGGCATCGGTGAGCCGGACGCGGACCCGGCGACGGTCGCCCGTCTCGTGGGTGCGCACGATGAGCCCGGCCTCCTCGATCGGGCCGAGCCGCGCCGAGAGGGCTCCTCGGGTCAGGCCCAGCAGGTCGGCGAGGCGCGAGGGACTCGTCTCGTACGGCGGGCCCTGTCTGCGCAGCGTCAGCAGCACCTTGTACTGACCGTGGCCCAGACCGTCGGAGTCGAGGGTCTCCCGCCGGGCCCGCGAGGCGTGACGCGCGAGGATCGCCAGACGGGCGAAGATCGCCTCCTTGACCGGGTCCATCCAGTCGAGTTCCTTCGCCCAGACCTCGACGTGCCGGTCGACCGAATCCCCCATCCCCTGCCTCCCGCAGTGGTTTTCTTGCGGATAGTTTCCTGCATAACTAGCTTCCGCGTCATGACGAAGACAGTTTTCGCTACGACCGTGAAGATGGACGAACTCCTCTCCGCAGCCGGTGAGTTGAGCCGGGCCGGGCGGTGGGGGACCGCGACGCGCCTACTCGACGCGGCATCGGTCACCGACCCCCGCGCCCGCGCGCGGATCGCCCTGAAGGCTGCCGAAGTCGCCGTGGAGCAGGACTGGTTCAGCGGGACGGACACCGCCGGCGCACGCATCGCTGCCGTGCCCGCGGAGGGTCTCGGCGATTGCTGGGACCTGGACTTCGTCCGGCTCCGGCACACCTACGCCCGGCTGCTTCTCGTCGACGGGACGCTCCGCCCCGGCCCGCAGGGCAAGGACCCGGAAGCGCTCGCCCAACTGCGCCGACAAGCAACCGAGTTGCGGGACAGTGCCCCGGACGCCGTACGCCGCGGCTGGGCCGCCATGTACTTCGGCCTGATCACCGACAACCACTTCGCCGAGCGCGCCGCGGCTCCCGCCCACTACGAGGCAGCGCTGCGGGCCGGCGAGTCGGGCCGCGACGACCTGCTGGCCCGCGAAGCCCTGCGCCACCTCGGCGACCACGATCACGACGCAGGGGAGCGCGCCCGCGCCCTCGACCGCTGGCGCCGGGCCGCCGCACTGGGCGCCCGGGCCGGCGCGGTCCCCGGCACGCTGTCGCAACTGCTGCTCCTCGCCGTCATGGCCCGGGACACGGGCGACGAGGCGGCTGCCTCCGCGCTGGCGACGGAGATCGCCCGCTGGGCGGAGGCCATCGGCGCCACGCGACCGGCGGCACAGGCCGCCGCGTTCCTGGCAGGCGTGGATCCGACGGCGGCCCCGCCGGAGAGCTGAACCAACCGCACCCGAGCCCTCATCGAAGCCGACGGCTGACCTGTCCGGGCCCTCGGTTACCCTGGTCGCGGGCCGTGACTGGCGCTGAGGTGGAGCACCACCGGGGAGCGGTCCCGCGGAGTCGATGCCGTGCGCCTGGGCGAGAAGGTCAAGCTCAGGAGTGCTTCATGTCGCAGGCCCGGCTCATGGACGGCACCGCGCCCGCCCGCCGCGTCGTCGAGGAGACCGCCAAGAAGGCGGCCGACATCACCGCCCGCACGGGCACGGCGCCCTGTCTCGCGACCGTGCTGGTCGGCGAGGATCCCGCGTCCGTCACATACGTCCGTATGAAGCAGAACCGCTGCCGCAAGGCGGGGATCGGCTCGCGCCATGTGGCACTGCCCGCGGCCACGACCACGGAGGAACTCGTCGGCACGCTCCGGGCGCTGTCCGCGGATCCGGCCGTGCACGGGATCCTGCTGCAGCACCCGATGGGCGACCACATCGACGAGCGGGCCGCGTTCGAGGCGATCGCCCCGGAGAAGGACGTCGACGGCGTCACCTTCGCGTCGTTCGCGACGATGAGCTTCGGCCTGCCGGGCTTCGTCTCCTGCACACCCGGCGGGATCATGCGGCTGCTCGACGAGTACGACGTCGACCCGGCCGGAAAGCGCGCCGTCGTCGTCGGCCGCAGCGCCATCCTCGGCAAGCCGGCCGGGATGCTGCTGCTGGCCCGCGACGCGACGGTGACGTACTGCCACTCGCGCACCTCGGAGCTGTCCACGGTCGTGCGGGAGGCGGACATCGTGGTCGCCGCGGTCGGGCGGCCGCGACTCATCAAGGGCGCGGACCTCAAGCCCGGTGCCGTGGTGATCGACGCGGGCTACAACCCCGGGAACGTCGGTGACGTCGACTTCGACTCGGCGCTCGAGCGGGCCGGGCTGATCACCCCGGTGCCGGGCGGCGTGGGTCCGATGACCATCGCGACGCTTCTGGAGCAGACGGTCGACGCGGCCGCCCGGCAGCTCGGGCTGTGATCCTCCGGAGGTTCAGCGCATCCAGGCGCTGTACTCCATGACGTCCCCCGCCTCGACGCCGTACTCGGGCCGGTCCGTGGTGAAGGTGGTCTCCAGGCCGAGCACGGCGCCGGTGGCAGGATCCATGATCAGCATCCGGCGGGCGCCGGAGGCCGCGTAGACGTACGCCTGCCCGGTACGCCCGAGCCGGTCCGTCACCTGTCCGACGGGCCGCAGGCCCCCGGCGTCCGCCAGGATCCCGGCGAGCGCCGCCGACTCGCGGGCGCCGAGGGTCCAGTGGTCGAGCAACCGCTTCACGGCGTCGAGGAGTTCGGGAGTGGTCTCCGGGGTGGTGCTGTACTCCGTTTCCCGCAGATAGGCGTGCAGGCCCGCCACGTCGTGCGGCGGTGTCGACTCGGGCGGGGCGTCGCTCCAACTCGGCGGAAAGGTCTGCTCGCTGAGGACGTGCCCGTCCTCCACCAGGCCGGGGGTGCCGTTTTCGTCGGTGAGTACGGGCCGGCCCGGGTGCTGCGGGTCGGTCGCCACGACGAGCTCCGTGTGGCTTCCGTCGGCCTTCCAGCGCACGATGCGCTCCTCGGGCAGGGTGATCGGGGGTTTGCCGTCGGACAAGCCCAGGCTCCACGACTGCACGTGCGTGCCCTTGCGCAGGCCCGGCGATCCGTCCGCCGCGGCCTGCCCGGCGCGTCCGGCCAGTCGGTCCAGGGGTACGGGGGTGGAGCCGGCCTCCACGACCAGCGGGCGGGGTGCGGCGACCGCGGGGGTGGTGCTCGGCCCGGTGAGGAGCAGGGCGAGGGCGGTCACGGCCACGACGACGGTGGCCCCGAGGCCCCACGCCACCCGGACCCGCCGGCGACGGCCCGAAGTCCCCTCGTGCAGCAGCCGGTTGAGACGGCGCTCGGCATGGTGGTCGAGGGGTCCGTCGCCGAAGTGGGGGCCGTCGGCCCGCACCGGGTTGGCGCGGCGCAGGAGTTCCAGTTCGTCAGCCATGGCCGTGTTCCTTCGAGGGGTGCGCGTCTGCGGTGGGACACATGCGGTCGATCTCGGCTCTCAGCCTGCGGCGGGCCCGGTGCAGGCGCATCGACGCCGCCCGTCTGCCGCAGCCGAGGGCGAGGGCGACCTCGTCGATGCCGAGTGCCTCCCAGGCCGTCAGGCGCAGCACCTCCTGGTCGGCCGGGGAGAGCCGGGCGAGTGCCTCGTGCACCCAGTCGCCGGGGCTCTCCGCGTCCGGGCTGTTCACGATGTGCCGCCGGTGCGCGGAGTCGTCGTTGCCGAGCCGGTCGACGAGCCGTCGGCGGCGTCCCTGGCCGCGCACCGCGTTGGCCAGGCAGTTGCGGGCGACGCCGTACAGCCAGGGCAGCGGGGACGGCGGCAGGTCGGCCCGGCGCCGCCAGGCGACGGTGAACACCTCCGCCACCACTTCCTCGACGTCGCCGGTCCGCCCGTCCCACCTCCGCGCCACGTAGCGGCTGACCGCCCAGTAGTGCTCGCGATAGGCAGCGGCGAAGATCTCGTCGTTGCTCATGTCCCGTTCGTGTCCGGCACCTTCCCGATCGTCACACCAGTGTCGTACCTCTCCTCGCTCTCCCGTGAACGCACGTGTCCCGCCGACCCGGGGCCGGCGGGACACGGTGTCATGCAGGGGGGGACCGCTAGTTCAGTGTCCACTTCTGGTTGTCGCCGCCGTTGCAGGCCCACAGCACGGTCAGGGTGCCGTTGGCCGTGCCCGCGCCGTAGGCGTCCAGGCAGAGCCCGGCGTTGACGTTGGTGATGGTGCCGTCGCTGTTGACGTTCCACTTCTGGTTGTTCTGGCCGTTGCAGTCCCAGATGACGACCTTGGTGCCGTTGGTGGTGCCGAGGTTGTAGGCGTCCAGGCACTTGTTGCCGTACAGGACGAGTTCCTTGCGGGAGGTGTACGTCCAGGCCTGGTTGGAGCCGCCGTTGCAGTCCCACAGCTCGGCCTGGGTGCCGTTGGTGATCGTGCTGTTGAAGACGTCGAGGCAGCGGCCGGACTGCCTGCCGACGGCGAGGGTGCCGTTCGCGCCGGGCAGCGGGCGGACCGTGATGTCGGCGAGCGTGGGGGCGCCGGTGAAGGTGAGCGTGTTCGACGAGCCCTTGGAGAGGGCGACCTCGAGGGAGATCGTGCCCTGCGACGAGCCCGTGGGCGGGAAGGAGACCGTCGTCGGGGTCTGGCCGTTGACCTTCAGGGTCGCGGTACGGGCGGTGGAGGCGGTGTTGGTGTAGGCGACGTCGACGACCTTCAGGCCGGTGCTGCCGGCCACCACGCCGGAGAAGCTCGACGTGCCCGTGTACGTGCTGCTCGACGCCTCGGTGCCGCCGGTCACGGTGAGCATCACCGAACCGCCGGCCGGGACGCTGGTCGTGTAACTCGTGCCGAACGAGCCCACGTTGGCGCGGGCCCACAGGTCACGGACGGTGGCGGAGGCGTTGGTGAGGCCCAGGTCGGACCAGCGGACGGTGATGTTCTGCGCGGAGGAGGTGCGGTTGAGCAGGACGACGGCCCGGTTGGCGGAGCCCGCGAGGACCTTGCCGTACACCTGCAGCCCGGCGGTGTCCTCGGCGACCTTGACGCCCTGCAGACCGCGCGGGTCCTGGTCGACGGCGATGACCTCGGGGTTCTTGAGGATGTTCGCGGTCTCGGCCGTCATCGTCGACAGGTCGTTTCCGGCGAGGAGCGGGGCGCCGGAGATGGCCCACAGGTTCATGTGGGTGCGGTTCTGGGCGGCGGTGAAGCCGTCCATGCCCACCATCAGCATGTCCGGGTCGTTGTAGTAGCCGGTGTGCTGGGCCGTGGGGTGCAGGGTCTGGTCGAAGTTGGACAGCAGGTTGGTCATCGACGGCTTGTTGCCGTAGAAGATGATGTCGGTGCTGGTCCGCCACATCGGGGCCTGGCCCGGCGCCCAGTTCCAGGGGTTCTGCTTGCCCCAGTTGCAGATCGAGAGGGTCAGCGGGCGGCCGGTGGTGGCCGTCGCCTTGGCGACCGAGTCGCTGATCGCCTTGTACGTCGTCGCCGCGTCGAGCCCTTCCGCGTCGCCGCCGCACCAGTCGACCTTGACGAAGTCGAAGCCCCACTTGGAGAACTGGAGCATGTCCTGGTCGTAGTGGCCCTCGCTGCCGCTGCCGGGCGCTGCGGGGCGGCCGGTCGGGAAGTAGTAGCCGCAGCCGTCCTTGCCGGCGTCGGTGTAGATGCCGGCCTTCAGGCCCTTGCTGTGGATGTAGTCCGCGATGGCGCTCATTCCGCCGGGCCACTCGGTCGTGTCGACGGTGATGTTGCCGGCGCTGTCGCGGGTGCCCTGCCACCACCCCTCGTCGATGTTGATGTACTTGTACCCGGCCGCCGGGAGGCCCGCCGCGACGAAGGCGTCGGCCTGCTGCTTGATGACGTTGTAGTCGATCTTCGCGGCGAAGCTGTTCCAGGACGCCCAGCCCATCGGGGCGCTGGGGACAGCTATCTGACGCGAGGTCGCGGCCTTGGCCTCACCGGGCTGGGTGAAGAGCAGGGCGGCGGTCGCGGTCAGCGCAAGCGCGAGGGCGCGCAGGGCGGCGGATCTGCAGCGTACGGCCAGGCGCGAGCGGGGTGGGGGGTACACGGGGCGGCTCCTTCGTACGGGAGAGGGCTCAACGATGCCGATATTTCGAACAAGGATCGATGAATCGAACACATCGCGCGCCGAAAGTATGGCCGACGGAGGGTGAAGTCAACGGGCGTGACAGGAGTGAATTCGTCCCCCCTCACGGGCCGTTCGCCCCCGGGACACTCGCGTCGGCGCCATACTGACAGTCGTGCGAGTGGCGATCATGACGGCGGGCTCCCGTGGCGACGTGGCACCCTACACCGGGCTCGGGCACGGCCTCCTGCGCGCGGGACACGAGGTCACCCTGGTCACCCACGGCTCCTTCGAGGCGCTCGTGAGGGGCTCCGGCCTCGGCTTCCACGCGCTGCCCGTGGATCCCCGGGCGCAGCTGGAGTCCTCGCAGGGACGGGGTTTGCACCGCAGTGCGACCGGAGTGGGCAAGCTGGCCCGGCTGGCCGCGATGGCGCGGGAGCTCGTCGAGCGGATGACTGACGACCTCGTGGCGGCCGCGCACGAGAGCGACGTCCTGCTGCTGTCGGGCTCACTGGCCCCGCTGGGACACGCCGTCGCCGAGGGCCTGTCACTGCCGAGCCTCGGCGTCTATCTTCAACCCCTGGCCCCCACAAGGGAGTTCGCACCCCCGGTGCTCGGGGGCGGCTCCTTGGGACGCCTCGGTAACCGGATCGCCGGGCACGGCGTCGGGCTGGCTGTGGAGCGGATCTTCGTGGGTGCCGTACCGATGGCGCGGGCCCGGCTGGGCCTCAAGGGCCTCAACGGCGTAGGGCGTCCCCGC
Organism: Streptomyces sp. HUAS ZL42; assembly: GCF_040782645.1. Taxonomy (GTDB): domain Bacteria; phylum Actinomycetota; class Actinomycetes; order Streptomycetales; family Streptomycetaceae; genus Streptomyces. Next base: position 1,234,115 of record NZ_CP160403.1, read on the forward strand.
GCCGCGCTGCGCGCCCGGGAGCGGCAGGGGTGGCCCGTGCTGCACGGTTTCAGCCCGCTGGTGGTGCCCCGGCCGCGGGACTGGCGGGCGGGCCTCGATGTCGCCGGGTACTGGTGGCCGTACGACCGAGAGGCCCAACTCCCCTCCCGATTAGGGGACTTCCTCGACGCTGGTCCCGCCCCGGTCTTCGTGGGCCTGGGCAGCGCGACCGTGCCCGATCCGCAGCGTCTGAGCGCCGAGATCGTACGCGCCCTGCGCCGGGCGGGACTGCGCGGAGTGATCCAGCGGGGCTGGGGCGGACTGGAGGCGGTCGGAGACGACATGCTGACCGTCGACGAGGTCCCCCACTCCGTGCTCTTCCCGCGGATGGCCGCGGTGGTCCACCACTGCGGCGCGGGCACGACGGCGGCCGGGGTGCGCGCCGGAGTCCCCGCGGTACCGGTCCCGATCCAGTTCGACGAGGGCTTCTGGGCCGCCCGGCTCGTCACCCTGGGCGTGGCCCCGGAAGCGGTACCACTGCGCCGCCTGACCACCGACAGGCTGGCGACCGCCCTCACCCGGGTGACGCGGGAGCCTGCCTACCGCGAGCGCGCGCGGGACTTGGGCGCGCGGGTTCGCGAGGAGGACGGCGTGGCGCCGGTGGTCGAGGCGGTGGGCCGATTGGCCCGATAGAGCGTCGGTTCCCGTTCACGGTACGGGTGATGGGACGAGAGCCGCCGTTGTCAGGCAATGCCGCGCCAAGAGGCCGAGACCCGGACCCGAGCACCAGCCCTCCGCCTTGCGGCCGGATGCACCCGGCCCCGGTTCAGCTGCCTTGCTTCCTCCCTCGTCCGCCGGACAGAACCGGCGTCAGTTCCTGTTCAGAGTACGAGTGATGCCCGCAAGGACCGCCGTCGTCAGAATCCAGCCCGCCGCGGTGAGCCCGTAGGCCAGCCACGCGGGCGTCCCTCCCTCCCAGAACCAGGCACTGCGCTGGCCGAGGCCGCCGATGGGGATCAGCAGGTCGAGGGTGTAGACGAAGGGGTTGAACGGGGGGACCTGACCGGGTTCGGTCGCCTTCGGAGAGTGCGTGGCGAAAACGGTGGTGCCGAGCAGCGCGAGCGCCGCCAGCCAGATCCCCGCCAGCCAGGGGCGGTAGCCGTAGCCGACCGTGACATCGAGGAGGTGTCCCCACAGGCGTGCGGCACGGCCCTGGGTCCTCCTGCGGTGCCGTTGCTTGGCCAGCAGGACCCGGCGGGCGTCGTCGTCGTGGCCGATCTGCCGGTAGCAGGCGGCGAGTTGCTCGTACGGCTGGGCCGCATAGCCCGGTTGGCGGCGGAGCCACGCCACGCGGTACGCCGCCGAGTCCGGCCGGGAGCCGTCCTCGCCGTCGAGGGAGCCGTAGGTGAAGCCCCGCAACCGTACGACGTCCGGCCAGGCGCCCTCCCGGTCGTGCACGGTCACGGCCTGGGCGCCCTGCAGGTCGACCGGGCCGGACGGCGGTGCTGCGGGGGTGAAGACGAAGACGCCCGTCTGCATGCGGGTGCAGTCCACCGCGGTGCCCTCGGCGTCGAGGACGGCGCCGTCGAAGGTCAGCTGGTCCGGTATCTGCGCACCGCGCAGGCTGATCGTCCCCTGGGCCGTGAAGCCCCGGGACAGGTCCACGGTGCGGACGATCGCGTTGTCGGCGATGAGGGCGACGTCACCGGGATTACTGATCCGCGCGCCCTCCATGTGCAGTCCCCCGGCCAGCTGCGCCCCCAGGAGCCGTATGCCGCCCCGCACGATCGTCCCCCGGCAGAAGACCCCGCCCTCCACGACGAGTCCACCCGCGAACAGGGCCCAGCTGTCCTCGTGCGAGAGGACCGCTCCGGTGAGGATCAACTCGCCGGCCAGCCGGGCGTTGGTCAGCGCCAGCCTGCCGCGCACCACCGTGCCGCGCAGGGCGACACGGCCCTCCGCACGGGCCATCGCCAGGTTGATGCCCGGAATCCGGCTGTCCTGGATCTCGATGGTCCGGGTCGCGGCCCCGTACAGACTCACGGTCTGCTCGAACCAGCACGATCCGAACCACAGTTCGTGCCCTATCTCCGCACCGCTGAGATTGAGGTTCCCGCTGATGCGGGCGCCCCGAAGCCGCAGACCCGGGGCGCTCCCCGGCCTACCCGGGTTCGCGCCGAACAGCAGCGCGGTCACGACCTCGGCCCGGACCGTCCGTTCGGCACCCCAGCCGTCCCCCTTCTCGGGGTCGTCCTCCGGTCCGCCCGTACTGAAGTCCACCAGGCGACCCGTGGGGTACGCATCCCACAACTCGCGCTCCGCCGACGTCAGTTCCCCATACGAGTGCACCCCGGCAGATTAACTGCTCTCCGGCCGGAGTTGATCAGCACCCACTCGTCGTACGCCACCCGTCCGGCCGCAGAATCCCCAGCAGCAGCCGGACCAGTTCGTCGACCACCTCGTCCAGCGTCGCGTCCACCCATCCCGCGCTCCAGTCGTGGAGCAGTCCGTTGACGCTGCCGATGAAGGCCGTCGAGGCGAGGCGGTAGTCACGGGGGGCCGCCTCGCCACGGGCCGCGGCCGCCGTCGCCTCGGCGCAGATGAGGTCGACCCAGCGTGCGCGGCGGGCGAGGCGCTGTTCCTCCAGGCGCCCGCTGACCCCGATGATCTCGACGAAGGTGATGCGGATGCGGCGCGGATCGGCGGTGACGTTCCCCGCGTAGGCCCGGAAGATCGCGGTGACCCGGTCCAGGAGAGGCAGGCCATCCGTGGCGGCGAACGCGGTCAGGACCGCCTCCTCCGCCCAGTCGTTGACCTGGAGGTGGAGGGCGGCCAGGACGTCCTCGAGGGTGCGGAACTCCTCGTAGAACTGCCGGGTCGACAGTCCCGCCGCCTCGCTCAGCGCCGCGACGGTCGTGGCGCGGTAGCCCGGGGTGTCCCCGAACAGCTGGAGTGCCGCGCCCAGGAATCTTCCGCGTCGCTCGGCCTGCCGCTCCTGGGCGGACTTGCCGCCGTAGCGGCCCGTCGGCGCCTTGAGCCTGCCCGTCACCCCGCTCCTCCCCGCTGCCTCGTCCGTCCCACGACATCAATTTTGTCGTGTACGCAGTCTTGTCGAAAAGGCGACCCCCTCCTTACTTTCGAGTAAGTTCACTCTGAATGCAGCCGTGTTCAGATTCCTCGCCACGCCCTGGCACCCGTCCACCCCCAGAGGAGAGAGCAGTCATGCCGGTCTTCAGACCCAGACTTTGCTCCGTAGCCGCCGCCCTCGTGCTGACCGTTACCGCGCCCGCGACCGCCGCCACCGCGGCATCCGACACCGCCGCCCTGCGCGAGGTGCTGTTCGTCGGCAACAACTGGGACGGCACCGCGGACGTCATCAAGTCCACCGGCGACTTCGCGAAGATCGGCCGGATCAACGTGATCCCGGACAAGGACCAGCGGATGGCGGAGATCAACGCCGATCCGATCAAGTGGTCCTACTTCATGATCATCCGCAACACCGTCGGCGAGGGGCACGACCAGTTCGTCGACGACATGTACTCCACCCCCGACGGCACGTCGGTGGTCGTCTCGCGTCCGAGCTTCGCGGACGTCGTGTCGATCGACCTGGCCACGGGCGCCATCAACTGGCGCTTCCCGGTGTCCGGTTACCGCTCCGACCACATGGCGGTCTCCCCCGACGGCACCCGCGTCGCGGTCTCCGCGTCCACCTCCAACACCGTGCACGTGCTGGACATCGACACCGGCAAGCAGCTGGGCTCGTTCGCCACCGGCGACAAGCCGCACGAGAACATCTTCACCAAGGACGGCAAGTACATCTACAACATGGCGATCGGCGACGTGAACACCGCGCTCGACGCGCCCTGGCTGGACTGGACGAAGGGCGACCGGCGCATCACGGTCGTCGACGCGACCACGTACAAGCAGGTCAAGGTCATCGACATGCGGGCGCGTCTCGACGCGATCGGCCTCACGGACTACTCGGACGCCGTCCGCCCGGCCGTCTTCTCGCCAGACGAGTCCAAGCTGTACTTCCAGGTGTCGTTCTTCAACGGCTTCTTCGAGTACGACCTCGTCACGGACAAGATCACCCGGACGAAGACCCTGCCGAAGAATCCGGCGACCAGCGACGACCGCACCACCTACGTCAACGACTCGCGCCACCACGGCATCTCGATGAAGCCGGACGGCAGCAAGCTGTGCGTCGCGGGCACGATGGACGACTACGCGACGGTCGTCGACCGCGCCACGCTCCAGGAGGGCCCGCTGGTCACCACCTCCAAGCCCTACTGGGCCACCGTCAGCGGCGACGGCAAGGACTGCATCGTCTCCGAGAGCGGCGCCGACCAGGTCACGGCCATCGACTTCGCGACCGGCAAGAAGGTGCTGTCGGTGCCGGTGGGCGACCATCCGCAGCGCGTCCGCCTCGGCCATGTGAAGGCCGACTGGACGGGCTCCGGCAGCTGAGCCCCCACCCCCTCACGTACCGCACGCCTCTCGGCACCCGGCCCCCTTCCCCCCTCGCCGCCAGGTGCGGGGCGGGCGGTCACAACGGAGCGGGCACCCCGGCGCACCGCGCGCCCGGAGTGCCCGCTCCGCCGTGCCGGGGGTGCTCAACCGATGGTCTTCGCGGCCCACGCGGTCAGTTCGGAACGGGCCGCCGCCAGCACGGTCGCCGACGGTGCCGTCGCCCCGTTGGTCACCAGCGCGTAGTGCAGGACGCCCGAGTCCGCGTCGGTGAGCAGCAGGCGGCGGCTGCCGGTGCCGCCCGGCTCGGGCGCCACGCCGACCGGGGTCGTCGAGGTGTACGACGGCGGGGCGTACACCGTGCCCAGGTCGGAGACGACCGTGGTCGCCGAGGTCGGGAAGGACGCCGGCAGGTGCAGTTCGGTGGGTGCCGAGCCACTGCCCGAGCGCCACACCAGCAGCCCGTACTGGCCGGAGCCCACCAGCTGTGCCACGTTCGGCAGGGAACTCGGCACCGGGTTCCAGGTCAGGGTCGTCGAGCCGTCCCGTGAGCGGTCCTCGTAGGTGAAGGCGACCGTCGTACCGGCGGTGGCGCTCGGATAGACCCGGTCGAGGAGCCGGGCATCCTGACGCAGCGTCACCGCACCCGAGTCGTCCAGGCGTACGGCCGACAGGTCCTCGTCGTTCCAGGCGTCGCCGGAGGTGAGCACCTTGTCGGGGTTGCCGTTCATCAGCTCGTGGTGACGTCCGTTGTAGATGTCCCACTGCCATTGTGATCCCGACAGCACCGGTCCACTGGTTGCCGCCTGGGTCCACCAGGTCGAGCCGGGGCGGCGGGAGTCCAGGGCCTGGTACATCGCCTTCAGGACGGTCGGCGCCTTGTCCGACACCGTCCCCGACAGCGGGTGCCCGAACTCGCTGACCACGGCCGTCGTCCCGACTGCCGAGGCGCGGTCGCGGACCGTCCCGAAATCGGTGGCGTACTGGCCGTCGGCCGCCTTGCCCCACATCAGGATCCCCGAGATGGCCTTCTGGTCGTAGAAGTGGGTGTTGAAGACGTAGCGCGAGCCGAGCGTACCCGCGTCCAGCAGGCCGCCCTCCTGCTTCTGGAAGTCGATGTTGGCGTTCCAGAAGAGGTTCGGCTCGACGAAGGCCGGCTTGTCCTGCCAGCCGGCCGCGTCCATCCGGGCGCGGAACTTCACGTAGAAGGGCCACAGCACGTCCCGCTCCCAGGTGCGGCTCGTCTGCCCCGAGTCGTAGCTGCCCGCGTAGGGCTCGTTGTAGGGGTCGAAGCCGACGACGCCCGCGAACTCCTCGGCGGTCAGGTGCTGTCTGACGTACGTCATGGTCTGCTGGGCGGTCGCCAGGAAGGCGTCCTGCAGTCCGTAGGCGTTGTGCCAGAAGTCGTACGACGCCTCCTTCACCGCTCCGTTCTGGGTGATGTTCTGGCCCCAGAAGAAGCAGATCCCGCAGGACTCGTCCGGGTAGTCGCCCAGCTCCACGGCCCACTTGGGCGCGCCGTCGCCCGTGTACCAGCTGTCCGGGTCGAAGAGGTAGCGGGAGTAGAGGTCCTGGTGGAAGTCGGGGTAGACGCGGATGCCGGCGTCGAGGAACGCCCGCATCTGGTCCGTCGCGGCGGCCAGGTACGCCGTGTCCACCTGGCCGCGCACCGGCTCGGCGTAGGCCCAGGAGAGCAGGAAGCGGACCGAGTTGCCGCCGCCGAGGGCGCGCAGCGCGGTCGCCGACTTCTTCGCGTCGGTGACGGAGGCGAAGGGGAGTCCGTGGTTCTCGTCCAGCTTGGTCTCGCCGGAGACGTTGTAGCCGCGCAGCACGACCTCGCGGCCCTGGCCGTCGGTGAAGCGGCCGCCTGAGACGGTCAGGGATGTGCCGTCGAACCAGAGGGAGTCGGGGAGGGTGGCGGCGGTGGCGGACGGGGTACCCGCCACCGTCAGTGATCCGAAAAGGACAACCAGAACAACGAGCAGACGTGCCCGGATATTCGGCATGTCCACTACAGTCGGGCGATTTCCGGACACCGTCAATACTTCTGACTCTTGAGTAAGTTTCAGGAATTCGGGGTATGTTCCCTCTCTGCCGCCTCAACTCACCACTCGGCGCGTCACGTTCAACAAGTACTCCTTACGGTTCAGCGGGTTGTGGTCGGTGCGGGGCCGCTCGGGCACCGTGCCGCGCGCGACAGGGGCGTAGTGGTCGAAGGCGCTCTCCAGTTCGCCCTCACCGCGGGTCAGCCCGGGCAGTTGCTGCTCCAGCGCGTGCACATGGGCCGCGGGCACCGCACCCTCCAGCACGCACGACTCCCGGCGCGTCCCGGTCGTCTGCGGCACGGCCCGCCGCCTGGCCAGCACCGGCAGCAGCGCGCCCAGCGTGTCCGCCGGGGCCTCGAGGCGGAAGCGGTGCATCGGCTCGTACACCTGTGTGCCCGCCCGGCGCAGCGCCTCGATCAGGACCAGCGGGGTCAGTCCGCGGAAGTCGGCGCCGGTGCTCGACATGCTCTTGTCGAAGCCCTGGTGGGCGTGGCTCTGCCGGGGCCAGTATCCGGAGTGGGTCATGGTCACCGCGCAGTCGGCGACCTGCCAGCCGTGCAGACCCTGGGCGAGCGTTTCGCGCACGGTGTCCTCGACGGCCTTGAAGAAGGCGTACGGCATGGCCCCCAGCTCCACCTCGAGGCCGAAGCTCACGCCGGTCCCGGCCGGCGCCGGATCGACGCGCAGACCGACCGTGGCGAGGAACGGGTTCGGGTCCTTCTTGATGAACTCCACCGCCGCTCCCGTCCCGGACGGCCGCTCGATGCACAGGGGTGTCGTCCCGCGGAAGGCGACGTCGAGGCCGTACTCGTCGGCGAGGGTGGCCTGGAGGACCTCCTTCTGCACCTCGCCGTAGAGGGACACGGAGATCTCCCGGCGCACCTCGTCGTGACGCAGGCCGATCAGCGGGTCCTGTTCGGTGAGCTGGGTGAGGGCGAGGTGCAGGGCCCCCCGGTCGGTGTCCCGGCCGGGCACGACCACGGTCTCGAGGGTGGGCGGGGCGAAGTGGTGCGCGGCCTGTTCGCGCGGTACGCCGAGGCAGTCGCCGATCCTGACGTCGGCGAGCCCCCACAGCCGGGCGATCCTCCCGGCCGGAGCCGCGTCGTCCCGGACGTCCGTGCCGTGGTCGAAGACACTGATCGCGGTGACCTTGCCCTCGGTGCGCGCCTCACCGAAAAGGACCTGGTCACGCGTGCGCAGCGTACCGGAGAACAACCGTGCGTACGCCACCTTCTCCCCCGCCGGGCCGCGCTCGACCTTGAACACCGTGCCCGAGAGCGGCCCGTCGGGATCGCCCTCGGCGGCGGGCAGCAGTCCCCTGATGCCGGAGATCAGCGCATCCACGCCCGCTCCTGTCGCCGCGGAGCCGAAGTACACCGGATGCACGAGGGCCCGGCGGGTCTGGGCGACGAGGGCCGCGTGCAGACGGTCGCGGGTGACGGTGTCGTCGACGTACGCGGCGAGCAGCTCGTCGTCGTGGTCGGCGAGGACGTCGGCGCCGCCGGGTCCGGGAAGGAACGCGGCCCGGCGGGTGCCGAGTGCGGCGACCTCGCCCATCGGTACGACCGCCGGCGTCAGGCGCTCGGCGATCGCCCGCAGGACGCCCTCGTACCGCGCCCCGCGGCGGTCGATCTTGTTGACGAAGATCAGGGTGGGGATGCGCAGCCGCCGCAGGGTCCGCATCAGCACACGCGTCTGCGCCTGCACACCCTCGACGGCCGAGACGACGAGCACGGCGCCGTCGAGCACGCCGAGCACCCGTTCCACCTCGGCGATGAAGTCCGGGTGACCGGGGGTGTCGATCAGGTTGACCGTCACGTCGTCCACCGGGAAGGAGACGACGGCGGACTTGATGGTGATGCCGCGCTGCCGCTCCAGCGCGAGGGTGTCGGTCTGCGTGCTGCCGGCGTCGACGCTGCCGATCTCGTCGATGATCCCGACCGAGTGCAGCAGCCGCTCGGTCAGGCTGGTCTTACCGGCGTCGACGTGCGCGAGGATCCCGAGGTTGAGCAAGTGCACGAGGCGTCATGTCCTTTGAAATGGGGGTCGTTCCTTCCTGGGCGGACATGAACGGTGCTCGCATTGCTGCTCCTCGCCTGGCTGCCGACTGAACCCGTGCAGTGCAACAGACCGGCACGCAGCCGGGCAATCGATTAACGCTCAACGAAGCCCGCCGCAGCACTCGCCGCTTCCCCGGTGCGGTCATAGAGTGACGTACATCACGATCAGCCGATGTTTCGCCTCTCATCCGCCCACACAGTCCCTGGAGGGCACATGACGCACATCTCGGTGAAGGTGGACGGCACGACGTACGAGGACGACGTGGAACCCCGTCTCCTCCTGATCCACTACCTGCGCGACCGCCTCGGCCTGACCGGCACCCCGATCGGCTGCGACACCTCGAACTGCGGAACCTGCACGGTCGAGCTGGACGGCGCCGCCGTCAAGAGCTGCAGCGTGCTCGCCGTCCAGGCGGACGGGAGCGAGGTGACCACCGTGCAGGGGCTGGCCCGTGACGGCGAGTGGACGGCCCTCCAGCGGGCCTTCCACGAGCGGCACGCGCTCCAGTGCGGCTACTGCACCCCGGGGATGATCATGGCGGCCCGCGAACTGCTGCGCGAACACCCGCACCCCACGCCGGACGAGGTGCGGCACGGGCTGGAGGGCAACCTCTGCCGCTGCACCGGGTACCAGAACATCGTGCGGGCCGTGCTGGACGTCTCCGAACAGGAGGTCACGGCATGACCGAGACCGCGCAGCGGGAGGTCGGCCGCGCCCGGCCCCGCAAGGAGGACGCCCACCTGATCACCGGGCAGACCAACTGGACCGACAACATCAGCGTCAACGGACTGCTGCACCTGGCGATCCTGCGCAGCCCGATGGCCCACGCCCGCATCGAGCGCGTCGACGTCTCGGCTGCCCTCGAACGCCCGGGCGTCATCGCCGCGTTCAGCGGACGCGACGTCGCGGAGGAGATGGGCTCGCTGCCCTGCGCCTGGCCCGTCGCCGAGGACACCGTGGTGCCGGACCACCCGCCGATCGCCGTCGACGAGGTGCGTTACGCCGGCGACCCGGTGGCGGTCGTGGTGGCCCGCGACCGGTACACGGCCTCCGACGCCCTGGAGGCCATCGAGGTCGACTACACCCCGCTGCCCGCTGTCCTGGACATCGAGCCGGCACTGGCCGAGGACGCTCCGCCGGTCCACTCCGACAAGGGCACCAACCGCTCGTACAACTACCACGCGACCAGCGGCGACTACGAGGCCGCCAAGGCGCAGGCCGAGGTCGTCCTGACCCGTCGCTACCACCAGCAGCGCCTCATCCCGACCGCGATGGAGCCGCGCGCCGTCGTGGTCACCCCGCTGGCGGCGTCGGGGGACTTCACCCTCTACTCCTCCACCCAGGTCCCGCACGTCCTGCGTGTCCTGCTCGCCGTCACCACCGGCATCCCGGAGAACAAGATCCGCGTGGTCGCCCCCGACGTGGGCGGCGGCTTCGGCTCCAAGCTCCAGGTGTACGGGGAGGAGGTCATCACCCTCGTACTGGCCAAGCGCCTGGGCCGCCCGCTGAAGTGGACCGAGTCCCGCGCCGAGGCCAATGTCGCCACCCACCACGGCCGCAGCCAGGTCCAGGACATCGAGGTCGCCGCGCGCCGCGACGGAACGCTGCTCGGCCTGAAGGTCTCACTGCTGGCCGACATGGGTGCGTACCTGATGCTGCTCAGCCCGGGGATCCCGGTCCTCGGCGCCTCCATGTACCCGGCGATCTACAAGATGCGGGCCTACGACTTCTCCTGCACCGGCGTCTTCACCAACCGCACCCCGATCGACGCCTACCGGGGAGCGGGCCGCCCGGAGGCGACCTTCGCGATCGAACGGATCATGGACGATCTGGCGGCCGAACTCGGGATGGACCCCCTGGAGCTGAGGCGCCACAACTGGATCCGGCACGAGGAGTTCCCGTACACCACGATCGCGGGGCTCACCTACGACAGCGGCAACTACGAGGCGGCCACCGACAAGGCGATCGCGCTGTTCGACTACGACAAGCTGCGCGCCGAGCAGGCGGACCGAAACCACCGGGGCGACACCGTCCGGCTCGGCATCGGCGTCTCCACGTACACCGAGATGTGCGGCCTCGCGCCGAGCCGCTGGCTGGGCGAGATGCGCTACGCGGCGGGCGGCTGGGAGGCGGCGAACATCAGGGTGCTGCCCACCGGCAAGGTCGAGGTCATCACCGGCACCAGCCCCCACGGCCAGGGCCATGTGACCTCCTGGAGCCAGATCGCCGCCGACGTCCTCGGCGTGCCCTTCGAGGACGTCGAAGTGATGCACGGTGACACGAGGCTGGCGACGCACGGCATGGACACCTACGGCTCGCGCTCGCTCGTCATCGGGGGCGTCGCCGTCCACGAGGCGGCGCGCAAGGTGGTGGACAAGGCCCGCAAGGTCGCCGCGCATCTGCTGGAGGCCAACGAGGCGGACCTGGAGTTCGCGGAGGGCGCCTTCTCCGTCAAGGGCTCGCCCGAGGCGCGGAAGACCATCCAGGAGGTGGCCTTCGAGACGTTCACCTCGCACGGACTGCCCGACGGCATGGAACCGTCGATCAACGCCGAACACGTCCTCGACCCCGACACGTTCTCGTACCCGCACGGCACGCACCTGTGCGCGGTCGAGGTCGACACCGAGACGGGTGCCGTGCACATCCGGTCGTACGTGTGCGTGGACGACGTCGGCAAGGTGGTCAACCCGCTCATCGTCGAGGGCCAGCTGCACGGCGGCATCGCCCAGGGCATCTCCCAGGCCCTGTACGAGGAGGCCCTGTACGACGAGGAGGGCAACCTGGTCACCGGCACGCTGGCCGACTACATGGTCCCGGCCGCACCGGACCTGCCCGAGTTCGTCACCGACCGGACCGAGACACCGGCCACCTCAAACCCCCTGGGGGTGAAGGGAGTCGGCGAGGCGGGCACGATCGCCTCGACGCCCGCCGTGGTCAACGCGGTCGTGGACGCACTGCGCCCGCTGGGCGTCCAGGACATGCGGATGCCGTGTACGGCCGAACGGGTCTGGCAGGCACTTCGGTCCGCGAAGGAGGCGTCGGCATGATTCCCCCCGCATTCGACTACGCCCGTCCCAGCACCGTCGACGAGGCGGTGCGCACGCTCGCAGACGCGGGCGAGGAGGCCAAGGTGCTGGCCGGCGGGCAGAGCCTGCTCGCGCTGATGAGGCTGCGGCTGGCCTTCCCGGAACTCGTCGTGGACGTCAACCGGATCCCCGAGCTGCGCGGGGTCCGCGAGGACGGCGACATGCTCGTCATCGGCGCGATGACCACGCACCACGACGTCATCGCGGACCCCCTGGTCCGGCGGCACGCCGGACTGCTGGCGGCCGCCACCTCCACGGTCGCGGACCCGGCCGTACGGCGCCGGGGCACCCTCGGCGGCTCACTCGCGCACGCCGACCCGGCCGGTGACCTGCCCGCCGTCGTCCTGGCGCTGGACGCCGAGTTCGTCGCGCAGGGGCCGGGAGGCCGACGCACGATCGCCGCGCGGGACTTCTTCGTCGACTACCTGCAATCGGCTCTGGCGCCCGACGAGTTGCTGCTGGAGGTCCGGATCCCGAAGGCGGACGGCTGGGGTTTCCGGTACGAGAAGTTCCACCGGGTCGCCCAGTCCTGGGCGACGGTCGGCGTGGCCGCGCTGGTGCGGCGCGACGACGGGCACATCACCGAGACACGGATCGCCCTGACCAACATGGGCGCCACGCCCCTGCGTGCCCCGGCCGCCGAACAGGCCATGTCCGGCGCCGGGGACGCGGACGCGGTGGCCCGGGCCGCGGAGGCCGCGGCGGAGGGCACCCATCCCTCCCAGGACACCGCGGCCTCGCCCGAGTACCGGGCGCACCTTGCACGGGTCCTCACCAAGCGGGCGGTCCTGGCCGCCTCCGGAATGGGGTGAGCGCCGATCACGCGGATGGACGGCCCGGAGCAGGTGCGGGCCCGTCTGGAGGAGACGGGGTACCTCGTCGACGACGGGCTGGCCATCGCCTGCTTCCTGGCCCTCAGGCTGCACCGGCCGATCTTCTGCGAGGGCGACGCGGGCGTGGGCAAGACCGCGCTCGCGTCCGCCCTCGCCGAAGCGCTCGGCGCGCCGCTGATCCGGCTGCAGTGCCACGAGGGCATCGACGCCGCGCAGGCCCTGTACGACTGGGACTTCCCGCGCCAGCTGCTCCATCTGCGGGCGGCCGAGGCGGCCGGGGTCTCCGACGCCGAACGCCTCGAGGGCGAGCTCTACGACAGGCGTTTCCTGATCGCCCGGCCGCTGCTGCGGGCCCTGGAGACCCATCCGTCGGTGCTGCTCGTCGACGAGATCGACCGGGCCGACGACGAGTTCGAGGCGTTCCTCCTCGAACTGCTGTCGGAGTTCACGATCACGATCCCCGAACTGGGCACGCTGCGGGCCGAGGTGCCGCCGGTGGTCGTGCTCACCTCCAACCGGACCCGCGAGGTGCACGACGCCCTGAAGCGGCGCTGCCTGTACCACTGGTTCGACCATCCCGGATTCGCCCGCGAACTCGCCATCGTGCGAAGGCGGTTGCCCGGCGTCTCGGCCCGGCTTGCCGAACAGGTCACCGCCCTGGTGCAGGCACTGCGCGCCGAGGACCTGGTGAAGCCACCGGGGGTCGCCGAGACCCTCGACTGGGCACAGGCACTGGACGCCCTCGGGGCGACCGAGGTGGACGCGGAACTGGCGGTGGCGACGCTGGGCTCGGTGCTGAAGTACCGGGAGGACGCCGAGCGAGCGCGGGGGCTCGACCTGGCGGCGGTACTCGCGGCGCGGGGGGCGTGATGGGCATGCTCCCCGCCGACGCCGCCCTCCTGGGCTTCGCCCGCGCGCTGCGGGCGGCCGGGGTCGAGGCCAGTGCCGAGCGGGTGCACGCGTTCATACGGGCGGTGGACGTGCTGGGTCCAAAGGCGCGGGCGGACGTGTACTGGGCGGGGCGGCTCACCCTGTGCGGCGGCCGGGACGACCTCGACCGGTACGAGCGGGTGTTCGCGGCGTACTTCGGCGCCGGTGGTTCTCCGGGTCCGGTGGCGCGCACCGCTCCCCCGCCCCGGCTGCGGCTCGTCGTACGGGACGCTCCCGCCGAAGCCGGCCGGGGCAACGGGCCGCCCGCTCCGCCCGTCGCCGCCCTCGCCGGTTCCGCCGAGGTGCTGCGCCACCGGGACTTCGCCGAGCTGGACGCGGCCGAGCGGGCGCAGGTGCGGCGGCTGCTGGCCGCCCTCACTCTGCGCGGTCAGGCGCGGCGCACCCCTCGCCGGCGGCCGGCCCGGCGCGGTGACGTCGACCCGCGGCGGACGGTACGGGAGCTGCTGCGGCGCGGCGGGGAGCCCGCACTGCTGCGGCGGCACGCGCGGGCCGAGCGGCCGCGCCGGATCGTGCTGCTCGTGGACGTCAGCGGCTCCATGGCGCCGTACGCGGACGCTCTGCTGCGGTTCGCGCACGCCGCCGTGCGCGGCGCGCGGGCGGAGGCGTTCACGATCGGCACCCGGCTGACCCGGGTGACCAGGGAGCTGTCGCACCGCGATCCGGACCTGGCGATGTCGGCGGTCGCGGCGGCGGTGCCCGACTGGCGCGGGGGTACCCGGCTGGGTGAGCTGCTGCGGGAGTTCCTGGACCGCTGGGGGCAGCGGGGCATGGCGCGCGGTGCGGTCGTGGTGCTGCTGTCGGACGGCTGGGAACGCGGTGATCCGCAGTTGCTCGCGGAACGGATGCGGCGTCTGCACCGGCTGGCGCACCGGGTGATCTGGGCCAATCCGCGCAAGGCGCGTCCCGGTTACGCGCCGCTGGCCGCCGGGATGGCGGCGGCGCTGCCGAGCGTGGACGCCTTCCTCGAAGGGCACAGCCTGGCCGCACTGGAGAAGCTGGCCGCCGTGGTGAGAGGAGCCGATGATGCGTGAAATC